>JARROL010000216.1:0-7857 GCA_037383965.1 Desulfobacterales bacterium | reverse complement strand
TTCAAATACAAAAAAATTTGGAGCGTGACGCATGTACAAAGTAATGATTCGAGACAGCATGTCCCCCCTGGCAGGGGAAATCCTGGAAGCAACCGGTCAAATCGAGGTGGTGGTGGACAACGAGAAAGCCACCGGCAGCCCGGAGGCGTTGGCGGAAATCATCGACGGCTTCGACGGGCTGGCCATCCGCAGTGGAACCCGCGTGACCGAACAGGTGTTAGAGAAAGCCGGCAATTTGAAGGTCATCGGCCGCGCCGGCGTCGGCGTGGACAACGTCGATGTGGCTGCCGCCACCGAACACGGCATTGTCGTCATGAACGCTCCGGGAGGCAACACCGTCACCACGGCCGAGCATGCCGTTTCGCTCATGCTCTCCCTGGCCCGCAACATTCCTCAGGCGACCGCTTCCATGCGGGAGGGCAAATGGGAGAAAAAACTGCTGACCGGGGTGGAAATCACCGGCAAGACCCTGGGCATCATCGGGCTCGGTCACATCGGGCGGGTGGTCGCCGAAAGGGCGTTGGGGTTGAAGATGAAGGTGATCGCCTCGGACCCCTTTGTCAACCCCGAGGCCGCCAAGCAGCTGCATGTCGAACTGGTGCCCTTGGAAGCGTTGCTGCCGGCGTCTGATTTTATCACTCTCCACGTTCCGCGCCTGAAGGAAACCATCGGGATGATCAATGCGGAATCAATCGCCAAAATGAAGCCGGGTGTTCGCATCATCAACTGTTCGCGCGGTGACATCGTCAACCTGGACGATCTCTACCAGGCGCTTGAGAGCGGCCATGTGAGCGGGGCGGCGCTGGACGTCCTGCCAAAAGAACCACCTGAACCGTCTCTGACCATTCTGAGACACCCGCACGTCATATTCACGCCTCATTTGGGCGCCAGCACGGGCGAGGCTCAGGACAAGGTTGCCGAGATGATTGCCCGGCAGATCGCCGGCTACTTGGTTGAGGGGATCATCACCAATGCGGTCAACTTCCCTTCCGTTTCGCAGGAGGTCATGCAGCAGATCCGTCCCCATCTCGATCTGGCGGAAAAAATGGGTTCCCTGATGGGCCAACTGGTGCGAAAACCTCATGACGTGACCATTACCTACAGCGGCGATGTGACCCGGTTCGACACCCGCCCGCTCACGCATGCGGTTTTAAAGGGACTGCTGGGTGCTTTCACCGATAAACCCCTCAATTACGTCAGCGCACCGGCCATCGCACGCGAGAAGGGCATTCACGTGCGGGAGACCACCAGTCAGGCCAAAGCCGATTTTTCGAATCTGATCAAGGTCAAGCTGGAGGGGCTGGACGAGGAAACCGACGAAATATGGGGAACGCCGATTTCCTTGAACTTGCAGAAAATTGCACATTTCTGGATCGGAAACTTACCAGTGCCCTTAATGAACCATGGATAGGCACTAAGCTAAGGGCTCGTGAAAAAATAAAGTCGCAATACTAAGCATTGAGGGACACGCTAAGTGCGTATCAACGTATTTTTCAAAGAAGCCTAGCGGGGAAAGACTATTTATAGCTGGATACTAGTTAGGGGTGCCTTTCGTTTGCAGGCTTAGTTCATAGGCATCGGTTTTGTCGGTCTCTATTCCCGCCGGTGACACGAGGATATCCAGACCGGTTCTTTTCCAGGTCGCCCTTGCCTGCTCCAGCGTATCGACGAGCGGCTCCTGGCAGTTGAAGGACGTGTTGAGCAGCAGGGTGCAATCGGTTTTATCCCGCCAGGCCGACAGCAGCCTTAAAATAAACGGATCATCCCCTTCTGCGACGATTTGGGGGCGGCTGGTGCCGTCAACATGGGTCACAGCCGGAACCTGCTCGGCATTGGTCGGAACGATGTAGGACATGTATTTGCTCGGCACCCCCCAGTTGCCGAGCACCATGGGTGCAAACGGACGATACCATTCGCGATGTTTGACATCCCTGTTGAGCCGATCTTTTCCGTCGCTGAGGCGGGGATCGAGAAGAATGCTGCGATGGCCCAGGGCCCGCGGACCGGACTCCGCGCGACCGTAGCACAACCCGACGCTTTTTCCCTCCTCCAGAAACCGCACGATATTCGGAATGAGGTCATGGCCGATACTTCCCGCATCGGTGCCGAGGTAGGGTTGCCATGCGCGTGATACTCTTGGCCGGTTAAAAACGTGGTGCCACACAAATAGCGCTTGGCCGAGGCTGATGCCACCGTCGTGCGGCTGGGCCGGCACCCAGGTTTCTTGAAATAAACCACTCTTGTGAACCGCAGTGTTGGCAGTGCAATTCATAGAGCAGCCGCCTGTCATGACGAGTCGATTTACCGGCCACCAGGATTTCAACCGCGCTGAGGCTTCAAGATAAAATTCCGTCGTCAGCTGTTGCAGGGAGGCGCACACGTCCTGGGCGAATCTGTTTTTCGGATCGAATGGAACGATGCTGAACCGTCCGGTTTCATCGCGCAGAAAAGGAGAAAACGGATGGTAGAGCATCTGCTGCTTCAGCGCATCGACGATCTCGTTCCGAGGTGTGCCGTAGCTGGCCAGGCCCATGATTTTTCCGGCACTTTCGAGCCGCTTCATTCCAAAATTGTACTCTCCGATCGAGGACCAGGTGCGGCCGATATTGAGCTGCAATTTCCCGCGGCCCTCGTGGCCCCATCCGTATTCGATTTCTTCGATTCTATTCCCCTCTCCATAAGCCAGGGCACAATTGCGATAGTCGCCTCCACCATCTGCGGTCAAGATTCCGGCCTTCTCGAAAGGTGATGTGAACAATGCACCGGCCACATGCGCCAGATGATGGTCGACAGCGATGCAATCGTACCAACGATCGAACAAGTTGATGCGATGCCGGCTGTAACGGTTGTCGACAGGTCCACGCCATCCGCTTTTCTTGAAATTGGGATTCTCCTGATACGTCTCACCTTCTAAGTGCCACTGCACCAATCGGCCTTCTATAGTGGGTTTGATCCAGGGAGTCAATGGTTTCGGGATTCCAGCCGTACTCCTCTAAAATTGCTCCGATGTCCATAGCCCCTTTGTCATGTTTGACACGCGTAAGGCGCTCTTTCTCCAGAACGACGACAGGTTCGCCGTCCTCCATTAAGGTGCAATTGGCATCGTGGCCGTAAAACAAGGAAAGAATTCTCATTCAACCTCCCATCGATCTGTAGCCGGGAATAGAATCAGACCTGAAAGTAGAAACTTGAAACTCAGAACCCGGAACCAGTTTTGGCTCAAGGGCCACGGGCGTTTGGTCGTTAAAATCGAAAATATTCTTTAACTGACAAAACTGACGTAACAGACTCAACTGGCACAACAGTTTTCAAACGAAAATAGAACTTTCATGCACCGTGGTGACCTTTAATGTCATGAGCGTCAAAAACTTAACAATAAAATTATTAATTGTTCCATGATTTGACAACAATAAACCCGACAAGGGTCTTGACGCGTATATCGCTCTTCGCTTATAATACAATTGTCATACAATGCATATCGCTGGAGCGAGCGTGGATATTGCCTATAAGTTCGAAGGATATCGTGTTCTATTGGTCCACAATGAAGAGCCCATCTGGGATGTTATTCATTCCCGAATCATGGAAACCGATTGCGATTTGTTTGCCGTAAATTCGGCCAAAGACGCCTGGACCTTAATGCAACTCATGGCTTTCGATATCATCATCAGCGCTTATGACCGAAACCAGACGAATGGGCGGGAATTATTCCAAAATGTGAGTGGTCCCAATAGGAATGCCCTAAAGATCCTGCAGAAAAAACGTCGTGACAGCGGCATGAAGTGGCGTTTGCTGCTGAGTGGCGTTAACGGCTTGAATAGAAATTCACTCGAATTGGAAAGCATGCTGGCCGTTATTTCAAATCGATTCGATGGGAATGGCGGCTTTGGCCAGCATGATGCGGGCATCGACCACGACACATGTTGCACCGGTGCACTTGACAGGGTTGAGATCGATCGTGTCGATGTTGTCTGCGAGGTCCATGACCAAAACTGAAAAATGATGGACCAGGCGTATCAGGGCCGGCATGTCGATCGGCTCTGCGCCGCGATACCCTCTTAGAAGTTTAGCGCCCTTGAGGCTTTCCACCATCGAAGAGATATCGCTGTCCGAAAGTGGGGCCATTTTCAAGGCGATGTCCTGGTAGATTTCCACTCCGGTGCCGCCGATGCCCAGCAATATGATCGGGCCGAACTGGTAGTCGATTTTCGCACCGATGATCAGCTCGATCCCGGAGACCAGCGGCTCGATCAAGACTCCGGCAAATCCCTCCAATTTGCTGAAATCCCTGAAGACATCGGTCAATGCATCCGCATCTTCAAGACCTACTTCCACGCCGTTGACCTCGGATTTATGGACGATGGCCGGAGAGACAATCTTGGCCACCACCGGGTAGCCGATGTCCTCAGCTGCGGCCAGGGCCTCGGGCAGAGTGGCCGCCCAGCGGAAATCGGGCACGGGAATCCCGGCCAGAGAGAGTATTCGCTTGGCTTCCGGTTCCAATACCCAGCCGTCTTTTTTGGCACGGCGGATGATATCCTGCATATCCTGGTTCAGCATGTCCGGCACCTCCGCAGGGCCTCGACCATCAGCACCGCCCCATCGATGGAAGAGGAGACCGGAACGTTGTTCAGTTCAAAGCCCTCGATCAACATCCGGTATTTTTCCTGATGGGGCACGTAAGCCACCAACGGTTTGTCCTCGCGCCGGAACACGTAGCTCAACCGCGCCCCGAGATCAGAGCTGATCCCGGGAGAGTAGGGCAGTAGCAGCAAGATCACGCAATCGACCTCCGAAGCCTGGCTCAGTCCGTTGGCGGCTGCGACAAAATCATCATCCCGGGCACTGCCGGTTAAATCGACGGGGTTTTCGAGGGAGGCGATCCCCTGAATGCTCGCAGACAGGTTCTCCAGTATCTTGTGCCGGGTATCTTTAGACAGTTGAGGAACGGCCAGTCCCCTGGCGGCGCAGATATCGGTGACGAGGACACCGTGCCCACCGCTGACGGTGATGATGCCGACCCGACCCTGGATCTTCTGGCGGTAACAGCTGAGGGACTCGCAGAAAGACACCATCTCGAACTCGTTGTCGGCCTCCACGATACCGTGCTGGGCCAGTACGGAAGAGAAGACTTTGTGGTCGCCGGCCAGGGATGCGGTGTGACTGGAGGCCGCCCGGCGGCCCTCGGTGCTTTTGCCGGACTTGAGCACGATAATCGGTTTGGGAACGCTTGCGGCGGCCTGGACGAAACGCCGGCCCTCATTTTTGTCAAAACCCTCCACGTAGAAGGCAATAACGCGGGTTACTGGATCATTGGACAGGTAATCCAGCATGTCCAGCTCACGGATAAGGGCCTTATTGCCGATGCTCACCGCCAGAGACAGCCCGACTCCCTGCTCGGCGAACTTGACCATTTGATCCACCAGCACGCCGCCGCTCTGGCTGACGATGGCGACTGGTCCGGGGTCGGGACGCACCAGGCGCTCTCCGGGCAGGAAGAAAGTATCGAAGCGGGTCGGTGCATAGATCCCCAAGCAGTTGGGCCCGATGAAGGGAAAGTCGGCTGTTCGCACCAAAGCGACCAGTCGCTCCTGCAGATCTGCGCGCCCGCTTTCGGCAAATCCGCCCGAAATGATCACGGCCCCGCCGACACCGCTTTTGATGCAGCGATCGAGGATATCCGGCACGAATTCGGCGCGGGCCGCGACCACCGCCAGGTCGATGCGGGCCGGGATGTCGGCGATGTCGGCGTAGACCCGGTCTCTCTGGAACTGCCCGCCGCGGGGATTGACCGGGTAGACTTTCACGGGATACCGCAAGTGAATTTTATTGTAAATGACATTGGCCGGGTGGCGGTCATTGGTCAGCGACACGCCCAGAACGGCGATGGTTTTGGGATGAAATAGCGGGGTGAAATCCAAAACAGCCTCCGGTCGACATCCAGTCAGATTTTTTTACCGATTTCAAACGCCCGGCCCAGGTAGCGGCCGATTCCGTTGTAAGAGCGGATCTCCGGGCCGAAAATAATCGGCGATACTTTTTCGATATCCGGCAGGCCGTTGGCGCCGACAACCGCGTCTTCGGCTTTGACATCCATGATTTCGCCGATAAATTGGGTGTGGAGACCGATTGCCACTGTCCGAATGAGTTTGCATTCCAGGATCAGCGGAAATTCGGCGATGTAGGGAGCGTCAACAATATCGCTCCTCACGGCTGTCAGGCCCGTAGCGGCAAATTTGTCGGTCGTTCGACCGCTGACCATCCCGAAGTAATCCGCCTCACGGACAAATTTCTCCGAGGGGACGTTCAGCGTGTATGCCTGCCGCTCGACGATGTTGGCGTAACTGTAGCGCGGCTTCTGAAGGGCCACGTAAACACAAGGAGGCTTGGAGCAGCAGATTCCGCCCCAGGCGGCCGTCATACCGTTTGGCCGGCCGTCTTTGTCATATGTTCCCACGATCCATACCGGAGTGGGAAACACCAGGGTTTTGGCACCTAAGGATTTTTTCATCGGTTTTATTCCTGAAACTTTTTTTGGCCTCGATTTAAGGGGAGCAGCGGAACCGGCATGCCGACGCCGATCAAAGGCTGATTGACAATTTACTATTCGAACCTCCGGAATTTGTCAATCCGAGTGATCCATAAGTAAAAATGTTCATTTGTCCGATCTTGCCCGTGCTAAGAAGATTCTCGGTAACGATGAACGAGAAAGTTTAGATGAGCCGGGCCGGTTCCGCAGCAACCGCCCAGAATCTTGATGCCATGGCGCCGGTTCAAAAGGATCATCCGGTCACCCCAATCATCGATCGCATCGGCCTGAAGCTGTTCGCTTCCGTCTAATTGTTCCTGATCGTGCGACGAGGCATTGGCCTGAAAGCCGATCATGCGAGCCAGCACTTGTCGGGGCTGCTCGTGCGCTCGAAGAAACGACGGATAGGCGCAATTGATCATATAGCCGAGCGGCGGCCGGTTGCAAGCCGTGTCGATTTTTTTGATAGCCTGTTCCAGGGACTGCCCATCTAAAATACGTCCCCGCCGATTGATCACGAAGCTAATGATGTACGGAAACCCGGTGGTTTGCATGGCCCGTGCAATACCGCAGGCTTCGTCAACGGCCGGCAGGGTTGCAGCCAGAAGAAAATCGACTCCTGCATCCGCCAGCTGACGGACCTGCACCAGATGGAATGCCTCTGCGGCGTCGGTCGATAGTCCCTCTATCGGTTTATAGCAGTCGTTCTTACAGCCGACAAGACCGCCGATGAAAAGAGATGATGGTTGGTCCATCCATTGGTCTTTCAACTGCTTGAGGAACGCGACCGCGTCGCCGTTGACATCTCGGGTAATGCCGGCGGTAGCTATGCGCTCGGGATTGGCCCGCCACGTCGGCGTGCAGACGAGGATCGGAACCCCAGCTTGTTGGGCGATTGACACATAGTCACGGTAAACGCCGGTCAAAGCGGTTCGACCGGCGTCATCGTAAATCAGCAGCGCATTTTCAAGGCGCGGGTGCAGCACGGCCGCCCCCGATCGCCGCAGCGATTCGATGACGGCTGCTTCCGCCAGGAAAAAGTCTGTATTTGCAATTGTTTCGATGAAATCCATACGTCTCACAGATCGTTAATCCATTCTTAACCGCAGATAACACGCTTTTTTCACAGTCATTGCAAATATACCGAAAATAGCATATTTGACAACAGAGACGGGGAAGCGGAGATGATCTTGTTTAATAAAAAACTGAGCGGTTTCACCGGTTGCAATCATATTTTTAAATCCTCCCGGCCCCCCTTTGGCAAAGGGAGGGGAATTTCCCCGCCTTCACTAAGAGGACAAGCGGATTTCTTGGCGGAAGTTTCTCGAATT
>JARROL010000215.1:0-4930 GCA_037383965.1 Desulfobacterales bacterium | reverse complement strand
CGCCCCCCTTGTCGGTCTTGATCCGGCCGTCCTGGGGCCGTCGCTTTTCGGAAATGTCCAGCCTTGACAACGTTTTGATACGGCTGATGATGGCATTGTGGACTTTCTTGGGCAGCTTGTAGACCGTGTGCAAAACACCGTCGATTCGCATCCTCACCAGCAAGATCTCGCGTTTGGGTTCGAGGTGGATGTCGCTGGCCCGCTGTTCGAAGGCGTAGAGCAGGATATGATTGACCGCATTGACGATGTGCTGATCCGTGGGAGGCAAGTCTTCGTCAGATTTCAACCGGACGTACTGTTCGAGGTTGCCCAGATCGACGGAAGGCCCCGAAAAAAGATCCTCGGCCGCGGCAATGGACCGCTTGAACCCGAAGAACTCTTCGATCAGCCGCTTTACATCCGAACGGGGTGTGATCACCGCCTCGGCATTCAAATTGGTCACGCGCCGGATATCGTCCAACACCACGAGGTTCAAAGGCAGGGGAGTGGCTACGAGAAGGGTGTTGTCTTTTTTATCGATCGGCAATACCAGGTGGCTGGCGGCAAAGTTGTGGGGAATCATACTGGTGACCAGGTTCAGATCCAGCTTGAGGGGATCGATCTTCCTGTAAGGCAGGTCCCACTCCTTGGCCAGGGTGGCAAAAATGGCATCTTCGTCCACCAGGCCGGCCTGGCCGTCTTCCCGGGGAGCCTTCAAAGAGGCAATCACGTCGACGATGTCCACCTGGCCATTGCCGTTCGAGCGGCCTTTGCCGCTGCAGGCCTTGCCCGTTTTTCGCTCCAGCTTTTTCTTGACGGCGTCTTCCTTGGCCAGGATCTCTTCGGCCTTTTCTGATGACAGCAGTCCCTGTTTTATGAGTGTCTTGCAAACATCCAGGGAAGTGAAATGGAAATTCTGATCGGTTTGCATACTCACCCTTTAATGTCCATCCATAAATGGCCTTTTTCCCGCTGGACTGCGTTCTCCGCGGGTTTTCGGCTGCGGCGTACGTAAAGTACGCCTCGCCGCAAACCCTTGTGCGGCCTTGCCCAGCGAAAAAAATTCACATTTATGAATTGGACACCCAATTCGGAAACTTATCCATGCCATTAACTTAAGGACAAGAATTCCCCCCTTTGAAAAAGGGGGCCAGGGGGGATTTCCTGTCCGCATTTTAAAATCCCCCTAAATCCCCCTTTCACAAAGGGGGACATTTATTGTGGTTCCGTCGATTCCGCGAACCCGATGGTCCGTATCGAAGGTTTTTATGATAAAATAGGCCGGACCGTTGGACCGTGCCGATTCGGCAAAGCCACGGGCCCGGCCCCTTTGGGTTAAATCACTTACGCCTTTATTGGTGGTTTCACGCCAGGAACGGATGTTGATCGTCGGCTCGCCGGCATCCTGTATTCGACGTTTTAAATACCTCTCAGCTTGGACGGCAGCCCGGTCGGCGTCCCGAAGCACAAGTGCCCGCCGTCATTTTTGGAAAGGTGTGTCTGCCGCTGACAGTCGCACTCATCGGCAAAGTCCGCTCCCATTCAATGTGGACGCCTATTCGCCAAAAAGATATAACTCGATAATTTCTCTTTTCGAGTTGATGCGGTAACCGACAAACGTACCTGCCGTAAATTTCGAACGATAGATAACCGAACCGTCTTGCGCAGAATAATAGGAGACGAATCGCGCGAAGGGGTGCAAAACATCTTCGATGACACAAACCTCCTTGTCGATCCTTGCCAGTATTCCGCGGCCGTCCAATTCAACCCCCTTAATTTCTTTATTTTCATACTCACTGTAAGGGGATGTCTTTTTACCTCTATCAGCAAACGCAGGGGTGGAAATAATGATGGCACACAGTCCAACCAAAAGAATCATTGTTATGGCGAATAATTTGTGCTCCGTTTTTATATTAGACATGCGTCCACATCCTCTTTTTTTATTAACCACTTTTTATCGTTAATGAGCCTGCCGCCAATAGTATATCCCGAGATTCTCAGCCGACTCCCACAAGTCGACGATCCCGCCGGCGGCGGTGCTCATCAATTTAACTTCACGCGTTTCGCCGGCATTCAGAATTGTCGGTGGGTACAATACCGCAGGATAATGGATACCGGTGGGGGCGACCTGAATTTCCACATCAACACCGTCTATAGTGACGGTAATGGTCAGCAGATCGGCATCGTTGATCATTTTATCGTTGTTGATGTCGAATTGGGCTTCTTCAAGCCTGCCGCCCGTTGCGGCGTTAAGCTCGTGAAGGATGGATTCACCGCCTGCCGCACAGGGAGAAGTTGTCGGAATGGAGGAAATGAAGATTAGTTTATCATCACGCAGGTACATTTCCTTGACCAATCTTTCTTTCAAGAACGGCAGATCAAAGTACCAGCCGGCATGATTTTGATGATCTGAATGCGGATTGGGCAGCTGTCCTGTTTCCGGGTCATCTTTAACATCCCAGACAATCTCATTGTTTGACAGCACCCGCAGATAGTAGCCTGTCGAAGGCGGTTTGCCGTAATAAATGACGTTCTGCTCGAGAAGCGATACGGTACCCGGCTGATTCGAAAGCCCATCCCTGTCGAAAGAGCCCAGATATTCTTGGTTATCCGAATCATCCCCGTAGTCCCAAACGCCGTAGATGGTTTGCTGTTGCAGCGTGCTGAAATCCGACAAACCCAGGTATTTTCCGGTACCGAAAAGCACCAGGTAGCCGTGTTTGGTGCTGTCCGGATGCTTCGTCACCAGCGGCCTGACGGTAATCGGTTGATATGCGCCGGCACCGTCCCTGGCCTGGAAGAGCGGTTGCGGGGTTGCGCCGTTGTAAAAAGCAACCTCCCACCTCGGATCGCCGGCAACAAGGTCGTTGGCAGTTGACGAACGCAGGTCGAATTTCCACAAGTTCCCCTTGAGGTCGCCCGCATAGACATAGTCGACTTTGCGATCGCGGTTGACGTCAATCAAGGTCGGGGTGGCCAGACCGTTGCAGCCGTCTACCCCTGTATCGATTTTCCTTATAAGTGTTCCGTCGATGGCATTCAGGATAAAAAGAACGGCGCTCCCGTTGCTGCTCTGATACCCATTGCCGAATACGACGATCCAGGGATATGTCGGATCGTTCGATTGCGCTATGGAGGCGCGGCTGAAGCTATACCCCATATCGTCGATCTCACTTTGCGGTGTCGAACTTCTGGGATACTCCCATTTTACTTTGTCGGCGAGCTGATCCTCGGTGGTGATGGCGTCCGGTTCGGACATATTGAGCGCATAATAGCCCTTGCCGCCCTTGCCGAGTCCGCCGATAAGAATGGCTTCGCTTCCGGTGTTGACCAATGTGGGGGTCAAATCGACGTAGTATTTGTGGCCGTACGCACTTTGTGTCAGATATTTCAGGTTTTCAAACACCAGCCGCGGCACGTAGGCAAAACGCTCTCTTCCGGTCTCTGTGTCAAATACGTGAAGCATACCGTCATTGCCACCGACAAAGAGGACGCCGTATTCGGACTGGTCAGTCCGAACATATTTTTGATAAAGGGGCGACGAGTGGACGATATCACCCAACTTGGCGTCTCGCATGGTGTTGTCAGACAATCTGACGTAGCGGTTTCTGAACGGCCCTCCCTTCTCGACCTCCAGGGACGCATCGCCGCGCAGGAAGTTGACCATATTTTGGGCCGTCGTTGCATTGCCGTCCAGCAGTGCGAACTGATCTCGTCTGGCAACCGTACTGTCATCATACCTGAAGGGCAGTCCTGTCGTTCCGTCATAAGTCGCAATGATTCGACCGGTATCCCAATCGGTGCTCTCGAGCTCTTCCTCGGCGGACCACAGGGGCACGTCTCTCTGAATTTCACCCGTGGTCTGATCGACACTGTAGGCTTTAACATCGCCGCTCCAGGCCTCTGTCGCATACAGGGATTGGTACACCACCGCGCCGGCATCGATCTCTTCTCCGTTCACTGAAACCGACGCACCGGAACCGATTCTGGCCATGATATCGTTTAATGCCGCGCGCAGGCTTGCCGCCAGTTCTTGCGGGTTGGAGGCGCTGAAGTACTCCCCTCTTCCGTTTACCGCCGCGTGCCAGACATCGTCGATCTTGGCCATTTTGGCATCGGAATCCGACCCAAGGGGATCCGGCCAGAAGGGATAAACCGTTTGGGCCGGGTCGGTGTGATACAAAACATAGTCATCCGGGGTCAAATGACCTTTCACACCGAAGGTCACCCCGTATGTGACCATGTGCTGCCAGTTGGCCTTGTCGACGAAGTTGATGGGCACTTCATCCTCAACGGCCGGCGCCAGGTCGTTCATGTAGTAGTACATGGCGATGTCGGCCAGTGTGTTGGGATACTCGTCGGCATAAGGAGCGCCTTTGGTCCCGTCTACGTTATTGAAGCCGGCGGCACCACCGTTCCAGGAGCCGTCGGTAAAGATAATGACGAAATTCTGCTGGCAGGCCCCGCGTCCGTCAGTGAAAATGGGCGACACCTTCAACTCGTCTTCCAAATTGCCGGTTGTTTCGGTCATGTGGAAGTACAGGCCGATTTTATCCAAACCGTCCCGCAACGGGGTTTCCGCGGGGTTACTCACCAGTCGAAAAGACTTTAACTTGTTGATTAATTCAACAGTGGCGTCAGGCCTGCCGGCCACTCTCACCGGCAGGACCGGCTGGACCGAGTTGCCGTTGATCGTCCGCCATCCGATATTCACGCCGCTTAAGTTCGGAATCACTTTTGTCATGGCGGCGACTGTCGCCAACCAGCGTTTTCTGTAGAAGGAATACCAGTTGGCGAAGTTCTGACGCTCTTCCTCATACGATCGACCCGACACAATTTCGTAGCTGAGTTCAGAGCCAGCCGGCGGGATAAACTGTGTCAGATTGGTCACGACATCCGAGCCGTCGATCGTCAGTTCGTAATACTTAAATTCGCCGTCCAGTTCAACGAG
>JARROL010000214.1:0-4941 GCA_037383965.1 Desulfobacterales bacterium | reverse complement strand
GCTTTTTCAGATGACCTTCGCCTGTATCACCGTGGCGACTCCCGCGTTGATGTGGACCACCGTTCCGCCGGCAAAGTCAAGGGCGCCCATGCTGCCCATCCAACCGCCGCCCCAGACCCAGTGGGCAATGGGGCAGTAAATCAGCGTAATCCAAAGCACGGTAAAGACGATCCAGGAAGAAAATTTCATCCGGTCGACGATCGAGCCGAGAACCAATGCCACGGTGATACAGGCGAAGGTCATCTGAAAAAGCGCAAATACATACGTCGGTATCGATCCCTGCAGGCTGTCGACGCCGATACCATTCATGAACAGGTGCGTCAATCCTCCGACAATGCCGCCATGGTCCGGGCCGAAAGCGATGCTATACCCCCAAAGGACCCATATCACGCTGCCCAGACAGTAGGCGACAATGGTCATGGCGATGGTGTTGAGAAGGTTCTTGTAACGGGACATTCCGCCGTAAAAAAGCGCCAGGCCGGCCGGCGTCATCATCATCACAAGGGCGGTCGATACAATCATCCAGGCCGTGTCGCCCGTGTCGAGCGTGTCAGCGGCACGGGCAAGGGAAAAGGGCGTAAACAACAGTGGGGCGGCTATCATCCAGGGCTTCACTCTCATGATGGTCAAATTCCTCCTTTTCGACTTGGGGTCAACGGCGGGCAAGGTGCTTTGTGACGGTTGTGTGCGCGTTGACGATCACCATTGTTATAAAGCGAAAGCGGCACGGGGCAGTACCGGTTCATACCGTGACCGTTTTCAGCAACAGTCGTTCTGAGACAGTAGACTTGATCGCTTCCACCTGCTCCGGCAGGTCCACTTTTTGGCCGTCGAAATCGCGGACATAAAAAACGTCGATCACCTGGTCGACTTTCGTGGCGATTTTTGCCACCCAGATGTCCAGGCGACAAGCGAAGAGGGCATCGGTGATGTTGAACAACAGGCCGGGATAATCATAGGTGAACACTTCGATGATCGTGAAAAAACTGGAGCTGTGGTTGTCGATCTCAATCCGGTTGGGTCGATTGATGAGCGGGGATTTCTTGTGCCGGTAACCGGTAATTTTTTGGTTCAGTGCCCCCGCCAGGTCAATCTTTCCGGCCAGGGCATTTTCAAGATTGTCTTCCGCCCGAAGCCAGCGCTCTTCTTCGAACAATTGGTCCGGCGGGGGCTTGACCTCGAAAATGTCGACGGCGACCTTGTTACGCCAGGTAAAAACCTGGGCGTCGATGATGTCGATATTGTTCAGAGTGAATACGCCGGCAATCTTGGAAAAAAGGCCCGGCCGGTCTTTGGCGCAAATTTTTACCGTGCGGGTTTCCGAATCCGCCGTGCGGGTGACGTTCCACATAAATTCGCGATCTTCGAGTTGCTGGTAGCAGCTGATATCCTGCAGGATCTGGTCCGGGGTCGCAAACAGCAGGTAGCGCGGTGAGAGAAAGCCGAAGAGCCCTTCCAGGCTCCGGCGTTCGGCATCTGTTTTGACGGCCGCCAAAACCCGTTCTTTTTTGATCTCGATCTCCCGGACGACTTCACGGGATGCCAACTCCCCTTTTTCCAGAATGTTGAGCACCTTCAAAAAAAGATCCCGCAGCAGGATGGCGGTCCATTCGTTCCAGGCATTGGGTCCGGTGGACATGCAATCGGCGACCGTCAACAGGTAGAGCATTTTCAGGCGCTCGACGTTTTCGATTTCACGGGCACAGGTGATGGCGGTTTCCTCATCGTGAATATCTCTGCGGGTCGCGGTCTTGATCAAATACAGATGCTTTTGAACCAGAAAGACAACCGTCTCGATGTTTTCCGGGGAAAAACCCTTGGCTTTCAAAATCCGACGGACCATTTGGGCGCCGCTGATCGAGTGATCGTCGCTGTCGACCCCCTTACCGATGTCATGCAGGAGGGCCGCCCAAAGCAGTAGTTTGCGGCGTTTCAAATTCCTGTAAAGATCGCTGCAGAAGGGATTGGCGTTGGGATCGTCGCTGTTGCCGAAGTTTTTCAGGGTCTGAACGGTCCGCAACAGGTGTTTGTCGACCGGGAAGACGTGGTATTCGTCATACTGAATTCGGTTGACCACGCTTTTAAACTCGGGAATCAGCTTCACCAGGAAACCGGTGCTGAGCATTTCTTCGAGAACGTTGAACACCCTCGACGGCGACATCAGGATGCGTTCGAAAGCCGAAACCGTTTCAGGTGCGTTGGTAAAGTTGTCATCGGCCAGGTAGGCGAACTCTTTGACGATGCGAGTGGCTTCCGCGCTCAGTGGCAGTTTCAGGCGCAGGCTTTCCTCGAAGATGTTGATCAGCAGGGTGGGACAGCGCAGCACGTCCTCGGGGGAGGTGAATCTGAGCGAGTCCCGATCCACCGCCAGACCTTTAAACTCGGTCTGCTTGACCGGTTGTTTTCTGGATCGACCCTTGGCCGTGTAGCCAAGGTCGTAGAGAAACATCAGGTGCTGCTGCTTGATGAATTCCATCTGACCATGCAAAACCCCGAGAAAAACTTCAACCGGTTGCTGCCCGTTGGTTTTCGTAAATTTCAAAGATTTGGATAGCGTGATCTGGTTTTCGAAGTGCAGCTGGTCGCACTTGCGACCGCACAGCAGATGCAGACGGTTGCGTACATTCCAGATAAACGTGAGGGCCTGGAACAGGTTCTTGTAATCGGCATGGGACAGTTGGCCGAGGTATTCCAAATCGCGGGGTTGTTTGAGCTGATGCTTGATGCGTGCCAACCACAGCATCGTGTGATAGTCCCTTAACCCGCCCTGGCCTTCCTTGAGATTCGGCTCCAGGCGGTAGGTGGAGTCTCCGAAGGTGACATGCCGCCGCCGGTTGGTTTCGATCAGCCAATCGATGACTTTGCGCGACCGCCGGGTCAGGATTTTGCGGTGGAGCAACTCCATGAGCTCCGAGTAGAGCAATGAAACGCCGCAAATGAACCGGGCATCCAAGAGAGGGGTCAAGACTTCGTAATCCTCGCGTGCGAGCGCCACACACTCTTTGAGGGAGCGGGTGGCATAACCGACATCCAAGCCGATGTCCCAGAGCGGATAAACGATTTCTTGAATCAGGCTTTCAGCGTCTTTCGGAACATGCTTTTTGAAAAGGAACAGCAAGTCCACATCCGAATGAACGCACTGTTCACCGCGGCCGTATCCTCCCAACGCGATAAAAACGTAGGGATTCTTGGCAATTCCCAACTGAGGTCCGATCAGGCTGGTTTCGAACCTTTCCCTTAAGAATTCGTCCAATATCCGGGTGTGCTGCTCCATGAAAACCGGTGCGTCCAGCTTGGACAGACGCGCCAGCAGCGAATCCCGACTCTGGCGCAGCATCATGCTCGCCGCATTCCCCTGGCTGTTGATTGCTTTGGAAATCTGCACTTCGGCTCCTCGCGGATTGAAATCGGATTCCTTGATTTTGCAACGGGCATGCCACGCGCCGATCGAACAAAAAAATATTCCGGCAATCTTCTATTTGAGTGTCTATCAGCGAATTATTGACAAACCCAGGTCGGTTACCGATCCGTAAATGCACCGTTTTTCACAAAGGAAGGGATATCAATAGATTGCGTGGAAATGCTTTCGGAGAAAAAGCGCAAACGATACCGCAGACCCGCCATTTCACCGGTCTCGCCGTTGTCGTGATTGATGCCGATTTGACGGAAAATGGCACCCTTGGTGAAACAAATTTAATGGCGGATCGCTTGCAGGCAGCCACTGCTTTTTACAAATTTGTTCAATACTCAAAAAAATTACTACAAAAATGTATTATTTGATTTCTTTATACCTTTTGGGAACGCAATTATAGGGGTCGATCTCAACAAGACGGGGATGGTGGCAGAACAAAATAAATTTTCGACAAAATTGTAAAGCACGTTGGAGGGGGTTTCAAATAACATGACTGCACTTAAGCCGGGCCGCAGCGCCTATTCTATAAAAAATTTCCACAATTCTTCGACTTTTTGGCGCAACCGACCGAACCTGTCCACCGGAACACGGGCCGGCTTCTCCTGCAGGCTGAGCTTGTGGGCGACGGCTCGATAGATGAGGTAGGCGTGTTTGAGAAGGTGTGCGTCGACCTCTTGAATGACCTCGCTGTCAATCAGGGTGTGAATCAGTCGCACGTTGTCGGTCCACTCCAGAAGTTCTGGGTGGTCGCTGGCATATAGCAGCACCAGGTACTGAACCAGGAACTCGATATCCACGATACCGCCGGTGTCCTGTTTGATGTCGAAAACACCGCTTTGCGGCTTGAGCAGCTCGCGACGCATGCGCCGTCTCATGTCCAGCACCTCGACGCGCAACTTGTCCCGATCGCGGGGGCAGGTCAGCACGTCCCTGCGGATCCTTTTGAAATGACGGCAGAGCCGATGATCCCCGCCCACGGCCCGGGCCCTGATCAACGCCTGATGTTCCCAGGTCCAAGCCTCCTTCATCTGGTATTCCCCGAACCCCTGGATGTGGCTGACCAGAACGCCGGAACTGCCGCTGGGACGCAGGCGCATGTCCGTTTCGTACAGGATTCCGGCCCGGGTGTGAGAGGTCAGGATGTGGATGACACGCTGCCCGAGGCGCGCATAAAACTGGCGGTTGTCGATCGGATGCGGGCCGCCGATGGTCAGGCCTTCGGTCCCCGAGTGAAGGAACACGAGATCCAGGTCACTGCCGTAACCGAGTTCCAGACCGCCCAGCTTGCCGTAGGCGACAACCGCAAACCCCCGGCCGTTGGACTCATCATTCACCGCACCGGGCGGCCGCCCGTGTTTGACCACCAGGTGGTGCCAGGTCAGCTCCAGCACTTTTTCGATGACGATCGTGGCGATGTCCGAAAGGGGGTCACTGACACGCATCAACGGCAGCACTTCGGTTACATCGGCTGCCGCGACGCGCAACACGTTGACCTGTTTGAAGATCCGCAGCGCTTCCATTTGGTATTC
>JARROL010000213.1:0-5006 GCA_037383965.1 Desulfobacterales bacterium | reverse complement strand
CATCAGCCGCGCCGTTGCGCGGGCGATGTCCTGCATGCGGTCATCGTAAGAGCTGATGCTGTCGACGAAATAAAGCGTGTCGGCGCTTTCTTTCCTGCCGATTATTTTCACGGGACAACTGTCCTTGAATCCTTCCGTCCCGATCCAACCGGCGCGCTTCTTCTCCAGTTTCGCCCAGGGGTTGCCGCGCTTTTCGAGCGCCTGAAGCGGCTTTTGCAGCGACTGCGGCACGATGCCGTCGTCCACCATGGCCCGTCGGACATCGACGATTTTATCGATGTATTCGATCGTCACCGGACACTCCTCTTCACAGGCACCACAGGTCGTACAAGACCAGATTTCGTCCTCCTCCAAAACAGTGCCGATCAACTGGGGATTCTCTGCCGACGCCTGCCTTAAAAGCGGGTATTTTCGGTAACCATGGTCGCGGCACTTTATCGAGATGAACCGTGGCGACAACGGCCGGCCGGCGGCGTTGGCCGGGCAGTTGTCCGAACAGCGGCCACAGTCGACACACGAATAGAAATCGAGGATGTGTTTCCAGGTGAAGTCTTCGTATACTTTGACGCCGAATGATTCCAGATCGTCGAGTTGCTCGTCGCTGACGCCCCAGCGCACCGGTTTAACCGTCCCCTTTTCAAGCTTCATGAAATACACGTTGAAGAGCGAAGTGATCACGTGAAAATGCTTTCCCAGCGGCAGGAAGCAAAGAAAGAAGAAAAAGATCAGCTCATGGATCATGAAGGACCACTGGTTCAACTGCTGCAGCATCGCCGCCGGCAGCGACCGAAACAGGTTGGCGGCCAACCAGTGTCCGGTGCCCGGCAGAAGGGCCTCGGTCGCCAAACCGCTTTGGCTCCGGGCGGCCGAAATGCTGCCGTCGTAGATCATATCGCAGATGACCAGACCGGAGATCAGGCACAGCACCAAGACCGCCTCGGCTGTGTGATCTTTACCGTAGCGCGGCGGAACGGCGTAGCGGGCCGGCTTGAACACGCCGCGCCGAACCATCAATACCACGGCGGCCACGAGCACATATGTCGTCGCCAGATCCTTGATGAGACCGTAACCCTGTCCGAAACCGCCACCGAACCCCGGCAGCACGAAACCGTCGACAACCCCGGTGATGACCAGAGTCAGGGAACGCACCGACAGGATCAGAAACCCGGAGAAGAGCAGGATGTGCATGATGCCGGGAAAAAGGTAGCGCGGATGCTTGTTCTGTCCCAACCAGAATTTGAGAACCCTGCCGATACGCTCGCCTACGCGGTCGAAGCGCGGGTCAGCCGAAGCTTTCAGCAAGGGGCCGATCCGCCTGATCATGATATAAGAGAAAATACCGATACCGATCACGGGGATCAGGATGAACAACACTTGGCCGGGCAGACCGAAATAGAGCGCTTTTGACGGTGGGATCAGGACCGATTCCATATTTAACTGTGGTTCTCCCTTCTGCCGTTGACGACAAGAAGTGACGTTTCAGGTGTTTCTCAAAATGGAAATGAATGAATATTCATTCATTTTTATCGTCCGTTGATGTTTCTGTCAAGTAAAAAGCTTTGGCGTTTCAGGCCTCGATCGATGCCGTTCGGTACGCCTGAAGGGCATACGACGATCCTGTCGTTGACCGGTTTTTCTGGACGGCATTTTCGTCAAATGGGGGTCGGGCCGGTGAATCTACAGGAAGTGCACTGCGCTTTAACCGGTTGAAAATTATTCATTCTCGTTATAAGGTAACCCATTGTGCGTCTTTATCGTCGGGCCGTGGCATAAAGTTGTTTTTTTAGCATGTTCGATACGGTTTAACAACCCAAAAGGAGACTGCCGTGACGAGTGAATCCGCAGGTCGGAACAAGCCCTGGTTGACCAGTTACGAAAAAGGAGTCCCGGAATTCGTCGAATACGAGGATGTTTGCCTGCCGGCCTTTCTGGAACGCTCGGCCGAACGGTTTCCGGATCGCAGCGCCCTGAACTTTCAGGGCTACCGGATCGCGTTCCGGCAGCTAAAGGAGATGGTGGACCGCTTTGCCTCAGCCCTGTCGGCCTTTGGGGTGACCCGGGGCGATCGGGTGGCCCTGCTTCTGCCGAATACGATCCCGTGTGTCGCCGCTTACTATGCGGTACTCAAAATCGGTGCGATCGCGGTGATGAACAATCCGCTATACTCCGATCGCGAACTCGACCATCAGTTTAACGATTCGGGCGCCAAGCTGCTGGTCACGCTCGATCTGCTTGGCAACCGCATGATCGATCTGCGTCCCAAAACCCATATACAACAGATCGTGATCACCTCGATCGGCGATTACCTCCCCTTTCCCAAAAATTGGCTTTTTCCGCTGGTGGCGAAAAAGAAAAAGCTGGCGGCCGATGTCAAACCGGCCGACGATATTTTCGCTTGGAAATCGGTCCTGGCCGATCATCAGCCGAACCCGCCTTCCGTCACGCTCGACTTCGAGGATGTGGCCATGTATCAATACACCGGCGGCACGACCGGGGTGTCTAAAGGCGTTATGTTGACCCACGCCAACCTCAGCAGAAATGTCCAGCAGTGCCGCGCCTGGTTTCCGACGTTTAATGAGGGCGCGGAGGTCATGCTCGGCGCCCTGCCATTTTTCCACGTGTTCGGCCTGACCACGGCGATGAATTTCGCGATTTACATGGGCTGGGAAGATATCCTGGTACCCAAACCGCAACCCGAGCAACTCCTAGAAGCCATCGGCAAATACAAACCGACCTTCGCGCCGCTGGTACCGACCATGTACATCGGCATCCTCAATCACGCCGGCATCGATCGGACCCCGCTGACCTCGATCAAGGGCTGTTTCTCGGGCAGCGCCCCCCTGCCGGTTGAAGTCATTCGAGATTTTGAAAAACGCACCGGGGCGGTCATCGTCGAAGGTTACGGCTTGACAGAGACCTCGCCGGTCACCCATATCAACCCCTTTGCCGGTGGCAAACGCAAGGCCGGCAGCATCGGTCTGCCAATCCCCGACACAGAGTGCCGGATCGTTGACTTAAAAGACGGACGGACGGATCTGCCGACCGGAGAAACGGGCGAACTGATGGTCAAAGGCCCGCAGGTCATGCCGGGATACTGGAACAAGCCGGACGCCACGGCCGAAACACTCGTCGATGGGTGGCTCCACACCGGTGACATCGCCCAAATGGACGCGGAAGGGTATTTTTACATCGTCGACCGCAAGAAAGACATGATCATCTCGGGAGGCTACAATGTCTATCCGCGGGATATCGAAGAGGTGTTCTTCGAACATCCCAAAGTCAAGGAGGCCACGGCGATCGGCATTCCGCATCCAAAACGCGGTGAGGCGGTCAAGGTGTTCATCGTGCTCAAAGAGGGTGCGACCGCCACCCAGGAGGAAATGATCGCCTTCTGTCACCAAAAACTGGCCAAATACAAGTGGCCGACGGAGGTTGAATTCCGCACCGAGCTGCCCAAATCCAACGTGGGCAAGGTGTTGAAAAAAGAACTGCGGCAGAAGATGCGCAAGGCGTGATGGACACGATCTAACCGCCGAAAGCCTCGTCCGCAATTTCGACGGCCGCCCCGTTGGTCTCCAATATGGCCTTCATCTTTCCGCGGGTGACCGGTAAAATGGTGTGGATGAAAAATTCGGCGCTCTTTACTTGCCCCTCGTAAAAGGCCGCGTCTTTCTTTTTGGGCCCCTTTTCAAGGGCCGCAACGGCCACCGTAGCGCGCCAAAGGTGCAGCCAGGCCAGGATGACGTCACCGCAGACATCCATAAATGGATGCGCAAAAGCAAAGGCGTTCAAAACCTTGGGTGACATGGCGGTCTGACCCAGATGCAGGGCCGTCTCGCCCAGCCGGTTGACCGCTTTCTCGGCCCTGTCGACCAGTCCCTTGAGACGCTCGACGCCCTTGGCCCGAGCGAGCGTCTTCTGAATTTCACCCAACAAGTCCATGATCGGCTTGCCCTGATTCAACCCCAATTTGCGGCCCAGCAGGTCCATGGCCTGAATGCCGTTGGTCCCTTCGTAGATCAGGGTGATCCGGCAGTCGCGCAGCAGCTGTTCCATCGGGTAGTCCCTGATGTATCCGTAACCGCCGTAAACCTGCAGTCCTACACTGCACATCTCGAACGAGCGGTCCGTCACGTAGCCCTTGGCGACCGGAATGAGCAGATCGATCATCCCCTGCAACCGGGCCTTCTCCGCGTCACTTTCTGCGGTTTCCTTGCGGTCGTCCAAAATCCCGACGTAATAAAGCAGACTGCGCATCCCGTCCACGTATGCCTTCATGGTGAGCAGTTGCCGGCGCACATCCGGATGTTCAATGATGGGGACCGCGAGGGCGCTGTCATCGCGCATCTTGAGCAGGTGCCGGCCCTGAATTCTCTGACGGGCATATTGAAGGGCATTCAGGTAGGCGGAACTCGCACAACAAAAGCCCTGCATTCCAACCAGCAGCCGTGCTTCATTCATCATCAGGAACATGGCCCGCATCCCCTTGTTCTCCTGACCCAGAAGCGTACCCCGACACTGCCCCTTGCCGCCGAGTGCCATGGAACAAGTGGCGTTGCCGTGAATACCCATTTTCTCCTCCACCCCGGTGCAGACCACGTCGTTGAATTCACCGAGTGTCCCGTCGTCGTTCACCCAGATTTTGGGCACCACGAAAAGGGAGATGCCGCCGGTGCCCTGCGGGGCCCCTTCTATCCGAGCCAGCACCGGGTGAATGATGTTTTCGACCAGGTCGTGTTCTCCGCCCGAGATAAAAATCTTGTTGCCGGCGATGGAATAGGTGCCGTCATCGTTTTTCCTGGCTGTCGTGGTCAAGGCGCCGACATCGGAGCCGGCCTCCGGTTCGGTCAGCAGCATCGTGCCGCACCACTGGCCGGTGTAAAGCTTCTTGACAAACAGTTCTTTCTGTTTGTCGGTTCCGAAAGTCTCGATCAGTCTGCCGGCACCATGCTGCTGACCGAACCGGAGGCCGGCTCCGATGTCGGCGCCTTGACCACGACAGCCAG
>JARROL010000212.1:0-5015 GCA_037383965.1 Desulfobacterales bacterium | reverse complement strand
AAGGAATCGGGTTCTCGATTGCCCGTCAACTGGCACAAAAAGATATCAAGGTTCTCATCGGGGCTCGTGACCAGGATAAAGGGATTGCGGCACTCAAGCAGCTGCAGTCGGAAGGACTGGAGGCCCATTTCATTTTGCTTGATGTGACCCGGGCGATATCCATTGAGGCTGCCATCGGAAAAATAAAAGATGACTTCAGGCGCCTCGACATCCTGGTCAACAATGCCGGCATCATGATCGATACGCAGTCGGGTATTCTCGAACTCGACCCTGCGGTTTTTCACAATACCCTCGCGACCAATGTCTTCGGCCCTCTCTTGCTGGCCCAAGCCTGCGTCCCGCTTATGAAGGCCAACGGATACGGCCGCATCGTCAACATGGCCAGCACCCTGGGTTCGTTGAACGACATCAGCAACCCGGACAGTCCTTACGGCGCTGTGCTCTCTCCCGCCTACCGCCTATCGAAGACCCTGTTAAACGGCATTACGGCCTTGCTGGCCAATGCGTTGCGCGGCACGAATATCTTGGTCAATTCGGCCTGTCCGGGGTGGGTGCACACCGAGATGGGCGGCGACCAAGCCCCGCTGACACCGGAGCAAGGCGCCGACACACCGGTCTGGTTGGCGACCCTGCCCGACGGCGGCCCCAATGGCGGTTTCTTCCGGGAACGGCAGCCGATTCCGTGGTGATGCCGGAGAAGAAGTGACGCTTCCGGCTGAAATTACTGAATCAGACGAGCCTAATAAGCGCGAAATGCCTTGTGTGACAAGACAGTTGACCCTTTACAATAACCAACCTTTAGGGGTATACCGGTGTCGACGTGATCCCAACCCCGCTTCTTATTTCTGCGCCTATTGAATAACTCAATTGTCCAGGATCGGCTGGAGAGATAACATGGGAAACGACTTCGGACTTTTCGGAAAAATTTACGAAAAAGGCGAAATCGTCTGCCGCCAGGGCGATCCCGGTGATGAGATGTACATCATCCATCGGGTTCAGTTCGCTGTCATCCTGCGGCGGATGCACGGCGATGTTGGTGCGCAATCCGGATGACCTGGGCCGAATCACGGATAAGGTCCGGGTCCGCTACTGCCCCATGCTCATGGACCAGGAGCAGATTCTGGAGACGGACATCGCCGTCGTGGACGGTGCGGTTCGTACGCGGGAAGACGAAGAAAAACTCAACGAAGTGCGTCGACTGGAGCCTTTCCAAGATTCCTTACCTTCAACAGTTCGGTTTTCCCGACGGGATCATGCTGGTCGGGCCGCTTTCGAGAAGCTTTCTCGAAAACGGTTTTTTAGCGGACCCGGAGATCAGGCAGTTCGATATCAGCAAAACGCTCCTGGACCCCTCGGGCATTACCCTCGAGAGCTATGATGCCTGCCGGCTTCTGGAAATGTACTGGGCGGCCAAACGAATCGAAGCTCTGCTGGAAAATATCGGTACGGCGTCGACCCCGCCAAAACCCGCCTGGGACATTGCCGGTCAGGGGATTGGGGCGCTGGAGGCCCCGAGGGGCCTGCTGATTCACAAGTACCGCGTCAACCGCGGTTATGTGGACAAGGTCCGTTTGCTGGTGGCGACACAGTTCAACAACGCCTTTATCAACCTGCTCATCACCGATCTGGCGCAACGGCACAACCGCAACGGCAACCTCACCGAAAAGGGAAACCGGCTCATCGGAAGGTGCATCCGGCTTCTGGACCCCTGTCTGAGCTGTGCCACCCACTAGCCGGGCTTTGTTGAAACCCTCTTTGACGAAGAAGATTATTTTTTAAGCACTTCTGTATTGTCTAACTCGACGCTTTACAATCCCGTGGAAAGGAAGCCGGTGGAAAAACACCGAACAATGACCACGATTAAAGGAGATTTTTGAGCTTGATTATCTGCCTGATCAGCTCCGTTGAAACCATGATGAGTTCGGCTGCCATCGGTTACCGCACCGGTGACCGCCACGACAGCAATAAAGATCTGGTGGGACAGAGGATCGGCAATGTTGCCAACAAGCTCACAGTGAACATGGCCTTGAATCTGTGCACCCGGCTGCGGTTGAATACCGAAGAAATCAAAGATCTGGTTGAAAATTAAAATCTGAACTGTTTCTATTTTCAACCATGGCCTTTGGCTGCGAACCGAGAAAAAAAGAACTTTCCGATTCAAACGCCATTACAAGCAAGAATTAGAGTGGATTTTGAATACTATTTCGCTCAAACGTGAATTTTCAGGAGCTCTGTCGGCCGCAATCATCACCCTGCCAATGGCAGTGGCCTACGGGGTCACCGCATTCGATTCTCTGGGCCCGGCTTTTCGTCCCCAGGCGGCCCTTATCGGATTGAACGCGGCGATATTCGGCGGGTTTTTAGCCGCCCTGTGCGGCGGAACACCGGCACAGATTTCAGGACCTAAAGCACCGCTGACCCTCATTTTGACGTTTGTAGTGGGAACTCTTTCCGCTAAAGCCGGGATTCCGCAGGACCTCCCTGGCAGGGAAATGATCATCGTGGGATTGGCCTCCGCCTGTGTCATGATAGGGGGCGTTTCACAGCTGTTGTTCGGTTCCTTGAAGATAGGCAACGTGGTCAAGTACGTGCCTCATCCGGTGGTGGCGGGGTTCATGAATGGGATCGCAATTCTGTTGATTTGGAATCAGCTGAACCCGCTTATGGGTCTTGCACGGGGGATATTTCCGGCGAATGTTTTCTTTGAATTTACTCCGACCAACGGATTTTCCCTGTTGATCGGAGTCTCGACAGTGATCGCCGTATTTCTTTCAAAACACTACGTCAAAAGAATCCCCTCAATGTTGTCCGGTCTGCTGGCCGGCTCGGCAGTCTATACCCTTTTGATTCTCTATCCTGAATTTTCGAGTCGATATGCGATTGCATCGGTGGGAGAGCTGCGGTCGACGGTTCCGGTGCCGACCGCCTATCTGGGACTTTTTAATTACAATCTCGCCAACATCCCGCTGTCTGTGTACTCCAAGCTGATCGTCTATGGGGTGGTCTTAGGCATGGTCGGCTCCATGGAATCGATGATGAGCTCGGTGGCCATCGTCAATTTGAGCGGCAAACGCCACGACAGCAACCGTGAATTGTTGGGTCAAGGCGTCGGGAACATGGCGGCATCCTTTTTTGGTGCTCTTTTTTCCGCCGGTTCGATCCCGAGATCCAGTGCCAATTACCTTGCCGGCGCCCGCAGCAAATTTTCGGGAGCGGCCTGCAGTGTGCTGATCCTGGTCATTTTTTTGACCTTGGCGCCTTTGATCGGACGGATACCGTTGGCCGTGTTTGCCGGAATCATCGTATCTGTCGGCATCAACCTTTTCGATCGCTCCACGTTTCGGCTCTTCAACTCTTTTTTCAAAACGACGACGGCCAGAAAAGAGGTGGCCAGCAGTCTGCTGGTCAACCTGAGCGTGGCCTTAATCACCGTCAGTGTCAACCTGGTTACAGCGGTGCTGATCGGAGTGGCGATTTCCACCATCTATTCCATGGCGAAAATGAGCACCTCGGTACTACGCCGCGAATATTCAGCCCGTCGGGTGGCCTCCAAGAGGATGAGGCAGGCCCAACAGTCGCAATACTTGAGGGAACACGGCCGGAAAATTCTCGTCTTCGAACTCCAGGGGCCGATCTTTTTCGGTTCGGCGGATCGATTGGCGATGCTGATCGAGAAAAAGACCGCCGAGGCGGTTTACTGCATTCTGGACATGAAACATGTCAACGAAATCGACACGACGGGGGCCAATATTCTGGTCCGTCTGCACCGGGTTATGAACAGGCAGAAAAAGCGATTGTTGATCAGCCATCTGGTTGCCAATCGGTTCCTGTGGGGTTTTCTTGAGGCCACAGGGGCCGCCGACGCGATCCCGAAAGAAAACTTCTTCGAAGACACCGATGCCGCTCTCGAGTGGGCGGAAGACCATGTGCTGGCGGAGTTTTCTTCGGAGGAAGACCGTCGCTATTACCCCCTCGAGGAAACGGACCTTTTGCTGGGTTTCGACCCGAACGAGTTGGAAAACTTCCGCCGCGAATTGGATTGCTTGGAGTTTCGAAAGGGTGAGGAACTCATCCGCGAAGGCGAGGAAAACCGCGATCTGTACATCCTGACCCGTGGGTCGGTGAGCGTCAAAATACACCTGCCGACCAGCAATCGCAAAAAACGACTCTTTACCTTTAGTGCCGGTGTCGTGTTCGGAGAAATGGCGCTGCTGGACGGCAACCCCCGCTCGGCCCAAGTGGTGGCGGAAGAGGATTCCGAAGTCTATCGTCTCTCCTACGATCGCTTCGGAGTTCTTTGTCGTGAGGACTCCCTTGTTGCCATCAAACTGCTGCAGAACATCGCTGCGGTCCTAAGCCACCGGCTGCGTGTGCGATCCGAGGAGGTGCGAATTCTGGAGGACGGATAGGTATTGAAAAATTGCGCAAAGCAGATGCTTTGCCGCGCTGTGAACGCTTACAAGGTTTTTATTGTTGACCTTTTTTCATTTTCAGATATACATAATCGGGGATAAAAGTCTTCTTGGCAGTTTTTCGACAATCCAATTAGATTAGTATATTTGCTCGCTCTCAGTTTTCCCCAACCGAAGCTGCCCCCGATGACGACTACTGCGAATCACTGCCGAAGACATTGTGAAGCCAATTAGCAGGGTGTTGAAAAGCGTCATGAATGCAGGCAAGACAAGGCAAAATCCGGCGAAACAGCAGCGTTTATAAGTGATAAATGAGCATTTTGAGCCGGGTTTTAACACTGTATGGCCAAGCGCAATAGTTTTTCAACGGCCTGTCAGGGTCACGGTAAGTAATAATTCCACTAGATTGCGCCGGATTTGGGTTCGTCTACTGCGTTTCATCCACCGACACGCATCTCGATATGCGCCGCTGGATGTGCATTGCAGACGAACCCAAATCCGGCGCAATCTAGTGGAATTATTACTTACCGTGACCCTGACAGGCCGTTGAAAAACTATTGCGCTTGGCCATACAGTGTTAAAACCCGGCTCAAAATGCTCATT
>JARROL010000211.1:0-5025 GCA_037383965.1 Desulfobacterales bacterium | reverse complement strand
CGGGCCAGGTCCACACCGTCACAACCGGCCTCGATGGCGGCCTTGTACTGTGTGATTCCCACACCGGCGGTTTCATGGCTATGGGCCCATATGATTGCATCCTTCCCCAGAAGCGCTCGTGCGGTCTTGATGGTTTCGTAGAACTTGTTGGGGTTGCATGTTCCGGAGGCATCCTTGAAGCAAATGGAATCATAGGGTAGCCCGGAGTCTAATATTTTCCGAAGCGTTTTAATGTAAAAAGGCGCATCGTGAGCGCCGCTGCAGCCCAGCGGCAGTTCCATCATAGTGATGCATACCTGGTGATGCAGCCCGGCATTTTTAATGCACTCACCCGAGTAGATGAGATTGTGCACGTCGTTCAGTGCATCGAAATTTCGTATGTGCGTCATCCCGTGTTTCTTGAACATCTTTGCGTGAAGATCTATCATATCTTTCGGCTGAGCCGAAAGGGCTACCACGTTGATTCCTCTAGCCAGGGTCTGAAGACTGACAGTCGGCCCCGCTGCTGCACGGAAGCGATCCATCATGTCAAAAGCCGATTCGCCGCAGTACATAAAAAGTGCCTGAAAACGTGCGCCGCCGCCTGCCTCCATGTGTTTGATACCGGCATGGACACCCGCTTCCACTGCAGGAATAAAATCATCGGTAAGTGCGCGCGCACCAAATACTGACTGAAACCCATCGCGCAGAGACGTATCCATAAATCGAATTTTTTTCATGATCGCTCACTATCTCCAAGAAAGAGTATGTAATAAAAATAATATGTAATGAATATCTACTGAGTTACTCCCTTGCACGGTGGGCCGCAATAGTCGCGCTGATGATGGCGACCAACTTTTCATCATCCACTGCCAAGGCCGATCTCTTCATTTTTTTCAACTCGGCGGCTTCGATTTCGGCAATCTCTCTGGCACTCCCAGCAGCGAAAAACTGATAGGAAATTTTGATACACAGAATCAGCAGCAGTAGGAAAATAAATACAACAGCCATGCCCAGGAAAGTCAGTTTGAGTCCCGCTAGAATCATTCTCCGCCCTATAATGTCTCAAAAAATTGGGTGCCGTTTAACCTGGAAAGACCTTATAATTGTGGTACATCGGCGTTATGAATAAATTTAACAGATGATATGCAAAATAACAGGGCCTATGAAATGAGTCAATTAAAGCTTTTTTAATGGTGGGAAATAAATTTTTCTTATTTGTCATAATTTGATCAAATTTGATATTAGAGTCATCGGTAGACCTGATCAAATTAATTTTCGGCTGGACGGGGATAGAGGGAGCCTCTACGAGAAAATTCTTGTCTTGAAAAATTTTCCATGCTAATAGCCTGAACGGCTAAGGCATCAAGACGATGCGGGAAGCGGCAGCGCCGGTCAATGCGGCCGGATTCGGAGCATCGTTTTCTTGAATCATCCGGGAATGTGCCGATTTAATACCCTTTTCGGGACAGATGCAACGGTAAAGGAGGAGATACACATGCAGCGGGGCAGCACGTTTTTTACCATTATTGCGGTACTGGTCGTCGGTGTTATGTTGCAAATTATATTGATTTTCGCCGACCGGAGTGAGACGCCGGCCAAGACGGCGGTCGCATTCTCCGAGGCTTACTTCGGACTCGACCCCGCAATGGTAAAGTATCTGTGTAGTGCCTTCACCACCAACGAGGAGGGCGACGTTGTGGGTGATTATCTGAGCCGCGTGGCCGAGGACGCAAAGGTCGTCGGTTTTGATGGCAATTACATGCGCAGCCGACTCTATTCGGTACATACCGAGATCATCAGCCAAAGCGATACGGAAGCCGAAGTGCGTATCCACGCCGAACGGAAACGGAATATCAATCCTATATTCACTGTTGTCGGTCGCTTATTTTCCATCGGCGAAACTTACTCTGTTGACGAAACCCTTAAACTTGTCAAAGAAGACGGCCGGTGGAAAGTCTGCGGCAGGGCTTACTCTCTGACGGTTTGAGTTTTGCTGCGTTCCTTGCCGCTAGAAGCCAGGCGGCATTGCAGCACCGGTTTCGGCCGCCCGATTAACGAGCTTGTCGATAACCGCCGGTTTCTTCTATGTTGACTGTATACACCCGGTTGCAAAGACGCGCCCGCCAGATTGTTTCCCGTTATCCTCCACCTGATTTTTATACGGATTTTTCCCGCGCTTTCAACCTCTCCCGCTCTACCTTCGATACCCAGCCGACGATCTCGGATCTGCGCTCCTTCGTGGCCCAACGATTGGAAGATGATTTCGGACACGGTCTTCTACATGCCACCAAGGTTGCCCTCGATGCCGGCTGTCTGTTGATGATCGAAGGCGAGCGCAGCGGTTATAGCCCGCGATTGCTCAAAAGACTCATGGTGGTCGTCCAGAGCGCGGCACTGTTGCACGACCTCAAACGCAAGGAACCGGATCATGCCGTCCGGGGGGCTTCATTTGCCGCGGTTTTGCTCGGCGGTTATCCCTTTTCGATCGAGGAGCGGGAAGACGTCCGGTTGGCCATCCTCGATCACGAGGCCTTCAAAAAGCGGGTGCCGATCAACAGCCAGCGCGGTGCCATGGTTTCAGACTGCCTCTACGATGCCGACAAGTTCCGCTGGGGACCGGACAATTTTACCGATACGCTGTGGCATATGGTCTTCTTCCAAAATCCGCCGTTCGAGGATTTCGTGGCGCGTTTTCCGAAAGGACTGCAGAGCCTTTCCAGAATCCGGGAAACATTTCGCACGGCAACCGGCCGACGCTACGGACCGAGGTTTATCGATATCGGCATTGCCGTGGGAGAAGAACTGTTCGAGGTGATTAAAACCGAGTTTTTGCACCCGGCGACATGACACACAGCGCCGGACTCGGTCAGATGATCAGGCTCGATTGGATCAATGCATAAGAGGTGTTGCCGCCAACCCCACGTCCCTGATCTTTCTTTTTGGCGGGGGAATTTCAACGTGCCGTATACAATCTGCCCGTTTAAACACTATATACGAATACCCCGATCCCTGGAATAGCCCACCATGCCATTTTTATTCAGTCGAGTGACCGCCTGTTTCTGCGCAGCCGCCCTGTTGCTTTTGGCTTCTGCCGCCGGGGCCGGCGAATCCTATCGGGCTTTTTCGCCGGGAGAAAAACTGACGTTTCAAATCAAGTGGGGTCCCATCCCGGCAGGAGAAGCCGTTCTGCAAGTGCTGCCCGTGGAGAGGCGCAACGACACACCCGTTTACCATTTCGTGATGCAGGTCAAGACCAACGCCTTTCTCGACCTGTTCTATTATTACCGCACTCGAATCGACGCGTATGCCGAACTGCAGATGAATCGCTCGCTTCATTACCGCCAGAGAACAAAAACCGGCCGCAAGACAAAGGATGTCGCGGTCGACTTCGACTGGCAGGCCAAACTGGCCTATTTCCACCGAACCGAAACATTTTTTCACTCGAAGCGGGAGCCCCACCTCAAGTCGCTCAAGACGCCTCTTTTGGTGGGGACCTTCGATCCCTTGTCGGCTTTTTACTACACCCGTCTGCTGACTCTGCACGAAAGAACTCTGATCGAACGTCCGATTTCCGACGGAAAGCGGACACTCCGCGCTAATTTAAAGGTGATCGGAAGAGAGATGGTTGTCCTGAACGATAAGTCCTACGACACCTTCCTGGTGCAGCCGGACCTAAAAGGTGTCAATCCGGTTTTTGAAAAGGAGGCCGGTGCCACCATCCTGATCTGGGTGTCGGCGGACGAGCGTCGAATCCCCATCAAGCTCAAAAGCAAGGTGCGTGTCGGCAGTTTCACGGGTGAATTGGTCGGTGTAGAGGGTGTTCAGGGCTACGACGACACCGGTGTGGCCGATGGAGGCCGGATTTCAAATGCACCGACCGCTGCGCCGGACAGTTTTCCGGAATCTTAGGGTCACGGTAAGAAATAAGTCCACAAGATTGCGCCGGATTTGGGTTCGTCTACAAGGCACATCCAGCGGCGCATATCGAGATACGTGTCGGCGGATGTAACGCAGTAGACGGACCAAAAGACAAGCAAGGTGTGGAATTAATTTTTTTCTGGGGCCCTTGACCAAAAGGATGGATCACAAATGGAAAAAGCCTTTCAGGATTATTATCCGGATTATTCCAGCCACTGTTACGGCTGCGGGCGGCTCAACAGTTCCGGTCTTCAGATCAAAAGCTACTGGGACGGCGAGGAAACCGTGTGCCGGTTCGATCCTAAGCCGTATCACACCGCGATTCCCGGATTCGTTTACGGCGGCTTGATCGCTTCGCTGATCGACTGCCACTCCACCGGCACCGCCGCGGCGGCGGCCTATCGGGCCGAAGGACGGGCGATGAATACCGACCCGCCGCTGCGGTTTCTGACCGCCGCCCTGCACGTCGATTATCTGCGACCCACGCCGATCGATGGTCCGCTGGAGGTTCGGGCCCGGGTCAAGGAGATCAAGGGGCGCAAAGTGGTGGTATCTTCGCAGCTTCTGGCCGGCGGCCAGGTCTGTGCCCGCGGAGAGGTGGTGGCCGTGCAGGTGCCGGAACATTTAGCGCCGGCTGAGAAGTGATGGGCATCAGGCTCATAACCCATTGATCACACAAGAAAGACTTTATCTTTAAGTTCGTGCGAGATCGGAAATGGTGGACCATTGGCTGGCTATTTGATGCCCAAAACCGAAGAGGGCTGCGCTGGTCTACCTATTGGCCGGTCTGTTTTATGCCTTGGTCTTCGCCTGCGGCTGAAGTACGGTTGTTTCGACTGTCCTTTCAGGCAACAGAGGATGTGAAAGCACTGCTGAAACTTCGCATTTTTTCAAATACCAGAAGCCGGTAATGGATCAGACCTTCCCGGTAACATTTTTGTCGGGCATCCCCTCCCAACAGGGACCTTAGATACGTATCGCGCTCCATCAAAAAGCCAAGAAATTTTACCAGCAAGGAAATTGCCTTGTCGCGCGGACGGCCGAGGCGTAAATACGGCGTCAGGTTTTGATCTCTGATGAGGCGGAAGCCTTTTTCTTCGGCAAGGGATTTCAGAGCAGTCAAAT
>JARROL010000210.1:0-5039 GCA_037383965.1 Desulfobacterales bacterium | reverse complement strand
TTCGCCACGCTGTTTTCGGCGCCGTGAAAGTGGACCTTGAGGTTCTCGACCGATAGCAGGATCTCTTTGTTCATTAGTCCGTTGGGTCCGTTGAGCCGGTTGAGCCCGTTTAGCCGGTTTAGCCGGTTGAGTCGGTTAAGTCGGTTGGCTGCCGCATACTATATCTTTAACTTGAATGGTTTTAACGATTCGGTATCGCATTTCGATTGTTTTGCAATCAACAAAAGCGTGTCACCCACTATGTGTCGATAAGGCTGAACCGGCAACGGGCTAACGGGCTCAACCAGCTTAACGGGTCCAACCGACATCACCGCTCCCGCAGCTTTGGGTTCAGTGCGTCGCGCAGGCCTTCCCCGAAGAGGTTGAACGCCAGTACGACCACGAGAATGGCGATGCCCGGAATAAACGTGAGCCAAGGGGCATCGAAGATGAAGTTTTGACCGTCCGACAGGATGTTGCCCCAGGTGGCATGCGGCGGCGGAACGCCGAAGCCGAGAAAGCTCAGACCGGCTTCGGTCAGGATGGCCGAGGCAATGCCGAGGGTGGCCGACACCAAGACGGGTGCGACGGCGTTGGGCATCATGTGGCGGAAAATAATTCTTAGATTACCGACGCCCAAGGCTTGGACGGCGGCGACGAAGTCTTGTTCGCGCAGGGCGAGAAATTCGGCACGCACGAAACGGGTAGTTCCCATCCAACTGGTCAGGCCAATGACGATCATGATGTTGTAGATGCTGGCCGGCAAAAGGGCCACCACCGTGAGGATCAAAAAGAACGTCGGGAAGCAGAGCATGATGTCCACCAGTCGCATGATCAATGTGTCGATGGTAAGGGTCTTGAAGTTGAGCAGCCCCGTTGCGGGCGTGGATTCATGTCCCTGTCCCGTACGGCTTCGGCCGAAAAACAGCCAAAGAGCGAAGATGCCTCCCAAGAAGAGCAGTACCGCACCCCAGATGGGCTTTATGGCGAGCAAGACGCCGCCGACCATCAGCACGCCCGCAACGATGACGTGATCCAGCCGGACGTGGTTCTGACCGAAATATCCGGCGATACCCCCGAGAAAAATTCCGATGATGACCGATATTCCGACGGCCACAAAACCGACCGTCAGAGACACCCATGCGCCCTGGAGCATGCGGGCGAAAACGTCCCGCCCCAGCTCATCGGTGCCAAGCAGATAGACCCCGAAGGCCGGAACTTCATCGGGCTGCAGCGATGCCAGGTTTGGCCTGGAGAAGGGGGGGCGCAGTTTCTCCTGGAGCCGGATGATTGACGGGTCGAGAAACGGTTTGGTGCCGGAGGTCAGCAGCAGACCGACAACGGCAGTCGCAAAAAACAACAGAAAAAACACCATTCCGACCACCGCCAGGCGGTTCTGCTTGAAGATCGACCAAAACTGTTGCCAGAGGCTGCGTCTGGGGGTCTGGGGACGTTCGAGTGTGTTTTCCGGTGTGGGTGGCACCGGATGCCGGGTTTGCATCACAACCGAATCCTAGGGTCGACCACCATGTACAGGAGGTCGGATATAAAGGTCCCGATCAGCACCAAGACCGCGGATATGAAATTGACCGTTAAAATGACCGGGTAATCTCTGGCCAGGATTGCTTCATAGGCCATGCGGCCCATACCGGGCCAGGAGAAAATCGATTCGATGATGACCGAGCCGCCGATCAGTCCCGGCAGGATCAGTCCGAACATCGTCACAAAGGGCAGCAGGGCGTTGCGCAGGGCATGGCGGTAATTGACGTCGTCGGGCGGCAGACCTTTCGCCCTGGCCGTACGAATGTAGTCCTGGCCTCCGACCTCGAGCATCTGGCTGCGGACGTAGCGTGACAGAACAGCTATTCCGCCGGTGGCGCCGAGGATCGAGGGCAGCAACAAGTGCCAGATACGGTCCATGATCATGTGCATCGGGGAGGTGTCGCCCATACCGAAGGTCCGCATGCCGATGACGGGCACCTGGAAATGTGTCACCACTAAAATGATGAGCAGATAGGCAAAGAAAAAACCGGGGATGGAGATCAGGAAATAGGCCACAAACGTGGAGCCTTGGTCAAACAGACTGCCGCGGCGGATGGCCGCACGGATACCCACCGGGAAAGACAGCGTCCAGGTCAGCAGGGTGCCGACCACGAAAAGGGGCAGACTGTTGAGGAAGCGATCCCAGATTTTTTTAAGGACCGACTGATTGTCTTTCCACGAAACGGTCTTGCCTGTGAAAAGATCTTTGTAAAACAGCAGATATTGAGTATACAGCGGTTTATCCAGGTGAAACTGCTGGCGAAACCGCTGCACCATTTCGGGGGTGAACTTGGGATTCATCGGGTCGACCTGGCTGGGCTCCCCTGGCGCCAGGTGAATTATCAAAAACGACACCACCGACACGAAAAACAAGGTGACGATTTTCTGGATGAAGCTGCGCCCGATGAACGAGATCATTTAGTTCCGTTATCCTTCAGAATTAAATACTGGAACTTCAGGTAATTTTATCCATTTGTTAAAGTAAAACATAAAATTACCGGTCTTGGTCGGTGTGATTTTTTCATAGACAGTTTGACCGTCGTCATTAACGGTCTCGATGACGATGCGCTTATCCAGCACGGCCGTCCATTTGCCGACGTACAAAAAGGTATACGGTTGCTCCTCGGCAATGATGTCGTGCAGTCGATGGCAATCGGACACCAGCTTTTGATGGTCGTATTCCTGTCGGATTTTGACGATTAAATCGTCCGCCACCTTGTTCTTGAAGGCGACAAAGTTGAGTTGGTTCGGTTGGGTCTGGCTGGAATGCCAGATCTGATAGAGGTCGGGATCGATGCCCATAGACCATCCCAGAACGATGGCATCGAAGTCGAGCTTGTTGACCCGCTCCTGGATAAACACCGACCACTCCAGCAGGTCGGTGCTGACATCGATGCCGATCTGCTTCCAGGCATCCTGGGCAATCGCCAGGATGGACTTGCGGATGTCGTTTCCGCTGTTGGTGATCAGTGTGAAGGACAGACGTTTGCCGTTTTTTTCCAGCCACCCCTGGGCGTTGCGTTTCCATCCCGCCTCCGCCAGCAATCGCAGCGCCTCTTGCGGGTCGTAAGGGACCGGCGGGATCTTTTTGTCGTAGTAATCGGTCTGCTTTGGAAAAGGTCCGGTGATGCGCTCACCCTGGCCATAGAGCACGTACTTGATAATCTTGTCGACATTGATGGCCATGCCCAGGGCCAGGCGCACCCTGCGGTCATTGAAAGGCTCACGACGCATGTTGTAGCCGATATAGGTGTAGCCGTAGGAGAGCCCTGAAAAGCTTTGAAAAAGAGGGTCGGCACGCAGACGCGCCACCTGATAGGGCTGGACTGAATAGCTGTCGACGGTGCCCGCGTAAAATTCCATCTCCTGTGTGAGAACGTTGGGGATGATGCGATAAGCAAAGGTCTTATAGTTGGGGGGTCCGTCCCAGTATTCCTGAAAACGATCCAAAATAATGTATTGATCCGACTGCCACTCTTTGAACTTGAAGGGGCCACAACCGACCGGACGGCGATTGAAGCTGCTGTCGCGCACGCTGAAATTCTGCGGGTCAAGACCGCGCGCAAGTGCCTCATTGCGTAAGGCCTCGCGGTTGAGCAGATGTTCGGGCAAAATGCCCATCTGCCAGGTACCGATGGCCGGTGAGTAGAGCCGCTTGTAAACGATTCGGACAGTGAGCGGGTCGATGACCTCCACCGTTTTGACCGGTTCGTAATCGCTGGTGCGGGGTGAAAGGTTTTGGGGGTTCATGATGGCGTCGTAGGTGAAGCGCACATCGTCGGCCTCCACCGGATGGCCGTCGTGAAATCGGACACCCTCCCGGAGATGAAAAACGATAACCGGATTCTGTTCCGTGGGCGGCAGGATGTCTTTGGCATAGGCTTCCAGACGTTCGGCCGGCAACGGTTGGTCGGGCTGCAGGTAACGGGCACTCTCAAATGCCTCGAAGTAGGATTCGCCGAGCAGGCTCCGCAAGTGGTCGAAAAGATCCTGGTCGACTTCGCTGAGTCTCAACTTGATGCGGGCCGGTGCATCGACCGTGAATGTGATGTCCGCTGCGGGCGACGTCGTCGTTGCGTCTGTGGCTTTGCGGGTCGCGGTAAACCGATGCGGCGGAAAAACGGTGGTGTCGGTGATTCGGTCGAGCGTCGCTCTCAGGCTCGAATCCATTGGCGCGTTCGAGGCTTTGGCGCTGCGGATCAGGTCGGCTACGGATTGCGGGTCGGTCGTATCGGTGCCGGACGGTGACACTTGCGGGTTGACGTAGAAGTAAGCCTCTTCGTAGAGTTCCCAACCGGATGCCACCCGGCCGCGAAAGCGCAGGTTTTGGTCACGGTCGATCAGGCCCTCGAAAACGTGGGACTCGATCTCGCTGCTGGCCGAATCGGCCGAAAGAATGGGGTTGAGCAGACTGGCATCACCGGTTGAAGCGCTCACGTAAGTGCTGAGCCGGTCGGGATTTCCGCGTGTTTCCTGTTCGTAGGTGGGGACCCAGTAGTAAGACTGGAGTAGGATGACGATCAATACCAGCGGCGCGAATATCAGAAGCCGTTTTATTGTCATGGACGATCACTGAAACGTATGCTTACCAAATGGGCGGCGTCGGTTATCGCTCCGGCTGCGGGAACGGTGCTACCGCCAGGGCCAAACAGACGTCATCTCTGCAAGATTACGGAAACCAAGAAAAGGTGAGGAGGCGCACTGTCGTGCGCCACAATGTCAATTCCGAAGACCTTTTCAGACGTTGGTGCGGTTGACGCCTCATAATTTGGGCCCCGTCAAAAGATAATTCCATCAATTGCTTGTTTTATGGCCCGTCTACTGCGTTATATCCACCCACACGTATCCCGAATGCGCAGATGGATGAACCTTGTAGACAAACCATAATCCGGCGCAATTGTATGGCATTAATTCTTACCGTGACCCTTTTTCGAGAAGAGCCATTTTGGGACGGAAACTAAGTCGTACCGCTCGCGGCCGGCGCCGCCTTTTCATCCGGCGCTGTTTCAGGTGCATCA
>JARROL010000209.1:0-13356 GCA_037383965.1 Desulfobacterales bacterium | reverse complement strand
CCGACGTGAACGCCACGAAAATTGAGGTCGCAAAATTTCAGAAAATTACCAAACAGATCGAGGACATAAAGAAAAAACTTGCGGTTCTGGAGAAGAAAACCGAAGTCATCCGCAAGCTGGAAACCAATCGGTTCGAACCGGTCGAGATGCTCGACAACATGTCGGGAAAAATCATCGCCAATCGGATGTGGTTTACGTCATTCAACGACGAGCCCCAAAATGTTAGGATCGACGGCATCGCCTTGGATAACAAGACAATTGCCGATTTTATGACCCGTCTGGAAGGTACCGGGTTGTTCGGATCCGTGCGCCTGCAAACCATTCAGAAACATGTGGTCAAAGGCTCGGGGCTGAAAAAATTCTCCATCACTTGCAGCAAATCAGTACCCAACACACCGAAAACAGAGCAAAAGAAAAGAACATAATCATGAAAAAGACCTCTCTTTCTTTAGACGCTTTTGAACCTCTTGTCGATAAGATCGAAAAACTTTCGAAGCTCTACAGACTCCTGATCAGTGGCGGCATATTTCTGGTCTTCATCGGCGTGGCTGTTTTCCTGTTCTACATGCCCAAATACGAGAACATCGCCACACTCGAAAAAGAACTGGCGAAATTGGACAAAGAGCTTCAAACAGCTAAGAAAAATGCCAAGGACCTGAAAAAGTTTCAACAGAAGATGAGGGATGCAGAGGAACAATTTAAAATCGTCATGAAATCCTTGCCGGAAAAAGAAGAAATTCCGTCACTGTTAACCAGCATTTCAGATTCCGGCAAAGATTCCGGGCTGGAGTTTCTCCTTTTTCAGCCGAAGGGCGAGATAACGAAAGATTTTTATGCAGAAATTCCCGTCGTCATGAAAGTAACCGGCAAATTTCATAACATCGCCATCTTTTTCGACCGTGTCGCCAGATTATCGCGTGTTGTCAATATCCGAGACATTTCCATGAAACCGGCCAAGGGCAACTTGTCCCTGACCACATCATGCACCGCCGTGACGTATAAGTTTATCGAGAACAAGCCGGCAAAGAATAAAAAGAAGTCAAGAAAGAAAAAATAACCCTTTTCAAAAACATCAGAAACGATCAGCTATGAATACACTGCGCGGCATCATTTCACTGACCATGTTGTCTTTTCTTGTTGCGGCGACCGGGACCTGGGGCAACCAGGCTTTGGCGCTCGCAAAGCCTGCGGTGGTGCGGAAAAAGATCCAGATACCGCTGGCATCCCGCGATAAAAAGCCTAACGTAGTCGTTCCCACTCTGTCGCCCAAGGCCGATATCGCCAAAACCGAAACGGTGCGAAACGCACGGCCGAAGCCGGCTGCGATGACTACCGGCACCGAGCCCAGAGTGAAATCGGACCTTGCGTCTGCGCCGTCGGGGAAAAATAGTTCGTTGGTGATGACGCAAAAATCACCGGCACCGAAAGTTTCGACTACCGGCCTCACCGAACCCCGGCAGGTGAAGCCCGTATCTACGGTTGTTGCCACGACCGCAGCGCCGCCGATACCCGACGCAGTTGAAGACGCTGCAGACCCATCGCCTTCTCAAGGGACGTCTTCGGCTGAGGCCGCCGAACCGGCCGCAATCGTGGACCGTAACAGTCACCGAAGATAGACCGCCCTCAATTGTCGATAGAACGAAGAACGGCGATCCGCTGCCATACAACCCGTTGGGCAAGATCGACCCGTTCGAACCGCTTTTCAAAGACGAGCCCGAACTTGCGCCGTCCGAATCAAAAAGGAAAAAGCGGGTTCCCCGGACACCACTGGAAACTATCGACCTGGGTCAACTGAAATTGGTAGGCGTCATTTTGGCCTCCAGCGGCAACCGGGCACTGGTGCAGGAAGCCTCTGGAAAGGGCTATATCATCAAGGAAGGGACCTATATCGGAGTGAATTCAGGGAAGGTGACCGAAATTAAAAATGATCGGGTCATCGTAGAGGAAGAAATAGAAGACGTTGTCGGCAAACCGACAATCCGTAATAAAGAACTCGTACTCCCGAAACCCCCCGGAGAATGATCACATGAGCACCTTAATCGTAAGATTCAAAAAACGCGCAGCACTGGTCATTTTTCTGATTGCCGTGCTTGGACTGTCAGGCGGGTGTGCCGCCAACAAACCAGTGGCAAAAGAAGCGCCCGGCGAACAGCAGGCGGCCACCAGCGCCAAGAGCATCTCGGCGATTATGGTCACCGAGAATGCGACATCCTGCGTTGTGCAGGTTGAAGGCAACAGCCAACTCACCTATACATCCGTTAAGCAGGATTTCCCTCTGGGCGTTCTATTTTACTTTCGAGGAACCGAAATCGACAGCGCCGTCGCTCAACAAGCCGTAACGGAAAACTCACTCATAGAATCTATCGAGGCGTCACAGATCAGTGAAAATCAGGACATGTCCCGGCTTTTTATCGCCCTGAAGCAGGATGTACCTTACGAGGTAGTGGATGATGAAACCGGTATTCGAATCGAATTCGTCAAGCCGCTTACAGCCCCCATCGTCGGCGATTCGCAACGTGCATCTGAAGGTCCGGTCGCTGCGACTGCAGACACAAAGCCGGCCGCCCACCTCGAAGGCGTATACGTCGTGGAGACCGATGACCGGACACGCCTCAATTTAACGGCAGATGGAACTATCGAAAACTATAAATCCTTCGTGCTCTACAATCCGGCTCGTATCGTGTTTGACATTCCGAACCTGAAAAGTACCCACAAAGGAGAACAGGTGGTATCGGCGAACACCAAATGGATCCGGCAGGCTCGCTATTACGGCTATCCCGACAAGATCCGCCTGGTCATCGACACGGAAAAGACCTACCTGAAGAACTACACAGCCCAACCGTTAGCTTCCGGAATGACGATCCAGGTCGGAAGTGAACCGCAGGCGGCGGTCACTATCGCTGCCGAAAAACCGGAAACCGTGGTTAAACCGATTGAAGAAAAAACGGTAACAGCCGTTGTTTCCGATTCCCGGCCTGCGCCTACCGCCACCTCGGTTGCCCGGACTGAAAAAGAAGCATGGGTGAACCGTATTGACTTTATGAGCGAAGAAGCTGGACAATCGACCATTATTGTCGGTACCACCCGGCCGATCAAATACGAATTGAAAAATTCATCCGATAAACTCCTGCAACTGAAACTCTTCGATACCAAGCTTCCGAAATATCGCGATCGTCCCCTGATAACGACGCGTTTCGAAAGTGCCGTCAACCGCATCACCCCGGTTTACAAGAAATCGATGCCGCAAACGACGCTGGTCGCCATCGAACTGCGCGAAGCTGTGAATTACGATGTCGAGCAAAAGGACGACATTTTGATGATTCATTTCGGCCCGTCGTCAGTGGCGCCGCAACCACTCGAAGAGGCCAATTTGCCGGACTGGAAAAAGATTTTGGCCCAAACCGAAGCCGGATCACCGGCCTTAGGAACGGCAGCCCCGGAACGCGAGTCGAACGCCTCAACAACTCCGCCGCCCATCGCTGCACCGGCCTTGCAGCCACCTGCTCCGGAGCCGGTGATGCAAATGGCTGCAGTAACCTCACACAAAGCACCGACCGTGACCACCTATGGGGCGCACAAGGTGTTTACCGGAGAAAAAATAGCCCTTGATTTTTATGAGACCGACATCAAGAACGTGTTCCGCATCATCCGGGAAATCAGCGGTAAGAACTTCGCCATCGACAAAGATGTCACCGGCAATGTCACCCTGACCCTTGAAAAACCGGTTCCCTGGGACCAAGTTCTGGATCTTGTATTAAAAATGAACCGCCTCGGCATGGTTTATGAGGGCGATATCATTCGGATTGCCACCCTTTCGACCCTTACGGCAGAAGAAAAGGCCAAACAGGATAAGATCGCCGCCGAACAGAAATCTCAAGAGGTGGTCAAGGCGCTCGAGCCTCTGGTCACCGAATACATTGCGGTTAATTATTCGGATGCCAAAGGCGAAGTCCTGCCGTTGGCTCAAAAAGTTCTGACGCCTGACCGTGGCAGCATCAGCGTAGACCAGCGCAACAATCAGCTGATCGTCACCGACACCGTCTCCAAGATCGCTCAGATCAAAGAAATCGTCAGCCGCATCGACACCGTAACGCCGCAGGTCATCATCGAGGCCCGCGTGGTCGAAGTCAGCGAAGAATTCGCGATGGAACTAGGCATCGAATGGAATGTGAGTTGGGGCCCGACAGGTGGCCTTAATACTATTGCCGGCGACGTGGCCATGAATTTCCCATCGAACGCTTCATCGACAATCGGATTCAATTTCACTAAGTTGGCCGGGACGCCATTGACGCTGGACGCCACACTCAACGCCGTGGAGGCCAACAAACAGGGCCGAATCATCACCGCACCCAAGATCGTTACGCTCGACAACAAGAAAGCCAGAATCAAGCAGGGCGTCGAATGGCCTTACCTGGAACGAGATTCATCCGGCAATGCGACGGTAAAGTTTAAAAATATCGACCTGCTGCTGGAAGTCACCCCTACGGTAACCCCGGATGACCGTATCCTGATGAAAATCTACATCACCAAAAATGACATCGGCACCATCACCCTGGGCGTTCCGTCTCTCAACGTCAACGAAGCCCAGACCGAGCTGCTGGTCAACGACAGCGACACGATTGTTATCGGCGGTATTATAAAGAAAAACGAACAGGAATCTGAATCGGGTTGGCCGGGAGCCAAGGACATCCCACTGATGGGCTGGTTGTTCAAAACGCAGAACGAAAACACCACCAACAATGAACTGCTGATCTTCATCACCCCGCGCATCGTTCAGCTCGAGCAGCGTCAGACCGCATCTACTTTGTTGTCGGGCACTTGAAGTACAAAAGTACGTCTGCGCGCCCGACGCCTTGCATCTGCCTGCCCCGTGAAATGCGAAGCCTATTTCACCGGGGCGGCACCCTGTAAACGCTCACAATTAGGTGGTTTGAAGCGCATCGGAATTTAGAACCCTGTGAACGGTTACGATTTTTTTATTTGGATCCAGCCGCCACCTGCGTTAAGGGATGTTGTGCAGCTTCATCAATGCACTCCTTGCGGCCTTGGCCTCGGGAGAATCCGGCTTGAGCTGAACGGCTTTCTGAAAAGCGGCCTTGGCCTTGGCAGGGTTCTGCACTAAAAGATAGGATTCTCCGAGTTCGTAGTAGGCTTCTGCAGACGTCGGGTCGCTGTCGATGGCCGTGGTCAATGCCGCTATTGCCGCGGCGCCCTTTCCCATGGCCAGATAAGTCCGCCCCAACCCCCTTAGGGCTGGAGGGAAACTGGATTCCAGTTCCAGTGCTTTCTGGTAGTAAATCTCCGCTTCTTTGTAATCTTTCTTCATGTAATAGGCATAGCCGATATTGGTCAGCGGATAGTGCGGTGTAGCATACAACAGATCGCCGGAGACTTCTTTGAAAATAGCGATTGCCTCGTCATACTTTTGCTCATTCAGGTAGGCAACCCCGAGGTTGTTCTTGGCAACTGCATAATCGGGTTTAAGCTGCAAAGCCTTTTTGAAATGTGTGACGGCCAGTTCGGGTTTGCCTTTAGCCAGGTAAACCTGGCCGAGATAATTCTGTTCTGAAGAATGTGATCATCGGGATTCATCTCTTCGGCTTCCAGCAGATACTTCAAGGCGCTCGTAAAATCACTGGCCAGATAGTATTGCTTGCCGAGGTCCCTGTAGGCGACTTCCCTTTTACGTAAATCGGTCCGGTCAGCAGTGCAGGCAATGAGCAAAAGTACACAAGCTACCCACAATATTCGATATTTTCTCATATTTATTTTCCCTCAGCGGTCGGTTAGACGCCGGCAGCCCCCCGCCAACTGCACGGGACCGCAAAGCGCTCAAGGTTTTTTCAGATTTAATCTATCTGCGATCTCCTCGGACACACGCTGCACGAAAAGGTCGAGATCGAGACCATTCAAAGGATTTCCGGGCGCCGGTAACTTTTCCAGGTCTTGCAGGTAGAGGTACAATGGTGCGTTGACCAACTGCGGATCGACTGTGATGCCGTATTCCGGCGGGAACTGTTGTTCGAAATACATCTGCTGAAAACCGGCGAATTTCAAAGCGTGGGCAGTCGAATCGATAACCGCAATGTCGTCGCCGTCGACCAGACCCTGTTCCCGTGCAGTCACCAGGCCGGCCAAGGACTCCCCGCCGTGAGTGCAAGCAATATGACCGTTGCGATTGGCCAGCAGTTCCCAGTCCATAATGGCCTGCTCGGTCACTTCGACGAAAAAAACCCTCTGCCGTCCGGCTCCCTCATTATAGCGATCCACCAAGTGGATGACCCTTGGCATGGACACCGGATTGCCGATCATAGCCGCCTGGGCCACGCTCGGTTTGACCGTAACTGGCACAAACTTTCGCTTTGACCGGTTCGGTTCAAGGTAGTACCGGTAAACCGGATTGGCGTGTTGAGACTGCACGCCGATGATCTTCGGCAAGTCGCCGATGATTCCGGCTTCATAGAACTTTAAGAACCCGTTCATCACGGCCGTAATGTTTCCGGCATTGCCGATCGGCAGGATGACGACTTTGTCGCGCAGGTCGTACTCAAAATCCTGGGCGATCTCATAGGAATAGGATTCCTGTCCCAATATTCGCCAAGCGTTTTTCGAGTTGAGCAACGCGACATCGTATTCGTCTGCCAGTCGTTCGACGACTTTCATGCAATCGTCGAAGACCCCCGGGATTTCAAAAACGGTCGCACCACTTCCGAGCGGCTGAGAAAGTTGTTGGGGGGTGACTTTTTTGTGGGGCAGCAATACAGCAGACTTGATGTGGGGATTCAGATAAGACGCGTACAAAGCGGCTGCGGCCGAAGTGTCGCCGGTGGAGGCGCACACTGCCAGCACTTCGGATACCAGGCCCTGGTGGATCAGGTGATTAATGTAGCTCAGCGCACTGGCCATACCCCGGTCCTTGAATGATGCGCTTGGATTCTGTCCGTCGTTTTTGACATAAAACCGGAGGCCGGCTTTTTTCTGCATGTAAGCGTTGGCCTCGATCACCGGGGTGTGACCTTCTCCCAGGTAGACGACGGATTCCAGTGGGATGGCCGAACCGATAAATTCGTGATAACGGTAGATGCCTTTTAGAGCCGGAAGGGTGAGCATCTTGCGGTAGTCGAGTATCTGTTGCCAGGTCCCTCCCGGAATTGCTCGCAGTCGATCGATGTTGCGGTCGACAATCAGCAACACTTGTCGGCATTGCGGGCAGGTGTAGAGCAGTTTCTCGATGCTGTATTCCGCAGCGCACCCCAGGCAGTGGTAGACGGGATCACCGGAGGGCTGCGGCAGAATGTAAGGACGAATGTCTTCGGGGATGTCTTCTATTCTCAAGATTTTATGACTTCCATGCCGCCAATATGGGGTCGCAGCGCCTCGGGTATAACCACACTGCCGTCGGCCTGCTGATAATTTTCCAAAACCGCTGCAACGGTGCGCCCCACTGCGAGCCCGGAACCGTTAAGAGTATGAACGAGCTCCGTACCTTTTTTCCCCTTTCGCCGAAAACGGATGTTGGCCCGCCGTGCCTGAAAGCTCTCACAATTGGAACAAGACGAGATCTCGCGGTAGGCACCTTGACCCGGCATCCAGACTTCGAGGTCATAGGTCTTGGCAGCGGAGAACCCAATGTCGCCGGAGCAAAGTGAAACGACTCGATAGGGCAGCCCCAGCCGCTGGAGAACGGCTTCGGCATTGGTCAGCATTTTTTCAAGTTCATCATAGGACACCTCCGGTTGCGCCAATTTTACCATTTCGACCTTGTTGAATTGATGCTGTCGGATCAGTCCTCTCGTATCCTTACCGTATGAACCGGCCTCGGATCGGAAGCAGGGGGTGACGGCCGTGTAATAAATCGGCAGCCGGCTTTCATCCAGCACTTCTCCCTGGTGTAGGTTTGTAAGCGGTACTTCGGCGGTCGGTATCATAAAGTAGTCCCAGCCCTCGAACTTGAAGAGATCCTGTTCGAATTTCGGCAGTTGCCCGGTGTTGGTCATACTCTGTCGGTTGACGGCGAACGGCGGCAGGACCTCGGTGTATCCATGCTCTGAGACATGCATGTCTAACATGAAATTGATCAAGGCCCTTTCAAGATGGGCCCCGGTGCCGATGTACAGAGGAAAGCGAGCGCCTGTGATCTTGGCGGCACGCTCGAAGTCGAGGATACCGAGTCTTGTCCCTATGTCCCAATGGGCTTGAGCGTCATATTCGAAGTGAGGTGGTGTCCCCTCCTGTTTGACAAGTGAATTGTCGGCAGCATCCTTGCCGAGCGGAACCGAGGCATGCGGTATGTTCGGAATTTCGAGCAGGATCTTGTCGAGCATTTCTTGGTGCACCGCCACCTCTTGTTCGAGCATTTTTATATTGGCTGACACTGCGCGCATTTGCTCAACGAGAGCCTTTGCATCTTCACCGTCTTTCTTCAAGTTGGCAATCTGATCGGACACTCGGTTGCGCTGGTGACGCAGTTCTTCGAGTTCAACAAGAACGCCGCGCCGAAGTTCATCGGCCGTTTGGAACGCACTGATATCGAGTTCCGAGTGTCGCGCCTCCAGTGCCCGCTTCACATCGGATAAATTCTGCCTGATGAACTTGATTTCCAACATATTGGCCCTATATTAATTGTTGTTTTTTCGGTATGTTCTTGTTTAAAAGGAGGCCGTTCACTACGTTTTACAGTCGAAATTCTAAATTGTGGCAGTATTTATGAACCGCACGATCAGGCAGGATTGAAAACCGGTTGTCCGTTGCCGTCGGACATCCGGCCGTAAATGGCTAAATAATTGTAAATCTCTAACATTATGTTACAGATTAGTCAATGATGAATACAGGTTGACGCATTTCGAAGGTGCCTTTTAACCAATGAAATTCCGACGAGGGAATACCAGTTATGGAAGAGATTCAAAAAACAAAGGCTGATATCAGAAAAGAGATTGCTGAAGCGATCGGAAAACTGTCCGTAGACGAATTGGCTGAAAAAACCAGCTTGATTGAAAACCGCCTTTTTGAGTTCGCCAATTTTCTCGAGGCTAAAATTGCCCTGCTGTACGTTGATTCTCAGAACGAAGTGAAGTCCTCTGGAATTATCCGGCGAACATTCGACCAAAACAAGATCGTCGTACTTCCTCTGGTTAAAACCGACACCAAGAAATTCAAACTGTTTAAAATTGACGACTTCGCAAAAGACTTGAAACCCGGTCAAAACGGCATCCTGCAGCCTGACCCGGGAAAATGCCGCACCGTGCCGATCGACTGCATCGACATCGCCATCATCCCGGGTATTGCGTTCGACGAAAAAGGCGGGAGAATTGGATCGGGAGACGGATATTACGACCGGCTCATCCCGCACCTGCCGGTAACAACCCGCAAGGTGGCTCTGGCCTTGGACTATCAAATCATTCCCCAGGTACCAATTGAATCCCACGATAAGCACGTGGATATCATCATTACCGACAAACGCATCATCTACAAAATATGACGTATTGACGCAAATTGTCGAAAATGATAGAAAAAGAACCGGATTTTTGTTTTGAGGCGGCGATGTTAAATTGCCGTCAGCGACTCCTCGGAGTTTTTTCCGGAAAGCGTGCATGATAGAGAAAGAATCGACAAAATTCGATCGCCAGCGCGAAGAAATGGTCAAACGCCAGATTGAAACGCGCGGTATAACCGATCAGAAAGTCCTCGCAGCTATGCGCAAGGTGCCCCGTCATCTTTTTGTCAGTGAAGCATTAAGAGACCAGGCTTATGGTGATTTTCCCCTTCCCATAGGGGATCAGCAGACCATCTCGCAACCTTACATCGTTGCCGAAATGACCCAGGCGCTGCAGCTTTCGAAAAATGACCGAGTGCTTGAAATCGGGACCGGATCGGGTTACCAGGCCGCCATCCTGGCGGAAATCGTCTATCGGGTCTACACCATCGAGCGCATCCATTCACTTCTCATAAAAGCCCGTCGGATTTTCGACCACCTCCGATATCACAACATTATCACCCGCTTCGGAGATGGTACCGTCGGCTGGCTGGAAGAAAGTCCGTTCGACGCCATCATCGTCACCGCCGGTGCCCCACGAATTCCCGGTTCTTTGATCGACCAGTTGGCCGAAAATGGACGAATGGTGGTCCCGGTCGGCGATCAGCACGCACAGGAATTGGTTAAAACAGTAAAAAACAGAGACGGATTTCATCGGAGCAATCTCGGCGGCTGTCGCTTTGTCAAACTGGTCGGAGAAAAAGGTTGGAGCGACCGCTGAATGTTACGCAAAATTTACGACTGGGTCCTGCATTGGGCCGAAACCCCCTACGGTTCATGGGCACTTTTCCTGCTCGCTTTTAGCGAGTCTTCCTTCTTTCCGATACCACCGGATGTCCTGTTGATTGCCCTCGCAGTTGCGCTGCCTCGCAAGTCACTAAAATTCGCTCTTATTTCATCAATCGGCTCGGTTCTCGGCGGCTGTTTCGGCTATTTGATCGGTTGGCAGTTCATGCAGGGAATCCGCTCGTGTCCCGCTCGGCCCGTTTTTTTCTTGTCGGCGGGTTGATTTATATTTTCGGATCCCGCATCCAGGGTTTTATCGACAAATATTTTAACATCCTGGCCGTTGCCTTTACGGTTTTGTTGATCGTCGGCTTCATCGTCCTCAAGCGCTTTTTCTAAGTCCGACAACATATCAGATGCGATGCGCTGTGAACGCTTACAGTATTTTGACCTATGGGAAGGCCACTCATATGGTCCGTTTCGGCCACGGCTTGCGCCAGGTAGGTTACAAAAGCCTGAGTCGGTGGGGAAAGACTGCGATGTTTATGGCGGGTCAGATAAAAATGTCGCTTGAGATCCAGGCCCTTGACCCGCAGAGCTTTGAAAGATCCGGCTTGCAATTGCTCAACTATAGCGATTGGGGAAAAGAGAGAAGAACCGAAATGCACCTGACGACAGCGGATTCGCCGTCAAGAACCATCCTGCTTTTGGCCGAATTTTATTTTCAATTTTTCGAGCACGAGCGGCGGCACCATGCCTTCAATGTTGCCGCCGAACCGAGCCGCTTCCTTGATAATGGAAGAGCTGGTAAAGATCCAGCGTAGGCCGGTCATCAAAAAAACCGTCTGGATTTCACGGTTGAGGCGTCGGTTCATAAGGGCCATCTGGAACTCGTACTCAAAATCCGAAACGGCCCGCATGCCGCGCAGAATCGCATGGGCTTTACGGTTGGCGGCATAGTCCACCAAAAGACCATCGTAACGATCGATTTCGATATGCGATAGACTCTTCAAGCTCTCCCGGAGCATGCCCAGCCGTTCTTCCACTGAAAAAAGGGTTTCCTTTCCAGGGTTGTACAAAATGGTGACGATGATCTTATCGAAAAGTTTCAATCCCCGCTTGACGATGTCCAGGTGACCGTTGGTAACCGGATCAAAAGACCCCGGATATATCGCAACTCTCGCCATAGCCTTTATCCGCCACTTGTTGAGTTAGTGCCCATGCACGGCTGCATCAAGAGCACGGAACAGTTTCCGATCCAGAAGTGTGAATTTTTCTGCAAGTTCAAGAACATCGAGAAATTGCGCGGAAGCCAAGTCTCGTGGGCCGCACAAGTGATTCTGCAGACCTGTCACGTTTTTAGTCACGCCTCCGGCGTGATTTGCGCCAAGATTGCAGAAAAGAGCCATTTGCCGGCGGCAATACAAAGATGACCGGAACGACCGGTTGCAGTTGGGCGTTCATAGCATACATTCCAAAAATGAAACAAGGGTTTTTCCGTAGCATCTCTGATCGTGAAGCACATAGTCCTTCATACCGAAAGGAAGCGGTTCGTGTAAAGAGTGTTCGAGAATCAGACAGTGGCCGGGTGCCAGGATAGGATTGCGTCTGAGTAAATCCAGGCCATTTTGGACAAAACCCCGGTCGTAAGGCGGGTCCATGAAAACGAGATCGTACCGTAGCTGGGGCATTGGAATTCTGTCGAGACCCCGGGTAACGTCGCTGAGGATGACGCGTGCCCGACCCAGCAGCCGGCACATCTCCAGATTGCGATAGATGACAGTTACAGCCTCACGGCTGTTGTCGATAAAAACAGCCGCATTTGCATGACGGCTCAGCGCTTCAATGCCGAGTGCGCCAGTGCCGGCAAACAGGTCCAGAACCATGGCATTCGAAACCCGATCAGCGATGATATTGAAGATGGACTCCCGCAGCCGGTCGGCTGTCGGCCGAATCGAACGGCCGCTCAAAGAAGCCAGGTTTTTTCCTCTCAGGCTTCCGCCGATAATGCGCAAATGAATATTTTCCTTAACCGATAAGGAGCAAGGTTACTTGATGATCTCTTTTATTTTTTTATGCAGGTAACTGCGTCCGACACCGAGTATTTCCGCGGTCCTGGTGATATTGTTTTTGTTTTCTTCGAGCTTCTTTTGAATGTATTCTCTTTCAAAGACCTTCTTGGCTTCCTTCAAATTATCGATGGCCAGCAGTTCGGGTTCACCGAGAACGTTCTCGAGGCCTGCTGCGGGGTTATACGGTTCGGGCAAGTCTCCAATATCGATAATTTCTTTTTCAACCATTATGGCCAGGCGTTCCACTAAATTTTTCAACTCACGCACGTTTCCGGGCCAAGCGTAATAGCGAAGCAGATCGAGCGCACCGGGAGTCATCTTCTTTTTTTCCTTTTGAGTTTGCTTCGCAAATTCCTCAAAGAAAATATCGACCAAAACCGGGATATCCTCGATTCGGCTCCGCAGCGTCGGCACTTCGATCGGCACAACGTTCAGACGATAGAACAAATCCTCCCTGAATGTTCCTTCTTCAATTTCTTTTTCGAGTTCTTTGTTGGTGGCGGCAATAACCCGGACATCAACGGTGATGGTGCGGTTGGCCCCCAAACGGTTGAACTTCTGTTCTTCGAGAACGCGCAGCATTTTTGACTGAGTTTTCAAGCTCATGTCGCCTATTTCATCCAGAAATATGGTCCCACCGTTTGCCAATTCGAATTTTCCTCTTTTTTTAACGGTCGCGCCCGGAAAGGCGCCCTTTTCATGTCCGAACAGTTCGCTTTCGATCAGCTCTTCCGGGATGGCGGCACAGTTGACGGTAATCAAGGGTTGATCGACACGCCGACTGAGCTGATGGATAGTACGGGCCATGAGTTCTTTACCCGTGCCATTTTCGCCCTTTATCAAAATCCATGTGTCCGTTGGAGCTGCCACGGCGACCTGTTTTTTGAGTAACTGAATCGGCGGACTGTTTCCGCTGATGGAATTCTTCTCGATCATCTTTTTTCGCAGATAGCGGTTCTCTTCTTCGAGTCGGCGATAATTCAAGGCGTTGTTGATCGCGAGAATTATCTTGTCGATGGAAAGAGG
>JARROL010000208.1:0-5072 GCA_037383965.1 Desulfobacterales bacterium | reverse complement strand
ACCATCTATGAAGAAACCTATAGAATCATTAATAAAGAAGTAAATCAATCATCATCATCGATTGGGCCCAAATTGTGCTCGTCAAGGCCAAAACTATCCATTTAATCCCAAAAGAAATCAAGCGACGCCTTATTTTCCCGATGAAATCAATTACCCTGTATCTTCTGGTGATGCTGACGATCTTGCTGACGGGCTGCGCCGATCACGGGAAAAAAATGACCTTCTGGATCGGTGGAGCACCCCAGGAGGTCGACTACTGGGAGGCCTTGGTCAACGAGTTCGAGAGAACGTCCGGGATCACCGTCGACCTGATCCGCCAGCCGTCTTCCACCGACCAGCGCAAGCAGGGACTCGTCATATCGCTGGAGGCCGAACAGCCGGATCCGGACGTCTTCCTGATGGATATTGTCTGGCTTCAACAATTTTTCCAATCCGGGTGGCTGCAACCGCTCGACCCTTTTTGGGGACCGGACGGATTTTCGATCGCCCCTTTCTTCAAAGACGTGGTCAATACGGTCGATCGCCTCGCGGGGCACTATTATGCCCTGCCGGTGTTTCTCGACATCGGAGTGCTCTATTACCGCAAGGATCTCCTGAAAAAATACGGCTATTCCGGGCCACCACGAACCTGGAGCGACCTGCTGCAGCAGGCTTCGGAGATTCAGGCGGGTGAACGAAGCCACAACCGGGGTTTCAACGGCTTTTTGTGGCAGGGAGCCCAGTACGAGGGGCTGGTGTGCACCTTTTTGGAGTTTAGCGCGTCCAATGGGGGCGGCGTCATGCAGGACGGGCACGTCCGGTTGAACCGCGGCGCCAATGCCGTGGCCCTGGAATTCATGCAGGATCTGATCCGAAAATACGGCATTTCACCACTGAACACGTACACCGATATGCGCGAGGAGGAAGTGCGCCGCGCGTTTCAGCGCGGCGACGCGCTCTTCGAACGCAACTGGCTTTACGCTTGGAGCCTTCACCAAAAAGACGGATCGGCGGTCAAAGGAAAAATCGGCATGACGGCCCTGCCACAATTCGAGGATGGACAATCGGTTGCGGCCTTGGGGGGATGGCACATCGGTATTTCGCGCCATTCGGATATGCCGGGCAAGGCCTGGGAACTCGTCCGCTTTATTTTGTCGCATTCATCACAGAAGAAGTTGGTTTTGAATCTGGGATGGTATCCGGGCCGCAGCGATATTTACACCGATCCGGAAGTGCTGAAAAAGATGCCTTATGCCGGGTTGTTGCAGGAAATTTTTTCCCGCGTCGTCACTCGGCCCAATCTGCCCTATTACGATCAGGTGTCGGACGTCATTCAGCGGACTGTCAACGGGTGCCTGTCCGGAAAGCAGCCGCCTGCCGCGGCGCTACTCCGGATGCAGTCCGAAATCGACCATATTGAAGATATTTATGCAAACAAGAAATGAGCACTGCACCTGGCCGCTGCCGCCAGTTTGATTGAAAAGGAATCATAGTACCGCTAAGCCTCATGCGAGATAGATGAAAGTCTTTAAAAATCGATATCTGCTTAACGAGATCCGTGACGCATACCTGTTTCTATTGCCCATGCTGTTGTTTGCGGTGATCTTCATTCTGCTTCCGGTTCTCGGCACGCTCTTTACCAGCCTCTTTCGGGAAGTCACGTTTTTACCGTCCCGTTTTTCAGGTCTTGACAACTATCTGCGCCTGACGACCGATCGTCATTTCTGGCAGTCGGTTCGCTTCACGCTTCTCTTCGTCGGCGTTTCCGTTGCAGCCGAACTCGTTTTTGGGATGGTCCTGGCGCTGGTCCTCAACGAGTCGATTCCGGGCCGGGGATTTGTGCGCGTCGCCGTCCTCGTTCCCTGGGCCATACCCATTGCCGTATCGGCCCGCATGTGGGAGCTGATCTTTAACTTCGACTACGGAGTGGTCAATTTTGTCGTTCTGCAACTGGGGCTGGCGGACGGCCCGATTAACTGGCTGGGGTCCGCGACCGGTGCTTTTGGCGCCATCGTCATAAGCGACGTCTGGAAAACCACGCCCTTCATGACCATAATCCTGCTGGCCGGCTTGGCCGCCATACCGCAGGATCTCTACAAGCAGGCCATGGTGGACGGCACCACCTTCATCCAGCGGTTTTTTTACATCACGCTGCCGCTGTTGCGGCCGGTGCTGGTGGTGGCGCTTCTTTTCCGGACCATCGACGCCGTGCGCATCTTCGATCTGATCTATGTGCTGACCGGCGGCGGACCCGGCGGCGGGACCACTTCCTTGTCGCTGTATGCCTTCAAATACTACACCTCCGGTGACTTCGGCTACGGTTCCGCCATTTCGCTGGTCGTTTTTCTCGTCGCCGGATCGCTGGCCGTGTTCTATATTCGGTTCACCGGTTTAAGAGAGGCGGTGAAATGAGGGAAGAACGGGTCAAGAATATTCTCAAATCGACCGGCGTGGCCTTTTTGCTCCTGTTCTGCCTGCTCCCCTTCGTATGGGTGATGCTGGTTTCCCTGGCCAAAGAACCGGATTTTCTGCTGCCGCAGGTGGCCTTCGATGCCACCTTCGACAACTACAGAGACGTGCTGACATCCGGTTCGCTCCACCTGCTCGATTATCTGCGCAACAGCCTGGTCGTCTCGGCCGTGGCGGCCCTGGCGGCGACCCTTTTTGCCAGTCTGGCAGCCTATGCCATCACCCGGTTGACGTTTCCGGGGCGACTCCTGATCCCGCTGGTGTTACTTGCGTTTTCGATGTTTCCCCAAATCAGCATCGTCGGTTACCTCTTTAAGATGATGATCGCTCTGGGGTGGATCAATACCTACGCCGGCCTTATTTTCCCCTACATTACGTTGGGAATGCCGCTGGCCCTGTGGATCATGTTGAGTTACTTTTCTGAAATTTCAACCGAGTTGGATCGGGCGGCTCTTGTTGACGGTGCCACGCGGATCCAGATTTTGCACAAGATCATTCTGCCGCTGGCCGCCCCCGGGGCGCTGTCGGCAACGCTGCTGGTATTCATTTATTCCTTCAATGAATTCTTGTTTGCGATGATGCTGACGACCGATTACCGTGCGCGGACGATTCCGGTCGGCATCGCATTTTTCGAAGGCCTGCACGGTCAGATCCCGTGGGGTCACCTCATGGCTGTCGCCGTCATTTCCGTGGTGCCGGTCATTCTCCTGGCCGCTGTTTTTCAGCGTAAAATCATCCGGGGTCTTTTACAGGGAGCGATCAAGGGATGAACGCCATTAGTCTCAAACAGATCAATAAAGACTACGTCACCCTCAGACGCGGCAAAGTCGAAGCGCTCAAAGACATCAGCCTGCAAGTCGATCCGGGGTCGTTCTTCGTCTTGCTGGGGCCAAGCGGCTGCGGCAAGTCCACGCTGCTGAACATCATTGCGGGCATAGAGAACCCCACGGCGGGAGAGGTGGTGATCGGCGACGAGGTGGTGGCCTCCGCTTCGCAGGGAAAATATCTCACGCCCCGCCGCCGGGATGTGGCGATGGTCTTTCAGAGCTATGCTCTTTATCCCCACATGACGGTCTACGACAACCTCGCCTTTCCGCTTAAAATTGCCAAGACCGGGCGCAGCGAAATCGACCGCAGGGTTCGACAGGTCAGCGAAACCCTTGAGATTTCCGACCTGCTGGAGGCCAAGCCGGCCGAATTGAGCGGTGGGCAACGACAGCGGGTGGCGCTTGGCCGCGCTATTGTGCGCAAACCCAGGGTGCTGCTGCTGGATGAACCGCTGTCAAACCTTGATGCGCTGCTGCGCATCAGTATGCGGGCGGAACTGAAAAAAATCCAGCGCCGGCTCGAATTGACCACCGTCTACGTGACCCACGACCAACTCGAGGCCTTGTCTCTCGGCGATCGGGTGGCTGTGTTGAAAGATGGACTGGTTCAGCAGGTCGGCACGCCGCATGACATTTTCAGCGATCCCGCCAACCTGTTCGTAGCGCAATTCATCGGCACTCCGCCCATCAACGTGCTGGACGGCCGCATGCTCGAAAAGGTCCATAAGCGGCTGCCCAATGCCGTCGCTCGACAGGAACCGGGCCGAATTCTGCTCGGTATCAGGCCGGCCCACATCCGCGTCTCCGCCGGCGGCGAGGGGCTTTTCGAGGGCGGCATCAGTCTGATCAGCGTGCTCGGTAACGAGAATCTGCTTTACATCGACATAATGGGCCAGGAAATCCTGGCGGCGGTGACCGATGCCGGTTCTTTTCAGGAGGGTCAAACCGTGCGGGTCGATTTCGACGAAGCGACCCTTTTGATATTTCGCAAGGAAGACGGCGGCAGAATCCGGTAAACGTTCGGTTTCGGAAAAAGAAGCGGACTTTACGACCAATCAAAATGTCGGCGGGTTGAGTTGCTTCATCTGTTTCAGGATCCAGACGGCCCGGGTCCGCATGTAGGGGGAGGGGCGATCGATGCGCAGTTGCCGGGGATTCGGCAGGGCCGCGGCGAGCAAGGCGGATTGGGTCCGGGTGAGACGGTCGGGGGTTCTATGGTAGAAGGCCTGGCTGGCAGCCGCAATGCCGAAAACGCCGCGGCCGTATTCGGCGATGTTCAGGTAGACCTCTAGAATGCGGCGTTTGGGCCAGATCATTTCGATCAGTACGGTGAAGTAGGCCTCGATCCCCTTGCGCACGAAGCTTTTTCCTGGCCACAGGAACAGGTTCTTGGCCACCTGCTGGGTGATGGTGCTGGCGCCGCGGATCCTTTCCCCCTTCTGGCGTTCTTCCCAAGCCTCTGCGATCGAGTGTGGATCAAATCCCCAATGGTCCGGAAACTTCTGATCTTCTGCCGCGATTACAGCCTGAGCGGCATAAGGCGAAATATTGCGCCAGCTGGTCCAGCGATAGTGGGTTTTATAGTCCTTGAAGCCGTTTAAACGGGCCTGAACGGATTTTTGCAGCATGAAGGCAGTGGTCGGCGGTGGCACCCAGCGCAGGACCACGACCGGCAGAATCGTGACGGCGAGCCCGATGACGAGCAGCCGTTTCAGAACCGCCAACGGCCGAAGGGTTTTCTTTTTTCTGTTCCTTTTTCTTTTTCTTCCACTCCAGGGGTAGAGTGCACGCAGATCT
>JARROL010000207.1:0-5349 GCA_037383965.1 Desulfobacterales bacterium | reverse complement strand
AAAAAAAGCAGGCTCAAACCGAATATCAACGCGTAGACAGGTGTTTGAACGATAAAATGGGCAAACTTCTGAACCATCTCGTTTGGAAGACTGTTGATCCATTCAAACCGTTCGGGTCCCAAAAAACCGATCGGGCTTTGAGGCGCAAACTTGATTTGATCCGAGTAGCCCAAGCCTAAAACACCGCCCAAAACATTGTATCCCAACAAAATAATGCCGATAAACAGAGTTCCGATCGCTAATTTCGACCACATTCTAATATCTCTCAACCGGCCCAAATATCGAACGGTTGAGAGATATGAAACCATTGAGTCGACATCCGGATTCGGACCGGAGACCAACGGTCCGACCACCTCTCAAACAGACTTTACGCTCAGCAATATCGATTCTTGATCATTACAGGGTTTCAAAAATTCTACCGCATTCTTCAACCAATTCGCAACCATTTTCTACATTTTACAAAGTGGCGATCTCAGGTCTTTTTCTCTCTGTAATACAATCGTATTGGGTTTTTCGGACGGCGGCGGCCAATGTAGAGCCGGTTAAATCTTGGTGATCTTAGTGGGGTATTTGGAGAAGATAACGCACCCAACCGCTACCGTGTACATCACAAATAAGAAAAGAGCCTTGCGGCTCTCTTTCTAGCAATCTGATTTAATTGGAGGCGGCATCCGGATTCGAACCGGAGAATGGAGGTTTTGCAGACCTCTGCCTTACCACTTGGCTATGCCGCCTAAAAAAATGGAGCGGGAAACGGGATTTGAACCCGCGACTTCGACCTTGGCAAGGTCGCACTCTACCACTGAGTTATTCCCGCTCAATGTGGGGCTATTTTTTAACGGTAAATCAATTCTTTGTCAACCAAAAAACTCACATGTCGAGTAGTTTCCGGAACCGGATGAAATAGTCGGCCCCCGACCAGACGGTGAAGATAAGAGCGCCGATCAGGAAAAAGTTCCCGATCCCGTGAAAGTTGATGCCGAAATACGGATAATGAAACAATAGCGGGATGATGGCGGCAATCTGAAAGCCGGTTTTGTATTTTCCCAGCCAGGAGGCCGATACATCTTCTCCTTCGCCGGCGATCAGGTTCCGCAGGCCGGTCACGGCCAACTCGCGCCCAATGATGATACACACCATCCACGCCGGGATCCAGTCGTGTGAGGTAATCATGATAAAGGCCGAGGACACCAGCAGTTTGTCCGCCACCGGATCCATCACCTTGCCCAAGGTCGTTTCGAGACCGCGACGCCGCGCAAGGTACCCGTCCAGGTAATCCGTGATGGCGGCCGCGCTGAATAAAAGCGCCGCCAGTGCGGTAAAAACCCGGTTGGGGTAGATCATCAATATCACGACGATCGGCACGGCAACGACGCGGAAAAGCGTCAGGGTGTTGGGATGACTCAACACGCGTTTGATTCTTTCATCCGATTTCATGGAGTGGGCCCTGACAGCAGTTTCCAAGTTATTTTTTAGCCTTTTCCCAATCATCCAGGAAGGCTTTCAACCCTTTGTCGGTCAGCGGATGGGCAGCCAGTTTGCTGAGGACACTGAAGGGAATGGTGGCGATGTCGGCGCCGATCAGGGCCGATTCGAGCACGTGCAGGGGATGGCGAACGCTGGCCACGATGATTTCCGTATCAAAAGCGTAGTTGCTGTATATTTCAGCGATCTGGTCGACGAGAAGCAAGCCGTCGTGCGCGACATCGTCCAGCCGACCCACGAACGGGCTGACATAGGCCGCTCCGGCCTTGGCGGCCATCAACGCCTGGATGGGGGAAAACACTAGGGTCACGTTGGTTCGAATGCCCTCTTCAGCCAGCTGCCTCACGGCCTTTAGGCCGTCTATTGTCATCGGGACCTTGACCACGATGTTCGTGTGAATTTTCACCAGTTTTCTGGCTTCGGTGAGCATCCCCTTGGTTTCAGTGCTGATCACTTCGGCATTTACGGGTCCCGCCACGATCTCGCAAATCTCCTTGATCAATCCCTCGAATTCTCGCCCCTCTTTGGCGACCAGCGACGGATTGGTCGTGACGCCGTCGACCATTCCCATGCTGTCGGCCTCTTTAATTTCTTTTATGCTTGCCGTATCGATAAAAAATTTCATGACCTTACATCCTTCCCGCCTTGAATGAGTTTATGGGTTAACAAAAAAACAGGGTCACTGTTCGGGGTCGTTAACGAGACTAACCGGTAAGACGCAAAACGCAAGGCTATCCTGGGATTCCGGGTTTTTGCACCGACAGCTGCACAGGGTGCATCGGCGTAGAAAAAAGTGACTTGTTTTTGAGTAAGCCCATATTTTATTTGCCCTCGGCGCGTGGTTGATTCTCCAGAAATTTATCGCGGCATTCGGTGCTGCAGAAAAAAAGATCTCGGCCGTCAATCCTCGCCCGCACGGCTTCATTTTTCGGAAAAAAGACCTCGCACTGTGGATCTTTGACCATGATATCGTCGATGGCGCCCTTGTCTCTGTGATTGACCGCCCCCCCTGACGAGGCCGAGTGTCCCACCATCCAGCGGGTGAAGATCCGGTAGAGAAAATAAACCAGCACGCCAATTATCAGCAATCGCAGCATATCGGCTCCACACTCTGAGCGTCGTCGTCCAGTCGATCCAACAGTGCTCGGATGTCTTTTTTAAGTATCGGATGAACGATTGCGGGATCTATATCACAAATCGGTTGCAAGACAAAGCGTCTTTTGTGCAGACGGGGGTGGGGTATCAGAAGGTCCGGTGTTTCGATCACGGTCTCGTCGTAGAAGATGATGTCCAGGTCGATGATCCGGGGACCGAAACGAATGGCGTCGCCGTGACGGCCAGCCCGTTGCTGAATCCCGTTAAGGGCATCCAACAAGGCACGGGCATCGAGCCGTGTGGCGACTTTAACGGCTGCGTTCACGAACCAGTCCTGCTCAAGAAAGTCTACCGGGGCGGTTTTGTAAAACCGGGAGCAGGCAACCACGGTCGTATGCCCAAGAGCTTTCAGGGCGTCGATTGCCCGCCGGCAATTATCGAGCTTGTCTCCCAGGTTTGATCCGATGGAGATAATGGCCGTATGAAGGTTGTCCTGCACGTCATCCGCCCTTTAATCGTCTGTATCCGGTCTGGTCCGGATTCCGCACCGGCTTCACGTCAGCGTGAGTTTACGTCCTGAGTCAATAAAGTCGCCATTGAATTTATGGATCGATGGGATTAGCCGTCACGCCCAGGCTTCGGGCCACATCTCACCGCTGTAAATAATGCGGGCATCCCCTTCGAGATAGACATCCCGGAAGCGCCCGTTGCGGCGCGTAAAATGGATCGTCAACAGGGTCCCGCCGCGGGTCTTGACGTGGATCGGCGAACCGGTGTCATGACCGGCGGCCTTCACCAGGGCCGCTGCAATGGAACCGGTACCGCAGGCGAGGGTTTCGTTCTCCACACCACGCTCATAGGTTCGAATTGCAATGGTGTCGTCTGCCAGAGATGTAATGAAATTGACGTTGGTACCGGTCGGTGCAAACGCCTGATGATACCGAATTTCCCGTCCGATGCCGCAGACATCGGTTGTTTCGAGATCGGAAACGTCAAGGACAACATGAGGAACCCCGGTGTTAATGGCTGTCATCCGGCGGCTGCCGGCGGCCAGGTCGAGCATGATGTTTGGCGTCACCTCGGAAGGATCGGTCATTCCCACCTTGACCCTGTCCGCGACAATTGAGGCTGAAACGATACCCACATCGGTTTCGAAGGTGAGTTCGGGGCCAGCAATTTCATTTACAAAGGCGTAACGGGCGGCGCAACGGGCGCCGTTGCCACACATTCCAGCCCGGCTGGCATCCGAATTGTAAAAGCGCCACTTGAAGTCCGCTGTTGTGGAAGATTCGATCAAAATCAGGCCGTCCGCACCCGCGGAAAGTTTACGACGGCAGACATTGATGATGAAACGGCTCACTTGCGAATCTGCGACAACCTGGCGGCGATTGTCGATCAGGATAAAATCGTTGCCGCTGCCGCTCATTTTGAAAAAGGGAATTCGTTTTGTGTCGACTGCTTCTTTATTCATTTGTTTTATCCGCCATCCGAATGTTAATCATAATGTTAATCTTAACGTGATAAACAAAGCCGTCCTTTTGTCCAAGCGTTACCCGAAGCACAAAGGGTAATCAGCGACGAGAGCGGGCCATCTCATCATTCCTCTAACAATGAGGGCACGGTTTCCCCGGCCATCAGATCCTCGTAGCCTTGCCGCGCCCGGATGACGTAAAACCGGTCTTGGCTGACCATCACTTCGGCCACCCGGGGCCGGGAGCAGTAGTTGGAAGACATGCTGAACCCGTAAGCTCCCGCACTCATGACCGCCAGCAAGTCACCGTTGCCCGCGTCAACCATTTCGCGATCACGGGCCAGAAAATCGCTTGTTTCGCAGATCGGACCGACGACGTCGGCGGTCAATTTCTGGTCGGATTTTAACACCACGGGCTGAATTGCGTGAAAAGCCTGGTAGAGGGTCGGCCGCAGCAGATCATTCATCCCGGCGTCCACGACGATAAAGTTCTTCTCGGTGCCTATTTTTCGGAAAAGCGCCCGTGTGATGAGAATTCCGGCGTTGCCGACGATCACCCGCCCGGGCTCTAAAATCAGCTTGACAGGCAGGTCCTTGAGCGCAGTGACGATCGCCCGGGCGTATTCGTCGGGAGCCGGCGGTAACTCTTGGTCGTAGGTGATGCCTAACCCGCCCCCCATGTCCAGGTATCGGATGTCGATGTCCAGCGATTTTAGTTCATGCATCAGGGTCTTGAGGCTTTCGAGGGCATCGGCAAACGGCTTCAGGTCTGTAATCTGTGATCCGATGTGGCAGTCGATACCGACGACCGCAACGTTTTTGAGTGCTCGGGCCGCCTTGTAAGCTTCCAGGGCCGTAACGACGTCGATACCGAACTTGTTCTTTTTCAAACCGGTCGAAATGTAGGGGTGGGTCTTGGGATCGACGTCCGGGTTGACGCGGATTGCGATCGGCGCTTTTAGGCCGAGTTCGCCCGCGCGACGGTCGATCAGGTCCAATTCGTCGAGCGATTCGATATTGAACATCAGGATGCCGCTCTGCAAAGCGAAATCGATTTCGTCCGACTTTTTACCGACGCCCGAATAAACGATCTTTTCGGGGGCGATGCCGGCCTTCAACCCGCGGAAGAGTTCGCCGCCGGAGACAATGTCGAGCCCGCTGCCGAGCCGGTTCAAGAGGGTTAAAATCGCCAAACTGGCGTTGGCTTTGGCCGAGAAACACACCAGACGGTTTGTGTTCGCAAAGGCGCCGTCAAAGGCTCTGAAATGACGTTCCAAGGTGGCGCGACTGTATAAATA
>JARROL010000206.1:0-5112 GCA_037383965.1 Desulfobacterales bacterium | reverse complement strand
GAACTCGGACACCCGCAAGTTGTAACGGTATCGCCTGATAGAGCACACGCCGTGCCATTCCGGCCACTATATTTAATTTTAATATAATACCAATCGGTTATGACCATAAGCATCCAATCGTACAGCAGCAGAGCCCCCCTAAAATGTTGCACTGAATGCAACACCTTTTGCGCCGCGAGGGCTCAAGTCTTTGAGAGACGCCCAGCGGAACGTTTTGCAACACTGTTGCGCAACATTTGTTGCGCAACAGTGCCGGCGGTTGACGCCCCAATTTCGGTGGAAATCGGACCACGAAAGTCTTCGGGATTCGACGGCTTGACGCGCTGTTATTTCTCTTTTATGATCATTTCGCAAGGATCCGGGTTTCAGACTGACATCGAACTCTGTCTTTCGTATTCCGTATTGGCTCTGATTGACGCGTGACGTTTGGATGCCCCTACCCTATCTGCTTTTGGTCTCAAACCACTGATGGCGATACTGAGCGCCCCACTTCCCGGGATCCGTCATCGATGACCACTCCAGATAAATGGTTTTGCCCATTGGGAGTGCCAGATGTTTTCGGAAACAGCCGATCATTTGCCCCGCAAAATGCCCCTGAAACTGGCCATCGTCGGTGGGGGACGGGCCTGCAAGTTTTTCCTCGAATCCGCAAAGAATGATTTTTTTCCGCTACTGGATATTCAAGTGGTTGGGGTTTGTGATCTCGACCCCAACGCGGTAGGATTCCTGCTGGCCCGGAAAATGGGCATTTTCACGACGGATGACTTTCGGGATTTATTCAAGATTAAGGACCTGGAGGGCATCGTCGAACTGACGAACGACGAGAATGTCTTTCTGGAGCTTGTAAAAATGCGGCCCAAGGGCGTCGGGGTGCTGGAGCACGATATCGGCAGATTGATCAGAAACCTATTCATCCTCAGCCAGCGCTTGAAATCGGCGGAAAAACAGGTCATCCTCGAAAAAATGTCATCCGATTTTCTGATCCAGCAAAGCGATGCCGCCATCGTCGTGCTGAACACGGATTACACCATTGCCGAAGCCAACGAGGCGTATTTGAAAATCGTAAACAAATCCAAGGCCGAGGTTGTCGGGACCCCCTGTTATCAGACCTATTACGGATTGAACGCCCCTTGCTCCGTCTCCAGACCGGAATTGCCGTGTCCCATGCTCGAAACGCTCAGGACCGGCAAATCCGCCCACGTCATCCACGAATTTCCGACGACCGCCGATCGACAGACCTACGGCAATATCGTGACCTATCCCCTCAAGGATCAGACCGGCCAGATATTGCGCATCATCGAAATATGGCGGGATATCACCGATAAAATAAACAGCGGATGGAACAAACGGGTGGCGGAACTGAAAGCCGACCTGAAAAAAATGGTACAGGAAGATCGGATGATTTCCCTCGGAAAGCTCGTGGCCAGCTGCGTCCACGAAATCAACAATCCGCTGCAAGGGTTGCTGACGTTTAGCCACATCATGCAGGAAATGTTGGCGAAAAAGCGAATGAACCGCGAAGAAATACATAAATGCCGGTATTTTACGACGCTCATGGCGACAGAGCTGGAGCGCTGCGGAAAAATCGTTTCCGGCCTTCTGTCCTTTTCCCGCGAATCACCCCTCGAATACAAAGAAATTGATCTCAACGATATCCTCAAATCCGTCATCTCATTGACCCGCCACAAGATCGCGCTTCAGAATATTCACCTCGGCATCGAGTTGTCCGAGTCCCCCTTGCGCATCACCGGTGACGCCAATCGCCTGCAACAATGCCTGCTCAACCTGATCTTCAATGCCGTCGAAGCCATGCCGGAAGGCGGTGACCTTTCGGTGCACTGCCGGTTGGACCCGACACAGAAGTGCGGTGTCATCACCGTCAAAGACACCGGGTGCGGAATTCCCAAAGCGGATCTCGACCACATCTACGATCCTTTCTTCACGACCAAACCCGAAGGAGAGGGCACCGGCTTGGGTTTGTCGATCGTTTACGGCGTTGTCAAGAATCACAAAGGCAAAATTGCCGTCAAAAGCAGGGTGGGCGAAGGGACGGCCTTTATTTTGAGTTTTCCGATGGCCTGAATCTCTTTTGGATGGGACAACAGGCCGCCGATTCAATCCGCCTTTCACAAACGTATAGGCCCGACCAACGGAGGCTCCCATGGATGAAAAAATGCGTATTATGATTGTCGATGACGAAATGATCGTCCGGGAATCCTTTTATCACTGGTTCAAGAAGTCCGGGCATCTGGTTGAAACCGCCGCCTCCGGTTTCGAAGCGCTGGAAAAACTGAACGAGATAGCATTTGATCTTTTGTTCGTCGACATCAAAATGCCCGGAATGGACGGAATCGAGCTGCTTGAAAAAATAAAAGCGGATTATCCTGAAACCATGGTGATTATCATCACCGCATACGGTTCGATTGAATCGGCCGTAAAGGCCATGAAGACCGGCGCCAGCGATTATCTTCTCAAGCCGTTCAAACCGGAGCAGCTTTCGCTGGCACTGGAAAAAATAGCCCAACAAAAAAAGCTGACGGCGGAGTACAATTACCTCAAGGGCTGCCTGGAGAAGATGACCCGGTTTGACAATATTATCGGGCAATCCGAGGCGATGAAAAAGGTCTTCGAACTGATTCCGGAAATAGCGGAAAGCGACGCCTCTATTTTACTCACCGGCGAAACCGGAACGGGAAAAGAGCTGGTCGCCAAGGCCATCCATGCCAAAAGCCGTCGCTCTCAGAAACCGTTTATCGCCATCAACTGCGGCGCCATACCCGATTCCTTGCTGGAGAGTGAACTCTTCGGGCACCAGAAGGGCGTGTTTACCGGAGCCAACCACGCCCGCAAAGGATTTCTGGAAGTCGTTTCGGGCGGCACGCTGTTTCTAGACGAGATTGGTGATATCAGCCCCAAAATGCAAATCGACCTGCTGCGCGTATTGGAGGACAAAACCATTACCCGTCTCGGCAGCCGGGACCCCACAGCGGTTGAGTTTCGCCTGATATCCGCAACCCGACAGAACCTTGAAGAAGAGGCCAGGACCGGCCGTTTTCGCGAAGACTTCTTCTATCGCATCAACGTCATTCACATTCATATCCCCCCGTTGCGGGAAAGAAAATCGGACATACCGTTGCTGCTGCAACATTTCCTCAAGAAGTACAGTCAGGAAACCGCCAAACGCGTTGATCACGTCTCTGCCGATACGCTGAATCTTTTAAAGGACTACACGTGGCCCGGCAACGTCAGGGAACTCGAAAACGCGGTCGAACGGGCAGTGGTTCTCTCCCGCTCCCGCACCCTCAGAGCAGACGATTTTACCTTCCTGCAATCCAAACCCGGAATCTCCAAAAGAGATCCGACGTTGAAGGAAATCGAAAATAATTACATCGCCCAGGTCCTGGAGGAAAACAACTGGAATGTCACCAAAGCCTCCGGCATACTGGGGATCAACCGGGTCACTCTGCACAAGAAAATCAAGCGATTGGGATTGAAACGCGAGACGCCGGCGGTTGTGACAAACGGGTGATTCGATGCCTTTGGGAAACCACACCATAGGAGTATGCGCGCTCGGAAATGGCGTTGAACTTCCTGTAAAAGTCGTCGCCGCGCACGTTTCCGCTTACCTGAAGCTCACCCCAAAAATACTGTCACCTCTTGCCCACCCGGTGCATGCCTTTTCGGAAAACCGGTTGCAGTACGATGCCGGCGCCGTTCTGCGGGACCTTGAAAACAGAAGATTTGACGACTGCCGGAAAGTCATCGCGATCCTGAATGTCGATCTTTTCATTCCGATCTTCACCCACGTCTATGGCGAAGCCCGACAGAATGGAAAAATCGCGCTTGTTTCCATGTTCAGGTTGTCGGAAAAAAACGGCGGTTCTTCACCCAGGCCGGCGGAGATCCTTGAGCGGACGGCCAAGGTGGCTCTGCATGAACTGGGGCACCTCTTTAATCTGGAACATTGTCACGACACCAGATGCCTTATGCACTTCTCCGGCAATCTTGCGGAGCTGGACGACACCCCTCTTGACTACTGCAGGTATTGCGCCACCTATTTCCGGGACACCCTCCGCCGGTCTTGAGGCCTGGCAAGCAAGAGGGATGAGTAAATCAGACCGTCCGTTCCGTCCTGAGAAAACATTCTACCAATCTATCCCAACTGATGTCCACGCCACTTCCAAAAAGATCATCGACCGGTTGACCACCGGTGGCGGCCAGCTTTTCGTAATCGGTCCCCAGAAGCTCGAGCAGCATTCCAATTTCCCTTTCCATCCAGTGCACGCTCTCTTCTCCGAAGTAGAGTCCCTTGAGACTTTGTTTCGGTGATTTGGGCTCAAGGATCATCAACCACCCTTCCCGGTAGGGATCCAGGCGAATAATCTGCGGATGCTCTTTCACTCGATGGTTGACGGCCAGAACGGTTCCGGAAGCCGGCGCAAGAACCGCGGCATGGTGGCCGAACCGTCCAAAGGTCCAACCGACCTCGTGCTGCTGAAGCGTTTCTCCGAGAGGCGGCAGGTCAATTGCCTCGGGCACGCCGAAAAGCCGCACGGCAAAATCGTCGAATCCGATGCGCACTCGTCCACCGTGTTCGAAGCGCAGCCAGTTGTGTCCAAGGTGGTAGTAATAGCCGTTGGCCATCCGGAAACCCGAAACCGAATGGTAACCGGGCACCCCGGGGACTTCGGACACATCCATGTCGTCCAACAGTTGATCGAAGGTACAGTGATAGCATTCGTAGTTCAGCGTGCAAAGTTTCGGAGCCTCCACGCGTCCGGTCAATACATGGCGACACGGGCGTGACGAGCCGTGATACCTCTCCTGAAGATAGCGCACCCAACGCGGAGCGATTTTCTCTGAATCGTCGTTGTCATCCATCCCCATCGCTTTGCGCATGCCCGTGTCGAAAGGGCAATTGTTGCAGTCGTAGGCGTGGTCACAGAGCCGGTAGTTGATCACGCCGGCCTTCATCCAGATGCACTCGTTTTCCAACACCTCAAACCCTTCGATCCGGCGCGAACGCGAACGGGTTGCCTTTGCGGATTTCAAACTGGTTCGCTTTTTCATTGTGACCCCTCCTTTTGGTCAAACGACGCCCCCGGACTGAAA
>JARROL010000205.1:0-5120 GCA_037383965.1 Desulfobacterales bacterium | reverse complement strand
GTTGTTGGAACGCCGTTCGCAGGAACTGCACGAGCTGGACAGCGCCATCGAGCAGTCCACCGATAGGCAGGATCAACTGAACGCGGAGCGGGAGCAGGCGGTCCGCAAGCGCGACGATCTGGTGAAGCTGATCGATGAAAGCGCGGCCGAGATCAAGTCGCAGCTCAGTCGCCAGGACGCGTATCAGGTGCAGGAAAAGCGGGTTGCAGAGACAGCCGCGCGGGCCGAAAAGGCCGAAAAAAAGGCCTCCCAGTCAGAGGCCGATCAGGAGGAGAAAGGCCAACCGTACCGCGAGGACCCGCTGTTCATGTACCTCTGGAACCGCCACTTCCTGACGCCGGACTATACCGGCGGGTGGTTGACCCGCAGCCTGGACGGCTGGGTGGCAAAGATGATCAAGTATGCGGATGCGCGCGGCAATTACTTCATGCTGACGGAACTGCCGGTGCGGCTGCGCGAGCACGCCGAGGGCCAAAAGACGATTGCCGCCCAAGAGCTTCAGAAGCTGCACGACATCGAAGCCAAAGCCCTTCAGACCGACGAAATTGTTCGCGCCAAGGAGGCGCTCGAGGCGGCGCAAAAATCTCTGGAGAAAATCGAGTCGGGCATCGAAGAAGAAGAAAAGCGCCAAGAAACGCTCTTCCAGCAGCGCTCGGCCTTCTCCACGGCCTCGGACGAGACCTCGCGGCAGGCGGTCGAGCTGCAGGTATCCGACATCAAGAGCGAGAACTTGGCCAGTCTTTATATGCAGGCCAAGATGACGAACAATCCCGACGACGACGTGATCGTTGTCCGGATCCGCGATCTGCAGCAGGAAGAGAAACGTCTTATTTCGGAGATCGCAGCGTTTCAGGAGCAGGAGCGCCAGCACCAGCAATCCTTTAGTGAACTCGAGGATCTCCGACGGCGCTTCAGGCAGAGCAGCTACGACTCCCGTTATTCCTACTTTCCAAGCGGCTTCCAGCTGGCGGCCCTGCTCGGCATGCTTATGTCCGGCCGGGCCTCGGGCGGCGACGTGTGGGACCGCATCGACCGGGAACAGCGGTTCCGCCGGCCCCGCACGCCGCGGGACTTCGGCGGCGGCATCTTTCCGGGTGGATTCGGTGGTGGCGGACGGGGTGGTTTCGGCGGCGGTTTCGGCGGTGGCGGACTGGGCGGTGGCGGTGGTTTCCGCACCGGGGGAACTTTCTGAATGCCGTCACTTTCGCGAGGCACATTTCTGCAATTTTGAATGTTCAGTCAATTTTCGATTATGTAGGGTACGTCGTGATGGATTAAAACAAGTCAATAAAAGGGGGCCAAAATGTTTAAAATGAGCGATCTACTCGATGCGTTCACCCAGTCGGGCGTGACGAAATCGACCAATCAACGAATGAAAACCGCGCTGACTGAAGGTGGAAAGGCACCGGAAAACATGCTGTCCGGACTTTTCGGCGGCTCCTCCGGCGGCGGACTGAGCGATGCCTTGTCGAAAATGCTCGGCGGCGGTGGTATCGGCAGCACCCTTGGAAATGTCCTCGAAGATGCCGGTAAAGCCGTGGGTGGCAAGCGCAATCTGAAGGTGGGCGGCATCGGGGCTTTGGTCGGCGCTCTGCTCGGTGGCGGCGGGCGTTCGATGGGCGGCGCCCTTGGCGGGGGTGTCATGGCACTTCTGGGTGCGATGGCGTTTTCGGCCCTCAAGAAAGGCGGGCAGCCGGCCGCCGAGGTTCCCATTGGGTTGAAAGAGGTCGAGACACATGAGGAGAAAGAAAAACTGGAGCGCGAGGCCGGCCTGATTTTCCAGGCCATGATCAATGCCGCAAAGGCCGACGGGCAAATCGACAGGAGTGAAGTGAGCCGGATTGTCGGCAAACTCGATGAGATGGGCATCGACACAGAAGCCAAGAAATTTGTGATGGCCGAGATGCAGAAACCGATGGACACCGACGCACTGGTAAATGCGGCCGCCGATCAACCGGGACTCGGTGCCCAGCTCTATGCCGCGTCGCTCTTGGCGATAGAAGTCGACACACCGGCCGAGCGGGATTACTTGAACAATCTGGGAGAACGCCTCGGCCTGAAGCCGGCCGTTACGGCCGCACTGGAACAGACGATCGGCATGAAACGCGCCTGATCACTGCCAATGAACTTCGATAGTCAGTTTCGACGCATACGTCGACAGGTTTCCGATGGCAGGTGCTTTTTCACCCATCCGACATTCAGGGTGGCAGAGCGCCTGCGGCGACCGGCAATGAAACCTTGAAGGACAAACGAATGGGTAATGCCTTAATCAAGAACATCGGGAAAATAGCAGGATCAAAAAGAGAGCCGCGCGGGAGCCGCTCTCCTTTCACCGCGAAGTCCGTGCTGCTCGCCGGTGTGGTCTTCATCGGTTCGCTCGGCTACTGGATAACGGGTGCCGACAAGGCCACAGCGGCATCGTGGCTGCAAGCCGCTGCGCCCGATACGATGGCCGTCACCGGAAGTTATCTCGGCGGGTTTTTCATCGGCTGGGGCGCGCGGCGGACGATTAAGATTACCTCGATCGTCGCCGGCATCGTGCTGGCGGTGATCGGGCTTTTCGTCTCGTGGGGCTTGGACGGTTCGACGGTACAGTCGTGGGTGAATTCGGGTACCGCGTGGATCGGTCAGAGTGTCGAAGGGGCGGGGCGGTATCTCGTTGCACTGCTGCCGTCCGCCACCGCGGCCGGCGCTGGAGGAATCCTCGGCTTCAAAAGAAAATAGATGCGGCACCATATCTAAAAAATTACGAGGAGTTGAATCATGTTTATCCCTTTGGGTGACGACAATTCCGACCGGCGCATCCGTCCGGTCGTCAACTATGCTCTGATCGGCCTGAACATTCTGGTTTTTTTCTTCCTTCAGGGCATGGGAAGCAACCTGCCGTTTACGTATTCGTTCTCCACGGTGCCGCAGGAAATTCTCACCGGCACCGACGTCGTCACCCAGGAAAGCATCGTCAGCGACCCGGCGACCGGTGAACGCTACCGGGTTCCCGGGCTGGGGGTGACACCGCTGTCGGTTTACCTCACGTTGTTGACCTCCATGTTCATGCACGGCGGTCTCATGCATCTGCTGGGCAACATGCTCTACCTTCACATCTTCGGCGACAACATCGAAAACCTGATGGGCCACCTGCGGTATCTGATCTTCTATCTCACCTGCGGTGTGCTCGCATCACTGGCGCATGTCTTCACCAGCGCCGCTCTGGATGCCGATCTTCTGGTTCCCAGCCTGGGGGCTTCCGGAGCGATTTCCGGCGTTCTGGGAGGTTATTTTCTATTGTTTCCGAAAAGGCGTGTGCGTGTGCTGATCTTTCGCTTTATCAGCGAGGTGCCGGCCCTGGTGGCCATCGGGGTGTGGTTTGCGTTTCAGCTGATCAGCTCGCTGGGCATGTTCAGTGGCGGGGCGGGAGGCGGAGTGGCCTACGGCGCCCACATCGGCGGGTTCATCGCAGGGTTGATTCTCGTCAAGTTTTTTCTGATCGGCGCATACAACAAAGGTCGGTTGTCATTCCCTTAACCGCACTGTCAGCCGCCCTTCCTCGACCCGAATGTCCTCTACTCCGGCGGCGAAAGCATGCCAAAAGCCGCCCTGACCGCCGAACTGCTTGACGAGGTCGATGTTTTTAATGCCGCCGAGCCAGGCGTTGGGAATCGGGACGCCCCAGAGGCTCACGCCCCTTAATGCCACCACTGGACGGCCTTCGGCGAAGCGCAGTTCAATTCCGGCCGACACTTTGAGCGTCTTGCCGCCGAAGAACGGCATATCCGGATCGAGTGGTACCAGCAGTTTGGCGCTGGCCAGGTTTTCAGACAGGTCGATGGCCAGCTTGCGGGCCAGGTCCGTGTTGGTGGCCAACAGGGCGTTCAATTCGCGCTCCGTGAAGGCGACCTCCCGGCGGGCACCTTTTTCGCTGTAAGGTTCCGGTTCGAGGGTGTCGGCCGGTTTTCGATCACCTTTCGACCGGCCGGCAGCCGGTTCACGGGAGAGCGGCCTTGCGGGACGAATGGGATCCAGCCGGTCTATCTTGGCGTCCAGGGCCTTTTTTTCGCGGGCATCGAGGGTTACCGGTTTGAACTCCCTTGGAAACAGGTAGCGTGCGGTCAGCCAAAAGGTCAATACCGACGTTGCCGCTGCAATGGCGACCACCACCAGCGTAATTTTCAAAAGGCTGCGGTTCGGCGGGGGCTCCGGCGACCGATTCGATTCCGGTGAGTTCTGCATGACGAACCTTTCGGAAAATGTTGATGATTGAAGTGGACTGGACAGCGTAACGATGTCCTACTATTTGATGACCACTGAGTCAACCGGCTGAATGTAAAGGTTGATCGATAACCGCTGGGGAGATCCCGGCAATTTCGGCATTCGGCCTCAGTATTTGCATCGTCAAGACGGGATCGACGGCCGCCATTGGATTCGTTTCAAAAGAGTGAAGATCCGGAAGCTCCCGTAGCTTTTTAATGCGCAAAGATGTTGACTTCGGTTTCTTTAGATGAATACAAAATTCCAAAGAGGTCTTTAATTTTTAAGGTTAAAGAGAGGGGGAAAGATATGTCCAGTGAGTCTTTTTCGAAATCGAATGCGCCGCCTCACCCGGTATGGTCGGTGTCGGCATTCGCCAGGGTGACAATGCTGTTTTACCGTATTCCACTCTTTTTAGCTGCGGCGGTCGTCATCACCGGTTGTGCGACACTTCTACCCAAAGTTCCGCCGCTCGGTTCGGAAGGCACCATTTTACCCGGCAAAGTGGTTTGGCACGATCTCGTAACCCCCGACATGGACAAGGCCAGGAATTTTTACGCCGGCCTGTTTGGGTGGAGTTTCGAGGATCTCTCCGACGGGTACGCCATCGCGCGTCACAACGGCCGTCTCGTGGCCGGCATCGCCAAGCTCGATCGGTCCGTGCGATCGAGCATCTGGCTGACGCTGGTTTCGGTTCCGGACATGGACCGGTTGCTGACGGAGGCGACCGCTGCGGGCGGCAAAATCATTCTGAACCCTTTCGATCTGCCGAACCGCGGACGTGTCGCCGTTCTCAGGGACCCGCAGGATGCCGCTTTCGGCGTGGTGCAGAGCAGTCATGGCGATCCGGCGGACCGCAAGGCGGATGTCAACGA
>JARROL010000204.1:5157-7409 GCA_037383965.1 Desulfobacterales bacterium | reverse complement strand
AACAACTGTTTACACCCAATGCCAAAAATTAAGACCGGCGGGTCAGGGTGAGGTTTGTGCGCCGGTACCGGCTCCATTTCTATACCTAAACTTTTTAGGGCTTGATTTGGGTTTTCGTCACCCACCGCCGTCAAGGACGATACATCAGCGTGGATTTTATCCTGGCCGGTTTTCGCAAGGCCATTGAGTTGCTGCTGCATGGCGATGCGGAAACCTATTCCGCGATCTTTGCCACGGTGAGGGTCTCGAGTTATTCGATGACCGTCAGCCTGCTGGCCGGCGTTCCGCTCGGTTTCGTGCTGGGATACTTCAGGTTTCCGGGTAGAAAACAAGTCCGGATTGTCGTCGATACGCTATTGTCGCTGCCCACTGTTTTTATCGGGCTGGTGGTCTACGCTTTTTTGTCCCAGCGGGGGCCACTGGGCGCATGGGGATTGCTGTTCACCCTGCCCGGCATTGCCATCGGCCAGACCATCCTGGCCGTGCCGGTCGTAATGGCCCTCAGCGCCAGTGCCGTGGAAAACATGGACCGGCAGCTGCGCATCACCTTGATCTCCCTGGGCGTCAACCGCCGCCAGCTGCTTTTAAGCAGCCTCTGGGAGGTCCGGCACGGGGTCTTGGCGGCGGCGCTCACCGCTTACGGACGGGTCATGACGGAGGTGGGGATTTCGATGATGGTGGGGGGCAACATCAAATGGCACACCCGCACCATGACCACCGCCATCGCCCTTGAAACCAACAAGGGATTGTTTGCCATGGGTGTTGCCCTGGGCCTTGTGTTGTTGGCGATTGCGTTCGCCGTCAACCTGTCGGTTTCTTCTCTGCGCAAACGGGTGTGACGGTGAAAGACGCTGTCTACCAGATCAACGACGTAGTGCACCGCTACGCGGTCGAGCCGGTGCTTCGGGTTAACTCCCTTGCGATCCGCCAGGCGGCCATCGTCGGTCTGATCGGGCCCAACGGCAGCGGTAAGAGCACCCTTTTAAGGTTGCTCGGGTTTATCGAAAAACCGAGGCGGGGAGAGATTCTGTTCAAGGGTCGGCCGGCTAAGCCCTTCTCGAAGGCCGTGCGTTTCCGGGTCACACTCCTGAGCCAGGAGCCTTACCTGATGCGGCGAACCGTTTTTAAAAACATCGCCTACGGACTCGAGCTGCGCGGTAGCAGGAACAACTTGCGGTCTCGGGTCGCCGAAGCCCTTGCCTGGGTGGGGCTGCCGGATGAGGTTTTTGCGGATCGGCAGTGGAGCGAGCTGTCGGGCGGAGAAGCCCAGCGCGTGGCGCTGGCGGCGCGCCTGGTCCTCAAGCCCGAAGTGCTCCTGCTCGATGAGCCGACCGCCAGTGTCGACGCCGTCAGCGTTGAGCGGATCAAGGCGGCGGCCCTGAAGGCCCGCAAAGACTGGGGGACAACCCTGCTGATTGCTAGCCACGATTGGCACTGGCTCTACGAGGTGTGCGACGAGGTGCTGCAGCTGTTCAACGGCCAGCTGGTCGGTCCCGGCCGCATGAACATCGTCCTGGGTCCCTGGCAGGCCCGGCCGGACGGGTATTGGCAAAAAGTGCTGTCGGGCGGGCAGACGATCGTGACAACCGCGCCGCCGGCCGCCGATGCGGTGGCCATGGTCGATTCCGACAGGATAGCGGTCGCTGACGCATCTGACTCCGGAAAAGCCGGGCAAAACATTCTCAAGGGGACGATCTCAAGACTGGTGCTTGATAAAGGAAGCCGGAGCACCGTTGCGACCGTCCTGGTGGGCGCGATGCACTTTGCCGTCAGGGTGCCGCCCCGGCAGATTGAATCGCTGAATCTGTATCCGGGCAGGGAGATCGACATTTACTTCAGCCCGGATTCGGTTAAATGGATCCATCAGGGCGATAAAAAAACATCTTAAAAACGGGGATTATAAACATTGTCCTGCCGGAGGTACAATCAATGCGGGTTTACATCGGGTTTGACGACACGGACACAAGCGAATCGGCCGTCGGCACCGGCAAACTGGCGCGGCGTTTCGAAGCCGAAATGCCGGGAGACGGCTTTCTCTGGGGGGTGGTTCGGCAGCAACTGCTGGTCCGCGATGACATACCTTACACGTCACACAACAGCGCGGCCTGCCTCGTGATCGATTTCGATGACAACGGAAACCTGGATGAGATGATCTCAGATGCCGTCGACTACCTCGAGCAGAGGGCCTGTTGCGGCAGTGACCCCGGTATCTGCGTGGCCTGGGAAACCGCCGCGGGGTTCTCATCACTGGT
>JARROL010000204.1:0-5126 GCA_037383965.1 Desulfobacterales bacterium | reverse complement strand
CTGGCCTGCACACGCAAAAAAATGTCGCAGAAAGAGGCCATGCAAGCGGCCGGTCGTTTTCATCTTTCGGGTCACGGTGGCACCAACGACGGCATCATCGGAGCGGCGGCGGCGGTCGGTCTGTCCAGTGCGGGCTGGTGCGGCCGGTTCATCGAGTTCGGTCGCTTGCGTGAATATGCCGACTTCGTGACGGCCGGCACGCTGATGTCCCGAGGCATCCAGGTGGTTTCGATCGACCGGGATGCAAGGGCGCCGGCACCCGATGAGATGGTGTTGACGAACCGGTGGGTGCGTCCCTGTCTGTTGAGCGGCCGACCGGTTCTCATGGTGCGTCCCAAGCAAGAAGGTATTTGGGAAAACATCGGTGAGAAAAGGGTCAAACAGACGCTTTCAGTTGGTGGTAGCGCCGGATAAAATTTTGCAGGTTCTCGGCTTGCCGTTCCATGTAAACGATCCAGATCTCCAGAACCTCCTCGCCTTCCGGGGTCAGGCGATACATACGTTTGGCCGGTCCGGTCCCCTCGGTTTCCCACTCGGAATGCACCAGTCCATCTTCTTCCAGTTGCCGTAAATGACGATAAATCATGCCGGGAGGCGCCTGGCCTTCCACGAAACCGAACTCCTGAATGCCGTGGATGAGCTCATATCCGTAGGAAGGCTTCAAGTTGAGGCCAAGCAAAATTGACGGCTGAATATAGCGCTCGGCTTTACCGCCCCCCGGGCGTTGGACCCTTTTCGAGGCCTTTTTTGTTTTTGTTGACATATGTCCTTTAAAGATATATATCTTTACTTGATTGTTTTAAATCCGCCGGGCTGTTACGAGGTCACGGGTTTCAAGTTATAAGTTTCTAAAATGTTACAGACAATAGAGAGGAAACCATGAAAATATTCGTTCGTGAAAGACGCAAGGTCGACAAGGGTGAAAAAAAGCCGCGCTTCCGGTTTGTCGGCGTCAGCGGTGGCGACATCAAGATATACGTCAGACACGTGAGAAAGAAAGAACTGGATCAGCTAGCTGTCTCAACCGGTGCCGAGATCGTATACCTTAAGGCGGTCAAAGATGGAAAAGGCAAAGGTAAAGGCAAAGGCGCCGCTTCAGTATAAGGGCCCCGGCAAAAAACAATTCCACCTCTTGCTTGTCTTATAGTCCGTCTACTGTTTTACACCCACCCACACGTATCCCGGTATGCGCAGGTGGACGTGCCTTGCAGACAAACCATAATCCGGCGCAATCGTTTGGAATTATTTCCTTGCGTGGCCCTAACCGGATTCACCAGCCCTGATTTGGCTTTATGTCTCCTTGTAGATGATCGTGCCGACATGTTGGCCTTCCAGGGCGGCCAGAATATGTTCAGGGTGATGCAGTGCATCGATGATCTGCAATTCTTCGAGGCACTTGGCCCTCTGAAGCATCGCGAGAATCGGCCTCTCGATGATCAGGTCGTCCAGATCCAATTCCAGCAGCGCCTTGGCGGAAATACGATCGATAAATTTCGGTGGCGCGTCGGCGGAAGTTGCTGCCTTTTTGGGGTCCTGGTCGTAAAGGCCTTTTTCGTCCTTGAGGAAAATAAGTGACCGCGCGCCGATGTTTTCGGCCAGCAGAAATGCGCCGCAGTCGGTGCGATGGGGCGGAATGGAGCCATGTTCGGCCGGGTGTTCGAAAAAGCCATAGGGCGGGATGCCGTAGGTGATCGGCAGGTAGCCAAGCTTGCAGAACATGGTCAACTGCTCCAGATTGTCGCCGTGGCCGATCTTGACCCCGCCGTGTTTCGATAGCAGCACCGCCAGCATCTCAGCATTCTGCCATGACACTTTATCGCCGAGTTTGGAGAGCACGCCGGTCGGCATGCCCAGATCAACTCCTATATTGTAAACGTGCCGCGCCCGGGTTCCGCCCCCGGTCATCAGCAGGATTTTGTGTTTGTCTTTTGCCTCGATCAGCACGTCGAGGATCGGCAGCAGGGCTTTCGCGCCGCGATCCATAATGCTCTGCCCGCCGATCTTGAGCACATTGATGTCCGGGTGCATCCGGAAGTATTCTTTGGCCTCGGTCTGCTTTAAGAAAACCTTGCTGACCAGAGATTCTCCCATCATGGGCGTGTCGATATGCAGTCGGCCGCTCGCGCCTTCTTCCTTAATCAGCTTCGTCATTCGTTCTCTCCCGGTTCAGTGTTCATAAGCACTTAAAACGCATATGAAGATTGGCGCAAAGGTAAACCGACGCGCAGAGGGTGTCAAGTGCAGGGTGCAAACGCGGTGCCCGTCCACAAACGGTCACTTTAAACACTATCAAGTGCTTGCGTTCATCGACGGTTTCAGACGCTCAAGCGGTCGGACTTCAACAGGTAGGCAATGACCAGACCGGCGAGGAAACCGGCAGCCAGGTTGGAGGCCAGGGTAATGCCCAGCATCATCACCGCCACGAAGAGACCCTTGCGGTCCCTCAGATCGATGACCGTCAGCGCCAGCTGACCGCCGGCGAAGATGAGCAGGACCCCGAGGATCGACATCGGCAGCAGATAGAGAACCGTCAGGATGCGATCGCCGAAGATAATCACAAGAAGGATGAAAAAGGCCCCGATCAAAAGGTTGGAGCCGGCCGTGCGGGCGCCGAACCGATGATGGGCTGCCAGTCCGCCGGCACCGTGGCAAAGGGGCATACCGCCGAAGAGAAAACCGACTAAGTTGGCGATGGCGATGCTGACACAGGCGGCCCGGTAGGTTACGCGTCGCGAGGCTTCACCGAAATATTCGTTCGAAAGGTCGGCATAGGCGATCACGGCATTGCCCATAGTCATGGGAATCTGCGGTAGGACCAGGACCAGCAGGGCGCTGGCGAAGTCGGCCGGACTCGGGAAGGGGAAGGGCAGAAACGGTGGGAGATGCAGGCCCAGACGCAATTGCTCGAATCCCGCGTGCGTGCCCATTATCAGTCCGATGAGGACGCCTCCGCAAACCACCACCAGGCCGGCCGGCAGTTTGCGGTTTTCCAACAGGAGCAGCGTCAGCAATCCGCCGAGGCCGCCGATGAGGATCCCGACCGGTAGGGGGCCCAGGCGTTGAACCGTCAGGAAAGGTTCGGCGGCCTTGGCCATGAGCTGAAATTTCGACGTGCCGATCATGAACTTCACCCCCTCGGCCATGAGCAGGACGCCGGTGGAGAGCTGAACGCCTCGCACCACCGGCTTGGGCGTGTATTTGCCGATCAGGTCCATCGCACCGGTGGCGCCGATAACGATGAAAATCCCTGCCAGCCACAGGCTCGATGCCATGATTTGGGAAGCGCTCAAGCCCATGGCGATGGCGTACGCGCCGACGACCTTCATCGGCTGGACCGGTACGGTAACCCCGAAGTAAATTCCAGCAAGAATGTAGTAAAGACCGACGGAAAAGAAAAGTCCGGCGGGATCGATCTTGTTGATCAGAATCATCCCGATGGCAAGGGGCAGCAGGGTACCGAGATCGCCGAGGGAACCGGCCAACTCCAAGCGGTTAAAGATGTAGCGGTGCGTCATGTCAACCTTTCAAATTTTACGGCGAGATATTTTCGTACGTGGATGTCGACCAGTGTTGCCATGGGCAGCACGATGGGGCCGAGTGCGGCGCCGTTGCTATAGAAGCTGGCCATCTTTCCGGTCGGCCGGCTGACACCGATTACCGGTTCTGCTTACATTGACATGGTTTGGGGCAAAGGATCATCAAAAGGCTACGCCAGCCAGAAGACCCCGCCGGTGTACACCCGTAAATAAGTGCTTATATTGTCTCGAACAAGAAGCAAAGCAGCCGTTAATGTATCCGCTGCTGTTTTATACATGAACCAAAAATATCATAGGACCGGCCGAACTCATAACAGAAAATTAAACACGGTTGTTCGGCATCCGAGGAGGAATAAAATGGGCAAGATCGTTCATCAATCAAACATTACGATCACGCGGGAGAATGGACCGACACGCAGGGCCGTCATTGAAGGTTTCAACGAACCTGTCTATTACGGTGTCCACGGTGGCATCAAAGACTTTTACGGCGTATCACCGGAAGAGGAGCATGCCGCCACACTCGATCACGTAGTCGGTGCCGTGGGCGGCTGAATGATGGGTACTCTGGCCACGGTGTTGGCCAAAAGGAAGATCCGTACTTTCCAGGATCGATTCGAAGCAAGCGTCGTCGGTGACATCGAAGATGTGGGCGGCGTATTGAAAATAACCCGAATCGGTGTTTCCTATCGTCTCAAGGTGCCCAAGGAACAAGCCGCGGATGCCCGGGCGGCGCTGGACAACTACCTGCATCTCTGCCCCGCTGCACAGAGTGTGATCGACTGCATCCGGATTACCCATGAATTAAAATTAGAAGAGATGGCTGCGTAGCCACGTGGGACAATTGGCACGGGACCGGCCTGAACCCATCAAGCAAAGAAGAGGAATCGCTCGATGAGCTGGGTTTTAGATGTCGGGCGTCATTTTCGGCACGGCAATGAGTCGGGGATCGGCAACGCCGGCTGTGGTGAAGAAATGGTCGGTTTGGTACATGAGACGGTTGAGCGCATCGTCGAGAAGCTGACGCATGGTTTCCATCTCCTCCCTCGATGCTCGCCGGGGAATCCAGATGAGATTTTTGGCGTACGCTACGACAATTCGTGAGAAAGGCTTGGGAATGATCGTGCGGTCCCAGCTGTTGAGCCGCCAGCTTCGGTCGGCACTCCACATCAGCGCCAAGATCGGCAAGCCGGTCATTCGCGCCGCAGTGATGATACCGATCTTTGAAACATGGGCGGGTCCGCGCGGCGCGTCGACCACCAGTCCTCCAATGTACCCCTTTTGGAAATAACGAACCAGTTCCTTCAGGGCCTCGAATCCCCGATAACTCGACGAGCCTCTGACGACGATCCATCCGTGGCGTTCGGCCGCTTGGGCGGCAAGTTCGCCGTCCTTGCTGGAGCTGGCCATGGTGACACGCTTCTGATTGCGGTAGTGGTGGACCAGAAACATTACCCCCCTATGCCAGGTAGCCACCAGCAGGCCTTTACCGGGGTGCTCTTTCTGATAGGCCTCCGCGATTTCGCGGCCGAATTCCTGCACCCGGCAGGTGGAAAAGAGCAGCAGGAAAACGATGCGGGTCATCCAGCCGAA
>JARROL010000203.1:0-7956 GCA_037383965.1 Desulfobacterales bacterium | reverse complement strand
CTTTAAATTTTGATTGATTTTAGGGGCTAAATCCGTCATTTTAGATTCTTTTCGTTTCCGGTAGAGCAGAAGTCTTTGCCCGATTCCATCTTAAAATCATCGTTTGCTCGGTTGACCCGGGGCGAATGACCAGGCTTTATTGAGGGAGATCGAAAGGATAACTCCGATGACCGTCAAAAAGGCGAGCTTCGAACAAGGCCCGATCCGACCCCCAAATGAGGCCCGCAGCCTCTTGCTGCGGTTGACGCGCAACTGTCCGTGGAACCAGTGCCTCTTCTGCCCGGTTTACAAAAACCGAAAATTTTCGCGGCGTACAGTAGAGGAAATCAAAGAGGACATCCAGGCCGCCCGAAACATTGCCGATGACATAACCTCCCTTTCCCGGCAGCTCGGCAGCGAGGGTGAGGTCGATGACCGCGTGGTCAGTCATCTATTCAACCAGCCCGGCTGCGGCGACACGCATCGGAGCGTCGCCGCCTGGCTCTACTATAAAACCGATGCCTGTTTCCTGCAGGATGCCGACAACCTGATCATGAAAACCGATGATCTGGTGGCGGTGCTCGAGTTTCTGCGAGAAAAGTTTCCCACGATTTCACGGGTCACGACCTACTCCCGGTCACGAACGGTGGCCCGTAAGTCCCTCGAATCTCTCCGGCGGATTCGAAAGGCCGGCCTCGATCGCGTTCATATCGGCCTCGAGACCGGCTACGATCCGTTGCTCAAATTGATGAAAAAGGGCGTCAACGCTGCTCAGCAGGTCGACGCCGGACGGAAATTGTTGGATGCGGGCATGGAATTGACCGAATATGTCATGCCCGGCCTTGGGGGCCGCGAAATGTGGCGCGAGCACGCCGTGGCCACCGCCGATGTTCTCAACCGCATCGACCCGCATTTCATCCGCCTGCGCAGCCTGAGAGTGCCGCAGCGGGTCCCCTTGCACAGCAAACTGGCCGAAGGCTCGTTTACGATGCAGACCGACGATATGCTGGCTGCGGAAATCAAACTTTTTATCGAACACCTAAACGGAATAACCAGCACAGTCGCCAGTGACCACATCATGAACCTGCTGGAGGAAGTCGGCGGCAAGCTGCCCGAAGACAAGCCGAAAATACTCGCTGTGATTCGTCGCTACCAGGAACTCGGAGAAACCGATCGCCTCATTTATCGCGCCGGCCGCCGCGGCGGGGCCTACCGCTCCATAGACGATCTTCGCACCGATCCTACGACCTACAACAAAATAAAGAACCTCATTGTCGAATTACAGGAAAAAGAGGGCCCGAAAGGGGTCGAACGATTTCTGGCCGAGCTTGTTGACCGGTATATTTAGTTTCCGTCCATAAGTCGCTCTTTTCCACAATTTCGGCGTCAATCGGCCGAATGGCTTGAGCGGCGTACAAAAGTACGCCTCCGCTCCATTTCTTGATGTTCTTGAACTTGCAGAAAATTGCACTTTTCTGGATCGGAAACCCATCCGGGTCTCTTGTGAAAATAAGGAGTAATGAAAACGGATACTATGGATACGATCAGGATACTCGGCACCGGTTCTTATGTTCCGCCTCGGGTCCTTACCAACCAGGATCTGGTTGCAATGGGACTCGACACCTCCGATGAATGGATCACCAAGCGCACAGGGGTGCGCGAGCGGCGGGTGGCCGCGCCGGAGGTCACGTCCTCGGACCTCGGATTCGAGGCGGCTGTAAGGGCGCTCGACATGGCCGGTTTGGCTCCCGCCGACCTGGATCTTATCATCATGGCCACCATCACCCCGGATACATGCTGCCCGTCAGCCGCCAATTGGTTGCAGGCCAAACTCGATGCACCCCGAGCCGTCACTTTCGATGTCACGGCAGCCTGTTCCGGATTCATTTTCGGACTCAACGTGGCCGAGCAATATCTGAAAAACAAAACCGTCAAGCACGTTCTGGTGGTGGCCTCCGAAATCATGACCCGCACCCTGAACTGGAAGGACCGGTCGACCTGCATCCTCTGGGGTGACGGCGCCGGTGCAGCGCTCCTGACCCTGGGCAGTGGAGGACCAGAAATTCTATCGACTCACATTCATACGGACGGTGCCAACGGACAAGACCTCCTGCTGCCCGGCGGCGGCTCGAAAACCACGCCTATTTGCCATGAGAGCGTCGACAAGGGGCTGCACACTCTGAACATGATCGAAGCCAGTATGAGTTTTAGGGTCGCCGTTCGTTATTTCACGGATGCGATCAAGGAGGCGGCCGACCACAACCGAGTCTCAGAGAAGGACATCACCTGGTTCATTCCCCATCAGGCCAATATCCGCATGTTTCAATACATTTCTCAATCGATGAAAATTCCTTTCGAAAAATTCTACATGACGCTTCAAAAATACGGCAACATATCGTCGGCCTCCTGCGCGATCGCCCTGGACGAGGCCGTGCGCGACGGCAGCATCCGATCGCAAGACCTGATATGCCTGCCGGTGTTCGGCGGCGGCTTGACTTGGGGCAGTGCGCTGATCCGCTGGCAGTAAGACAGTTCTACTCTTTTCGAGGCCATTCGACGCCGGTGCGTTCTTCAGCAAAGTAACAGAAGCGGTCCCAGTCGAATTCACGCTGGCTGATGGGACAGCGTAACTTGACCTTGCGTTCGGTGACCCCGACCACTTCCCAGTCACCGCTGCGGGGCCCCCCGTCGATGTAGATCTTCTGCCCCTCTGAGAAGGGGTAGGGCTTAAATGTAACGACCGTTTGATCTTTCACCTGCCGTCCTCCGTGAAGTGATTCATATCAAACAAACTTCTCGCCGATCGCCCGACCGTAATCCTGGCAGGCGCGGCGGCCATCGGCAGTCGGCACCGTGCTCTCCTTGAGGCTCAGAGCGCCCAGGTCGACCATGTCCATCTTGTAGACGTGTTGCATGGTATCGAAGATCATCGGGGCCGATTCGCCGCTGTGGGTGTAGGATCCGAATGCACCGCCCATTTTCCCGAGCAGGTTCACTTTCTGCGCCAGGAACAGAAAGGTCTTCATACCGCCCGTCAAATCTCTGTGATAGGTGGGACAGCCGAAAACGTAACCGTCGTACCCCTCCAGGTCTTTTTCACTCTTTATTGCCGAAATCTTTTTCAAGTCCGCCGTATGCCCGGCGATTCGAACCCCCTCGGCGATGTAATCGGCCATCTTTTCGGTGCTACCGGTTCGGCTGACATAACCGATGAGTACTTTTTTCATTCGCGGTCTCCTTTCTCTACAATGTCTGTGAATAAAAGGTGGACACCCGATACCGTCAGGCACCGGCAAGTGGTGCCCATAAGTACTTCCCGCAGCTCCTGCCGCACGGGTGATGTGACATTACGACCGGTTTTCCGTTGTTTATTCTCCGGATTTCAGGACAGATACGTTGCCCTTGAACTTGAAAAGCATTAGCACCTTTTATTCGCTGGCACCATCGTTTTTTTAACACAAATCTTAAGGACCCGGGCTGTGCTTTTCATCCGGTTTGTGATTTAAAAAGGGGGCTTATAGGCTCACTTGAAATAACACCTTATTATTTTGTCAACCCTTGGGATCGCGCAACGCGATAACGTTGTCAAAATGGTTCTTCAATTGTTAAAGCAAAACTTTGAGAAATGACAATTATGGAATGGTGAAATAAGGGGCCGGGACCCATTCCGAAGTACTGTGAGGTCCCGGCCGATAAAAATCGGAAGGGTGCTTAGCCAGCCTTCACCTCAATCCTTCGCGGTTTGGCCTTTTCGACCTTGGGAAGGGCCAGCCGCAGCACGCCGTCACTGAGATTGGCATCGATTTTACTCTGATCGATGACCTCGGACAGGGTGAATTGACGGTAAAACTTGCCGACCTCGTATTCGATCATCATATCCTGTTCGTCAGGATTTTCGAAGGGTTCGATATCACCGGACAGTGTGAGGGTGTCGTCACGCAGGTCGATAGTGAGATTCTTGGTCTTTACGCCCGGCATATCGGCCACTAAAATGATGTCTTTTTCGGTTTCGTAGATGTCGACATGGGGTGTAAACACCAGTCCCGATCTCGTCTGCTCGGCCGGCGTGGCCAGTTCCTGCTTTTCCCTGACCTTCAATTCTTTGTTTTCAGTGTCTGCCATCGTTATTCCCCCTTTCTGTGATACTATTTCACGTTAATCTGGCGCGGCTTCGCTTTTTCGGCCTTCGGGACGACAATGGTCAAGATGCCGTCGGTCATGTTCGCCTTGACCTGGTCCGAATCGATATCATCGGGCAGGCTGATGACCCTCGAGAATTTGCCGGCTTCCCTTTCACGGCGGTGATAGCGGGCATTTTCTTCAGCACCGGTAATTTTTCTTTCTCCCGCCACGGTAATCGTATTACCGGTGGCCTGAATGTCCAAATCGGCCGCCCTGATACCGGGCAGTTCAGCGCGCAGGTAGTAGTTTTCCCGGTTTTCGGTAACATTGACAGGTGGAAAAACCCCGGCTCGACCCCTCAAAGATGGCGTGCCGCTGAATTCATCATACATTCGGCCAATCTGCCTTCTGAGTTGCTCGAGTTCTGTAAAAGGACTTCTCACTCCCCAGCCTGGAAAACCAAACATTCTCCTGTAAATCATTGTGTAATCCTCCCTTCCACGTTTGAAAGTTAGCAGCGCCGAATCGCTTGGAATTCAAAAGCAAGGCGCATTTACCTCTATTTTCGTGTAAAATATATATTCGCTTTTATTGTTGTCAATGTTAATGAAAAAATATTATTAACACATTACTAAATTATTATTTTGATTATAATAATAGAATGAGGGCGGGCACGCAAAAGGCAGGCTATATGATTCTATTTTTGTCAAAGAGGATCAAAAAAAGTAGCGGTACCCCGCGCTATGTTCGATGCGGATGCGCGGGTTGACAGCGCAAGTACGGTCGAATATAATCAATACTTAATAAAAGTTTCCTCTTCGATCAAACTTGGAGGCGGCAGCCTGATCGTTTTTCAACACTCACACCGGCGAGCATCTGGATGTCTGCTATTGCCAGGATGGTCTGTACAGATCCGGAGCGTTGAACAGAATCAAACACATCTTGCGAGATCACCGTACCGGTGATATTAAAGCCATCGACACCCGCGTGCTCGACATTCTTTACACTCTGTCCCGCCAACTCGATACCCCGGGACCGTTTCACATCATTTCCGGATACCGGTCTGCGGCCACTAATGCCGCCTTGCATCGGATAAGTAAAGGAGTTGCAACCCATAGTTTTCACACCCGAGGCATGGCGATCGATTTTCGGGTTCCGAATTGCAAAACAAGCGCCGTGCATACAGCGGCCGTCAAGCTCAGGGCGGGCGGCGTCGGTTATTATCCGAAATCAGATTTCGTTCACGTGGATTGCGGCCCGGTGCGCTACTGGTAGTAGCCGTCACATAGGCCGTCCTGTCAGTCCTACAAACCTGTGTCCTTACCGTATGCCGGCCACAAACGTTTAAATCTTCGTGTTTTCAGGCGCATACCGGTTTTCTGTTCATAACGGCTCAATACCCAACAAGCTCAAAGTCTGAGCCCTGCCGGGATTGACCTGCCGGCCCAACGCCTCCATTTCGATGCGCGGCGGCCTTTCCTTTAGCGCCATGTCCAACCGGGGGTCTCTCTTGTAAATGTCTTTGCGAAAATTCACCACCCCCTTCTGGTCGACCCATGCCGTCCAATAGAGCAGATGGACGGGCACAGCTTTTTTAAGCCGTGTGCAGATAGACGGCAAACCGGTTGGGCATCATGAACTTGATCCGGCCAAGATCGTTTGAAGGTCCAGGCTCTTTCCTGAGTTTGAAACGAAAATTTCTTTTGGTCACCTTTGACCAGTCGACCGTCAGGGGATCGATTTCAGGTGCACCGGCACGCCAATCCTTAAAAACCTTAAATTGTTTACGGATCAGGTATTCGGGATTCTGCTTGATTTTGGGTAGGATGTCTTCGACGGCAATTTTCTGAGGTACGTTCCAGTAGGGGTTTATTTCGAGGTACTGTAGATCGGCACTGAATACCGGGGTGCTCCGATAGTCCCTGCCGACCACGACGCGCATGTCCCAGATGGGCTGCCCATTTTCGACCACGGTCAATCTGTAATCGGCCGCGTTAACGAGAAGGTACCGGGCACCCAGTTCAAGCGGAATCCAGCGCCATCTTTCCAGGTTCAACTCGATCTGCCGGATGCGGACAGCCACCGGAACATTCAACTCATTGAACGTCTGCTTGTCGATGCGACCGGTCAGCGGCAGTCCATGACGCACCTGAAACCGCCGAACGGCTTCTTCAATGTTCTCGTCGTAGCGGTTTTCCTCCTGGTGTTCCTGCGGGCCGAGATCTCCTGAAACCGACAGGCGTTGCCTCAATTGAGCAATGTGATCACCCACATCGTCTTCCTGCGACAACAGATTTTCCGACAGAGGCGGCCATCCGCCGCGGGTTTCGATATCACGGTACTGCTGCAGGGCTGACTTCAGGTCTGCATATCCGACATGCGGTGGTCGCAGTCGATCCAAGGCCGCCTGGATTTGTCCGGCAGCAAGAGCCGCCTCCAGAATTCCGGCCAGATCAGTCTTCGGATTGTAGGCGAGCCACCCGGCATGGAGGGTCTCCGGGTTCACCCGGCCCCCCAGCAAATGCGAACCGAGCACCAAAAAGGCGTCGGTCAAGAGGAGGTCGAGGTCAACGAGCTGGTCGGGATCGGGCGATACACCCAAAAACCGATCCCGTTCCAGCGCGTCGAGGAGAAGCTCGATTGGGGCCAAATGGTAGCCCTCGGTCTGCAGACCGTCGCGGCGTGCCGCGTGAATGCCCGCGACCAGAGAATCGGCATTGTGCAGACTGGCATCGGCCGCCCAGGCCGGTTGAAACCCCCGCCGGGCATAGAAAAGAGGCAGGTCCGCCACTCCGCAAATCACCTCACCCCGGCAGGCAAACCGGGCCCGTTGTCGTTCGGCCTCGACTTTTTTCTGCAAACGGACGGCCAGCGGTTCCGGGGTCTCTTCTTCGGCCAGGGCACCCGAGTTCGCACCCATCACAGTCAGCAGCAGCAGCAACACAAAGATACGCAGCATCGATTTCAACATGTAACCCACCCTATCACAACATCACTCGGAATATTAAGGGATGTCAGTCGAATCCAATCGGCCTCTTTACATTCGCATCAGGAGCTTTATAATCTCACCAAAGAGTAATGAACCCGAAACGACAAGGAGTTTTAAATGGAAATGAGAAAGATTCTGTGGCCGACGGACCTCTCCGGCAGCGCTGAAAAAGCCCTTCCCTTTATCAAGTCTCTGACCGAGAAATACAACACCGAAATCCACGTCCTGTATGTCATCCAGGACCTTGCTAATCATAAGTCCTGGTACGGGGAATTCCAGCAGGAAAAGATCGAAAAAATCCTGAAGTGGGAAGAAAAAACCGCCAAAAACCGTTTGGATGAGCTTTGCGCCAGCTCTCTGGAGGGGTGTCCCCTTTATATAAAACACGTGGCAATAGGGGACCCCGCACAAGAGATCCTTAAACTGATTGACAAAGAAAGAGTCGACGCAGTGGTGTTATCGACCAGTGGCGAGACAGGCCATTACCGACTGGGCAGCACGGCCGAGAAGGTGGTCCGAAACGCCCCGGTGCCGGTCGTCACCGTCCCGGTCGAACAGCCGGCCGAGGTGTGACACCGCAACCACTAAGATGGCACCGGTCGGCCGGCAACGCGGGCCTGGGCACGTCAATTTTGAATTTTGGTCAACGTGATTTGTTTTTATTTTTTATATACGATGTAGAACATTTCACCAAAACTTAAAAGTTTCCTCTTCGACCGAACTGGAGGCATCAGCCGGGGCAATTACCGACACGTGGCACCTGAAACCCTATTGCCGATGAACCGTGTGGTTTTACTTTAACGACATTTTTTCGCTTCTTGCACAAAGGGAAACTTACATTTAATGGTCAGCTCCTTTCTTTGTAG
>JARROL010000202.1:0-5161 GCA_037383965.1 Desulfobacterales bacterium | reverse complement strand
TTCATAAGTTAAATACCTGCGGCCAGTTCGTTTTTAAGATGAAAATCTATACCAAATTGGTCTAAAAAAATTGTTGAAATTTAACCGGCAACCGTTTATAAGGTCTGTCTGTTTTGTATGAAAATTTTCACGGCAATTCCAACATCGAGGTAGCCTATGCAACTGAAACGCAAATTCGAGACCGGAAAATTTGCTGTCCTGGCGGAATTGGAGCCGCCCAAGGGGACGGATACCTCCCGGATGATCGCCAACGCGAAAAGGGTCCGGGACCATGTGGATGCATTTGTGGTGCCCGAGATGAGCAATGCCGTCATGCGGATGAGTTCCCTGGGTGCCGCCATGATCCTGCAACGGCAGGGGCTGGAGACCGTCGTACAGGTATGCTGCCGCGACCGCAACCGGATTGCCTTGCAAGCTGACCTTCTGGCGGCTTACGCCTGTGGCATCGGCAATGTTATGGCGGTTACCGGCCAGGATCCCAGCTACGGAGACCACCACAAGGCGCGCGCGGTATATGACATCGACATATTCGAATTACTGCAGGTTATCCAGGGCCTGCAAAAGGGACGCGATATGGCCGGCATTGAGATAGCCGGATCCCCAGAGTTTCTGGTCGGCTCAACCGTCAATGCCGGGGCCAAAGGCAAATCTCCCGAGCTGGAGCTGGAAGAAATGAACGAAAAAATTGAAGCCGGTGCAAGCTTTTTCATCACGCCGCCCCTGTTTGATGTTGCCAGTCTGAAACCCTTCATGAAACGGGTGGATCGGAACAAAACCACTATCATTCCGACGGTGCTGTTGCTCAAATCTCTGGGGATGGCCCGTTACATCGCGCAAAATATGCCAGACGTATATGTTCCCGAAGAAATGATTGAACGCATCCGCAAATCCCCGGACAAGGTGCGCGAATGCATTCAAATTGCCGGAGAACTGGTGACCACATTAAAAAAGGAAGGCTTCGACGGTGTTCTGCTGGCCACTCTTGGCTGGGAGCACAAGCTTCCTGAAATACTCGAATTTAATTAAAGGAAAGACGAAATGGATAATACCCGAAAAGTGGGGTCAGTCCTGGTCCTTGGCGGCGGCATCGCAGGAATGCAATCCGCCCTGGATCTGGCCAATGCAGGATACTATGTTTATCTGGTGGAAAAATCCTCCGCCATTGGCGGTTTAATGTCCCAGCTGGACAAAACCTTTCCGACCAACGACTGTGCCATGTGAATTATCTCGCCCAAACTGGTCGAGGTCGGCCGGCACTTAAACATCGAGCTTTTAACCGAAAGCGAGCTGCTTGCACTGGACGGTGAATCGGGAAACTTCAAAGCCCGGATTCGCAAAAAGCCCCGCTACATCGACCTTGCCAAATGCACCAGCTGCGGTGAGTGTGTCAAGGTCTGCCCCGTTGATCTTCCGGATGAATATCAGGAGAATCTTGCCGCTAAAAAGGCGACCTATAAGCAGTATGCCCAGGCAATTCCCGGCGCTTTTGCCATCGAAAAAGGCGATAAAGCCCCGTGTCGTCTGGCATGTCCCGGCAGTCTGAACGTTCAGGGCTATGTCAATATGGTTAAGATGGGCAAATACAAAGAAGCCCTGGAAATTATCATGCAGGATCTGCCGCTGCCCGGTGTCCTGGGCCGAATTTGCCCGCACGGGTGTGAAGACGCCTGCCGCCGCTGTGACGTCGATGAACCGGTCGCCATTCGCGACCTGAAACGTCTGGCTGCCGACCAGTATGACTGTCGCAAAATTGAGATCGCGTGCGCGCCACCACGCAAGGAAAAGGTCGCGATTATCGGCTCCGGTCCGGCGGGTCTTTCCTGTGCCTATCATTTGGCGAGAAAGGGGATATTATCCACCATTTACGAAGCCCTGCCCGAAGCCGGTGGCATGCTCAGAGTCGGCATCCCTGCCCATCGGCTGCCGCGTGAAATAATCGATCAGGAAATCGAGGTCATCACGAATCTGGGCGTGGAGATCAGGACCGGCACACCGCTGGGACCCGAATTGACGGTCGAAGATTTGCTCAATGACGGATACAAAGCGGTTTACCTGGCACTGGGAGCGCACAAGGGTATCGAGCTGGGCATTCCCGGTGAAAAGGCCGGCGGCGTGCGTCAGGGTGTAGATTTTTTAAGAGAATCCAATCTGACCGGCAAAACCGAGGTCGGACAAAAAGTGGCGATTATCGGCGGCGGCAATGTGGCGATCGATGTCGCCCGTGCGGCGCTTCGGCTGGGAACCGGTGAGGTTCACATTATTTATCGCCGCACGCGCGCCGAGATGCCGGCATGGGAGGAAGAAATCCAGGCGGCCGAGGATGAGGGCGCCCAAATCACTTATCTCTCCGCACCCCAGGAAGTGCTGACCCGGGAGGGTAAAGTGGTTGGGTTGCGCTGCATTCGCATGGAGCTGAGCGAACCGGATTCTTCGGGCCGCAAAAGGCCGATACCGATTCCCGGCAGTGAATATGATATCGAGATTGATCAGTTGATCCCGGCGATCGGGCAGCGGCCGGACCTGTCGGCCATCGAAGGTGTGACCGGATTGAATTTCTCGCGCTGGGGGACCGTCGAAGTTGACGCCGTCACTTTTGCCACCGAATGCGAGGGTGTATTTGCCGGCGGTGACCTGCAATCCGGGCCCTGGGTGGCCATCGGGGCCATCGGTGCCGGCAAGGAAGCTGCCGAATCCATCCTGCGCTACGTTGAAGGACGCGACATGGCCGAGGGCAGGGAGCCCATCGTTTATGAAGACCCGTGTTACCGGCCGGTGCCCGATGACGAGCCCCGCATGCCGCGCGCCCGCATGCCGGAGCTGCCGGTGGAAAAGCGCCGGGGCAACTTTTCCGAGGTCGAACTGGGCTATGAAGAAACCGCCGGTCAAGCGGAGGCGGCCCGCTGCCTGAATTGCGGCTACTGCTGTGAATGTTACCAGTGCGTGGAGGCCTGCCTGGCCAATGCCATCGACCACAGCCAGCAGGAAAAAATTCTCGATCTGGAAATTGGTTCGGTTATTTTGTGTCCCGGAAGCGAACCGTATGACCCTTCCTCCCTGGAAAACGTTTATCATTACAAAGCCAGCCCCAACGTTGTCACCAGCCTGGAGTTCGAAAGAATTCTGAGTGCTTCGGGGCCCACCATGGGGCATTTGAAGCGGCCTTCCGATGACAGGGAACCCCGAAAAATCGCCTGGCTGCAGTGCGTGGGCTCCAGGGATAACAACCAGTGCGGTAACAGCTATTGCTCGTCGGTATGCTGCATGTATGCAATTAAGGATTCCATGATTGCCAAGGAACATGCCGGGGAGGACCTGAACTGTTTTATTTTTAACATGGATATCCGCACATTCGGCAAGGATTACGAAAAATACTTCAACCGCGCCAAAGATGCGGGAATCCGCTTTATCAAGTCGCGCATCCATTCGCTGGACGAGGTCGGCGACACCGGGAGTCTGAGCATTCGGTACATGGACGATGCCGGCCGGCTGCAGATTGAAGAATTCGATATGGTTGTGCTTTCGGTGGGCCTGCAGGTGCCGCAATCCACCGTTGCGCTGGCCGAAAGAATCGGTGTCGAGCTGAACAACTCCAGCTTTGCGGCCACCCATCCGTTTGCCCCCATCGAGACGTCCCGCGCCGGCGTTTACGCCTGCGGCGTCTTTCAGGAACCCAAGGACATTCCCAGCTCGGTCATCGAAGCCAGTGCAGCGGCCTGCGCCGCCGGCTCCCGTTTGTCCGAGGTCCGCAATACCCTCACGCGCAGTGTCGAGAAGCCGGATGAAATCGATGTAACCGACCAGGAATCCCGCATCGGGGTTTTTGTCTGCAATTGCGGTGTGAACATCTCCAGCGTTGTAGATGTCGCCGCTGTGGAAGAATATGCCAGGACCTTGCCCAACGTGACCTTTGCAACCCAGAATCTGTTCACCTGCTCCCAGGATTCGCAGGACAAGATGAAAGAGATCATCGAAGAGCAAGGCCTGAACCGGGTGGTCGTTGCGGCCTGCACTCCCAAGACCCATGAACCGATTTTCCAGGATACCATGGAGAGCTGCGGTCTCAACAAGTACCTCTTTGAAATGGCCAACATTCGCAATCAGGATTCGTGGGTTCACGCCCAGACCAAGGAACAGGCGACCGCCAAGGCCAAGGATCTGGTACGCATGTCGGTCGCACGGGCCGATACTCTGGCTCCCCTCGAAGAAAAGAAAATTCCGGTGATTCAGCGGGGTCTGGTCATCGGCGGAGGAGTGGCCGGCATGAATGCGGCCTTGGGACTGGCCGGCCAGGGTTATGAAGTTGTGCTGGTGGAAAAGGAAGATGCGCTCGGGGGTCTGGCCAGACGGCTGACGGCGACCATCGAGGGTGCAAAAGTTGATGATTACCTGAAGCATCTGATTCAAAACGTAACCTCGCACCCCAAGATTCAGGTTCTAACCCGTTCATTGATTGTGGGGTTTTCCGGCTTCCAAGGCAATTTCACCACCGAGCTTTTGGTCGGTCCCGGCATGTATTCGCGCAATATCGAACACGGTGTGGTCATCCTGGCAACGGGCGCCCACGAGTACCGCCCCAAAGAATTTCTCTACGGACAGGACCCACGCGTGTTGACCCAGCTGGAGCTGGCCGAACGAATGGAACAGGGACAGCTCGATGATCCGCAAGACGTGGTTATGATCCAGTGCGTTGGATCCCGCAATGAGGAAAATCCGAATTGTTCGAGGATCTGCTGCCAGACGGCCGTAAAAAATGCGCTGCATCTGAAAGAACTCAACCCTGATATGAACGTTTACGTGCTTTACCGCGATATTCGAACATACGGCCTGCTGGAAGATTATTACACCAAAGCCAGGCAGAAAGGGGTGCTTTTCTTCCGCTTTGACGCGGAGGATCCGCCGGTGGTCGAAGCATCCGATGCCGGCGTTCAGGTCACTTTTAACGATCACATATTAAACCGGCCCCTGACGGTCGATGCTGATCTGCTGGTGCTCAGTGCCGGCATGCAGGCCGAAGACACCGAGGAGCTTTCCTCCATTCTCAAACTGGCCCGCACACCGGAAGGCTATTTCATGGAAGCCCATGTCAAGTTGAGGCCGGTAGACATGGCCACGGAGGGGATCTTTGTTTGCGGAACGGCTCACAGCCCCAAACTGCTGTCTG
>JARROL010000201.1:0-8251 GCA_037383965.1 Desulfobacterales bacterium | reverse complement strand
CGCCTGCACTTGATTCCAAACAACCCGGACAGCCAATTTCTGAGAATATGCATGACATTACAACAAAAAGATTTAAATGATTTAAGGAAGGCAAAGGCGCTTCTTGAAAACCCAAGCCTTGCAGCAAAAATTACCAATTATCTTGGTACACCCGTTGAAAAAGGATTCGCTTTATTACCTGAAAATTGGAATCTAAGAGTCGGTGAATTGACTCGAGCAGCATTATCCAAAGCTGTCCAGGCCGCAGTAATTACCATGAAATATTCGCCAGGGAAAGAAGCTTCCAATGTCTGGCATAAATTCGCCGTGGCAACAACCGGTGGTGCAGGAGGATTATTTGGTTTACCCGCTTTGGCCATTGAGCTCCCAATATCAACGACAATCATGTTGCGCTCTATCGCCGATATTGCCAGAAGTGAAGATGAAGATATTCATAATATCGAGTCCAAAATAGCATGCATCGAAGTGTTTGCCTTAGGTGGCCCGAGAATAAATGATGACGCTTCTGAATCTGGATATTATGCAGTTCGTGCCGCCTTGGCACAATCAGTTTCTATGGCGGCAGAATATATTACAAAAAGAGGTCTGTATGAAAAAAGCGCTCCTGCCCTTGTTCGGTTGATAACTCAAATAGCACAGCGTTTTAGTATTCAGGTATCGGAGAAAGCCGCAGCACAAGCAGTTCCTGCAATTGGAGCAGCCGGAGGAGCTATTATTAATACATTATTTATCGATCATTTTCAGGATATGGCGCGTGGCCATTTTATCGTACGGCGTCTTGAAAGAAAGTACGGTGAAGAAATCGTTAAAGAAACATACGATTCAGTTTAAAATGGATTTATTTTTACGACGACCGAGGTTATGTCGTCTTCGATCCTCGCGCGGCCGATAAAATCGTCCAGAGTTGTGAAAATCGCCTCGAGAATTCGTTCGGCACTCGATGAAGAATTCTTCCGGATTGTTTCCCGGATCGGCTCCTTGCCCAGCATTTCGCCGCTCCGATTGCGAACCTCCCAGACACCGTCGGTCCCCAGGAAAATGATTAGGCCACCGGGAAAACCCTCTTTTTCATGGGCATTAAAGTTCCAATTGCCGTCGACGCCGAGTGCGATTCCCGGTCCCCCGAGCTCATCGAATGAATCCGATTCGAGGTTATACAGTATCGCCGGGTCATGTCCGGCCCGAACCCAATCGATGTGTTTGGACTCGATGTCGAGTGCCATGAAAAACATCGTCATAAACTGTCCCGAGTCCTCGATATCGGTAACCAGCTGATGGTTGACGTCGGAAATGATGTCAGCCGTGCTGCCCGGTAGAAACGCTCTTTGCCGCAGTGATGCGCGAACAGAAGACATGAGTAAAGCCGAAGAAATGCCATGCCCCGATACATCACCGATGACAATGCCGATTTTTTTATCCCCGCCTCTGCCGATCGGCATGAAATCGTAATAATCGCCGCCCGTTTCATCGCAGTACACGCTTTTGCCGGCGATGTCGACGCCTTCGATCTGCAAAGTGCCCCGGGGAAGCAGGTTCTGTTGAATCTCCCTGGCCAGATCGAGAGCCTGTTGTATTTTCTCCCGTTCGATCAACCCCTTGATCATTTCGTTGATGGTATCGCCCGTATACCCGATTTCGTCATTGGACATCACTTGCACCCGTTTGTCGAAATTGCCGTTTCTGATTTCACGCAGCGTGCGGATGATTCCCTGGAAGGGAATGCTCAGGTTGCGGCTCACCAGGACAGTCAAATAAATGCCGACGCCGATAAAAAGCAGTGCATTGACGAGGATCGCCGAGCGCAGCATTTCAAGGGCAACTGCCGGTTCACGGTGACTCCCCGAGATGATGTGCAGAATCATGATCATGCTGAAAAGCGGGATCAGGTTACAGGCAAAGAGCAGCGCCACCAGACGGGTGCGGATTCGGGTCCGCAGCGTTTTTGGAATGGCGGAAAGGCCGCCCTCAGGGAAAAAATGCGGCACCAGTCGCTTTTGCAGCAGATGTTCGAGTATAAAGAAGGCGACGGTGGCGGTAACGAGACCGGTACTCAGGCAATAATACAGGGAACTTTGAATCAGTTGAGCACCGGAATCATAGGCCCAGTGCAGAAATGGATATACGATGGCCGCCAGGAGCCACATGCTCAAATCGAGCGCAATCAACACAAACGGCTCATTCAACAGTCGCCGGCGGGCATCGAATCTGAGATCTTCGGTAATAGATTCCCCCCTGAACGACCTGTTCAAGTACCTGCGGAAGGGGCGCTCATATAGCACGGTCATCACGCCGATAAAGCTAAATGCGAAAGGATCGAAAAGACTGTCGACCCAAAAGGGGAGCGCGTTTTCCCAGATTTTCGCCCGAACCTCCACATCGGCCGTAAACGTCAACAACCTGTTTACCCAAAAGACGCCGATGAAATTGGCGATCGCATTGGCAACCAGCAGTTGGTTTTTGAGATAGAAAAGTTTTATCCTTTTCATGAATTCCATCCTCTCCGAACATGGGAATTAGGATCGATGGGGAAAGGCGGAAATTGTGTCATCAGTAAGCGGTTGAAGCGGTGCTGTTCGTACATTGGAAATCACGGAGAATTTTCGAATCGAATACCCGATTGACATACGGTAATCCTGGCATAGGTTCACTAATAAATGCAAGTTCTCATCTGCCACGTTCTCGCACCCGACGTTCCTTTCCGCTGTCCTTCCCGCTTGCATGGCAACAAGGAGATACCACATGAACTATTCCATCGAATCACCCGAGGTCGCGGGCTGCAGTTCTGAACGTCTCGCCCGCGTCAAACCCGCCATGCAGTCGTATATCGATCACCATGGATTTGCGGGGTTGAGCACCATGCTCGCCCGGCGGGGTCGGATCATTCACTTTGAGCAGGTCGGTTGGCAGGACCGCGAAGAGCGCACACCGCTCTCGGCCGACGCCATCTTTCGGATTTATTCGATGACCAAGCCGATTGTCTGCGTCGCCTTCATGACGCTCTACGAGGAGGGACGTTTTCAACTGTTCGATCCTGTGTCCAAATTCCTGCCCGCATTCGAAAAGCTGCGGGTGTTGACCGGCACGGCGCTTTCCGACGCCCGAGAAGGCGATCTCATCCGCCCCCTCACCATACATGACTTGCTCACACACACGGCCGGCATGACGTATGATTTCTTAGAGGATTCGCCGGTGAGCGAGCTGTACCGTCAAGCCCGGCTGCTCAGCGATGCGCATCGCACGCTGGAAGCCATGATACGCGAGTTGGCGCGGATGCCCCTGGCGTATCAGCCCGGCACGAAGTGGCATTACAGCATGTCCTTCGATGTGATCGCCCATCTCATTGAGGTCATCTCTGGGCAGCCCCTCCAAGACTTCCTGAAAAAGCGCCTCTTTGATCCCTTGGGCATGACCGACACGGGTTTCTCTGTCCCGGCTCGTGAGCAGAAACGCATGGCGAAAATGTATGGACATCCCGATATCGCCACCCACACATTCAGTCAAATTTTTGAGGCATGGCAGACGGGCATCAACGACCGCATCGACGTAGAAAGGACGTATCCGGCAACGAACACCCTCAGCTTTGCCCGCGGCGGCCATGGCCTCTTCTCCACCGCCGGCGATTACATGCGGTTCGCGCTCATGATGCTCAACCGCGGTGCACTTGATGGGGTGCGTATCCTCGCACCCGCCATCATCGACTTCATGCACATGAATCACGTATCACCGGCCCTGCTGCCTTACGAAATCGGTGGTATACAGCGAAGTGGCTATGGTTTCGGCCTGGGATCACGGGTGCTACTAAACGTCGCCGAGTCCATGCTGCCGGGCTCGCAAGGGGAATATGGCTGGGCGGGAGCGGCAAAGACCTATTACTGGGTCGACCCGAAGGAAGAGTTGATCGGGATCCTGATGGCCCAATTTATGCTCGATTTTGACTTGCCGGAAAAGACGTTCCAAGTCCTCGCCTATCAGGCATTGATCGAGTGAAACGGGGGCCCTGCATTCCGGGTGCGGATGTCGATTGACGCCGGATGGCGAAGACGCTCGTTTTCCCCGCCCGCATCCGAATCGCCGGCTATTGACTGACCGCGAATGAACCAGTGACGGCACTACCCAATCACCCAATGGGAAGACGACAGGCGGGAGGAAGAGAACCGAGCAGGACTATCCGGAATAAACCTTATCTCTTGGGCGCTCGTACCGGTCGTGACGACTGGCATACGGACCGGAACCCGGCGCCAGGCGGCCATCAACCCATCACCGGCCCGGCATCGAAAAAAGGCCGATTGTCAGGAGGCTAGCATGGACGAAGCAAAATACAATCGCTACATCGAGGATTTCAATTCGGCATGTGTCGGCCACAAGACATTCAGTGAATTTTATGATGCGTATTATGAACCCGATGCAATTTTTGAATATATTCCCAAGGCCAAGAAGAACAAAGGGAGAAGGGAAATTATCGCGTTTTGGGCAAGTGTGCATGACATCATGACGGAAGAGATCAAACCGCACGATTCATTGCTGATAACGGATTCGAACGTCGCAACGGAAGCGGCGATAGACTTCAAGTGTAAAAAAGACTTGGAATGGGTGGGGGTAAAACACAAAGCGGGCAGCTCGTTTCGATTACGCATGGTTGCTATTTATGACCTCGATAAAAATGACAAGTTTAAATACGTGCGGGTTTATTCGGTTTATCATGAGGACTATCAGGTCAAATAATTACTTAATATGCTAAAAACGATCTTCACTCACAACCCCATAAAGCGCGGAGGATACAAGTCATGAGCTCAATCAATTACTTGCGGATATTCTCCGATTCTGATGGATGTTCACATTTCGATTCGTCGGACATCGAACTTAAAATGAGCGACTATGCTCCACCGGCAATCCCGTTGAACACGTCGCCTGCCGAGTCCGCCAAGGCAATGGTTTTTCTGGAATTGCCGATTGGGTGGTTTGGAGACTGGCATCCGACGCCGGTGAGGCAGTGGTTATTCTTGCTGACAGGCGAATGCGAGTTTGAGGCAGGTGTGTCGAAGAAAGGCGGGAGACGTGCTCATGCTGGATGATACTGTGGGGAAAGGTCATCGAACACGTGTTATCGGTGAACGTCCTGTACGGATCGCAGCCGTTCATTGTACATAGATCCTCATACATAGCGTTCGTTGAAATGTCGGCAAGACAAGGCAAAATCCACCGAAAAAGCGGAGTTTACCCTAACGTTGCAAAAGTCGGAGGTCTTCAGAGACGAGACGGAAAGGGTGACGCTGTAGTGTACTACCGCGAACCTTTGACAACGAAGTATCTGAAGATCCCCGGCTTTCCCGAAGGGTAAAGAACTTGTCAAATTGGACCATTTCCTTTTAACAAACTCCTTGTGATATCCAAAAAATGATCCATCTTGCTGAATTTTTAATATAATTACAGAATCTTAAACCCTGGTTGCCGAGTTGTATACACAACTTTAGGGTTTTTAGTTTAGGAGTTAGGCGGCGTGCTGTACAAAGCCGGTGAGGCACAACGAGGCGTACGCTTCCGCAAAGAGGCGGAACGAATGAGTACTCACCCTCCAGTATTGTTGTCGTGGTCGATTTCGGAGGCCCAAATGTCGGCCGGACTATACTCAGATGCCGTCAGAGGCGGAAACGAAATGGTGCAAAGTGTGGAAGTCGGACCGCGGGATGGTCTGCAAAATGAAACCGCCGTCATTCCTCCGGATTTAAAAATCGCATTCGTGGACGCCCTCTCGCTCTCGGGAGTCTGCGAAATTGAGGTCAGTGCTTTTGTTTCTCCCCGGTGGGTGCCCCAGCTGGCGGATGCGGAGGAAGTGTTTCGCAAAATTTCCCGCAGGGATGGGGTGATCTATTCAGCGCTCGTGCCGAACGAACGGGGCCTTGACCGTGCCGTCGCCGCCCGCGTCGACAAGGTTTCCGTTTTTACTGCGGCCAGCGAGACGTTCAACCGTAAGAACATCAACACGTCGACCGCGGGATCCATCCGGCGCTTCCTGCCGGTGGTAAGGGGCGCAAAAGATGTGGGTCTCACCGTGCGGGGATATGTCTCGACGGCATTCTGGTGCGCCTTTGAAGGCCGGATTCCGCCGGCGGCCGTCATCGGCGTGGTGGAAAAACTTTTCGACATCGGAGTCGATGAGGTGTCGGTCTCCGACACGGTCGGAAAAGCGACCCCGGAGGAGGTCGAAAGACTCCTCGATCGCCTTTTAACACGGATTCCAGCCGATCGGATTGCCATGCATTTTCACGACACGTACGGCAGGGGCGTGGAAAATGTGCTGACGTCGTGGCCTTATGGCATTCGGATCTTCGATGCCAGCGTGGGGGGTCTCGGGGGCTGCCCTTACGCACCGGGAGCGACAGGCAACGTGGCTACCGAGGCTGTGGTCAAAGCGCTTGAAAGCAAGGGGGCAGCGGTGGGGGTCGACCTCGAAAAACTATCGCATGCCCGGCACCTCCTGGACCCTTTCCTGGTAGAGGATCGGCGCACACTGCCCGAGGACGGTTCGCCCGCCTGCGCTGCCTGCGAGTATTCGACAGGCGATGTTTGCTGCCGGCGGAGATAGGTCTACGAAGTGTTTACAAAAGGCCATAGAGAGTATTCAAGAAAATCGGTGTTGCGAAGCTTATGAAGGCTGGATTGAAGAATCGGTAAAGAATAAGGAAAGGCAATTCCGGTTCACAGATCATTGCCATCCGACTGACCCGTGCGCAGGGGACCGCCCCGGGCTGTGAGCCAAGGGGTGCAATTGCAGGCCGATACCGGAACCGCAAACACGTCCATGCCGTGATCGAAGGTCTGGACGAAGAGCTCGAGCTGACCGTCACCGTCGAGATCGTAGTTGGCCGGTGCACCGTTGCCGCTGCCGCCACCGCCGCCGCATCCGAAAATGACGGCACCCAAAACCATAAGCCCGCAAACGACGACGCGTCGTGTGGACGAGCGACGAAGAACCCGAGACGTACCAGGGACCGACAATAGTAATTCCGTTTGATTACAATATGATGGCGTTATCCGACCCCGGCTGAGCTTTCAAACCTTCACTGGTTAAAGGGCTAAATTGAAATGAAAGTTAAAATTTATCCGTTGAAGACACATACGGACCCACGTGGGATTGTGTTCGAACCGATCGAGCAAGAATCAATATCTGCTCAGCAAAACTGCCACGTGGTCATCAGTAAGCCCGGGATAATCAGAGGCAACCACTACCATTTGCACGGGACTGAAACTATTGTGGTAGCGGGACCGGCACTTTTGAAATTTAAGGAAGAAAACGAGGTATATGACTTTGAAGTTCAGTCAGGGCAGGTGTATCAATTCGTAATACCTCCAAAGGTTTCACATGCAATAAAAAATATAGGTGGAAAAGACAATATCCTCATCGCTTTCAATACCGTTCCGCATGATCCGAAAAAACCAGATGTCATAACCGATATTCTAATGGATTTTGCTACTCAATCTGTATACGAAGCATATTATGCCCTACGTGAATGGATGCGCAAGGGCTTCGAACTGACTGAAAAGGCGGTGGAATTGGAACCCGAAGAGCCGGGAGAATATCAGATGCTCGGTATGCTCAACTTGTCCAGGGGAGACTATGACAGTGCGATCGCGTTTCGGGAGAAAGCACTGAAATTGGCTCCCAATGATTTTGTGGTCGTTTTCCTGCAATGAATTTATAAATCTAAAGTTCTTCCGACGCTCGAATCCCCTGACAATCCAAAGGTGCAAGAGTCCGGCGCATCTCTCCTCGCCGTGCATGGCATGGTTCGTCAAGAATCCAGACATATTGGGATGAGTAAGGTATAAAATCTTGGGCATCTTTTAAATAAGCCAGGGAAAAGATCAGGCAGGTCGAGTGAAACGGCGGATGAAAACAGCGACGTCTGCTTTGCCGAGCTCGCCCCGTGCCACAGCCAGCACCATCTCGGCGAAATCATCTTCGGGGGCATCGAAGACAAATCCGTTCAGTTCGAGAAAGACGAGCGCAGTTACAGCACCGACGCGCTTGTTGCCATCGATTAAGGGATGGTCTTTGACCAGGTGGAAAAGATAAGCGGCTGCCATCTCGTGGACGTCCGTGTGCAGGAACCGGCCGCCATAGGTAGCCGATGGAATACCGAGAGCGGACTTGAGCAGTTCCATATCTCGAATGCCTGCGGCACCGCCGTAGTGGGTAACCTGGTCCTGGTGAATTTCCAGCACCTCGCCCAAGCTGATAAAGACAGGCTCC
>JARROL010000200.1:0-9966 GCA_037383965.1 Desulfobacterales bacterium | reverse complement strand
GGGTTCAAAGAAGAGATGGCCTACATTCGCGTGACCGAAGTGCCGCCCGGAGTCAAGGAAAGCCTGCAGAACACCGTGCCGACCGACACCGCGCCGACCGCTCCGCTCTGGCAGGAGCTCGAAAGCCGCACCGTGTTTTCCCAGGGCGGTTTCAGGGCGACCGGCAGTCCGTTCGACCTGGCCATCGACGGCGACGCTTTCTTCTGTATTCAGACCCCGGAGGGCGTGCGCTACACCCGCAACGGCAGCTTCACGCGCAGTGCGGAAGGTGAATTGACGACCCACGACGGATTTGCCGTTCTCGGTGAAAGCGGCCCCATTCAAATCGACGACGGGCGCCGGGTCACGGTCGACGAAACCGGCAACGTTTCGGTTGACGGGGCTCAGGTCGCCAAGTTGCGTCTGGTCGAACTGGATCAATCGCATTTGCTGCAGCGGCTCGGTGGGACTCTCTTCGCTGCGCAGGCGGACGGTACGATCCAGGAAACGCCTTCCGAAACCGCGAGGGTTCTACAAGGTCACCTGGAGTTGTCAAACGTCGAGGCCGTCAGGACCATGACCGAAATGATCGACGTCCTCAGAGGGTTTGAGGCCTATCAGAAGGCGATCCGCCAGATCGACGAAACCGAGGCCAAGGCCATCAACGATGTCGGACGGATTGCCTAAAAGTGACGCGAGGATTGCGGGCGGCGTGAACGACTGCCCATCCGCGGATCGACATCAGGAAAGACACAACGGGGACAGCCCTTAATCCACAGGCGGTCCTCTTACCGAGCAGAGGGAGGTCTTATGATCAGAAGCTTATGGACGGCGGCGACAGGCATGCAGGCCCAGACCCTTAACATTGACGTGATTTCCAACAACCTGGCCAACGTCAGCACGGCCGGTTTCAAGAAGAGCCGGGCCGATTTTCAAGACCTTCTCTACGAAACCTTGCGGCCCGCCGGGGTTGCTTCCTCGGAGAACACCGAGGTGCCGACCGGTATCCAGGTGGGGCACGGCACCCGGCCGTCGGCCGTCAACCGCATTTTCGTTCAAGGCGATTTTCAGCAGACCAAAAACGAGCTCGACATGGCGATAGAGGGGGGCGGTTTCTTCCAAATTCTGCAGTCGAACGGGGAAACGGCCTATACCCGCGACGGCGCCTTCAAACTCGACAACGAGGGGCGCATCGTCAATGCCGACGGGTTTCTGCTCGAACCTGAGATTTCGGTGCCCAACGACACGATCGCCTTGTCCATAGCGATCGACGGGACGGTCTCCGTGCTGCAGGCCGGTGAGGCGGAGCCAAGTGAGATCGGCACGATCGAGCTGGCGCGTTTCATGAACCCCTCCGGGCTGCACAGCATCGGGCGAAACCTGTATTCCCCGACCGCTGCATCCGGCGATGTCATCGTCGGGACGGCCGGTGAAGATGGTTTCGGAACGATTGCCCAGGGGTATCTGGAGGGCTCTAATGTCAGCGTGGTCGAGGAAATGGTGAGCATGATTGTCGCCCAGAGGGCGTACGAGACCAACAGCAAGGTGATTCAAGCCTCCGACGAGATGCTTCAGATGGCCAACAACGTCAGGCGATAGGATTAATGTCATGAGTCATGCAGTCGGACGCTCGGTTTTCCCCGGCCGGTACCTCCCGACCCTGTGCGGGTGTGCGGCCGTATTTCTTCAACTGATGTTTCTCATTCCAGCGGTTCCTGCTGCCGAAATCGCGATCTTTCTCCGTCCGGAGGCCGAGGTCAGGGGGCCTGACATTCGACTGGGCGAGGTCGCCGAGATCGCCTGCGCCGAAACCGGACTGCAGCGCCGGCTCGAAGGATTGGTCATCGGCAAGGCCCCCCTGCCCGGGCGGTCGCGCAACATCTCCGCCGATTACGTGCGCTTGCGCCTCCGGCAGCTTGACATCGAGGCGGAACGGATGGTCCTTGGCGGAGCGGAACGGATCGAGGTGACACTGCCGGCAGTGACGGTCAGTGAAGAGCAAATTCGGCAGATTGTCACAGGTTTCCTAAAGACCAGCGGCATTTGGGGCGACGCCGAAGTGTCCGTCGCGAAACTCACCATCAGCGCCGACCGGACGCTTCCCGAGGGTCGGGCCACTTACCGGGTCCTGCCGCCCCGGCACATGCGCTCGCTGGCCACGGTGCCGCTGTCGATCGTCTTCGACGTCGACGGTCGTTTTCAGAAAACGATCCGGGCGACCGCGCGGATCGCGGCGCTGGCCCCGGTGGTGGCGGCCGCACGGCCGATCGGCCGCCTGAAACCGATTACATCCGATGATCTCAAGATGGAAAAAATGGATCTGGCTGAACTGCCCGCCGGTGTGATGACCGAGGTCGATGATATCATCGGCAAGCGGGCCCGTCGGAATATCGACGCCGGGGATATTTTGCGGCCCGACCTGATCGAGATGCCGCCGCTGGTAAAGAGAGGGGACATGGTCGTGATCGTTGCCGAATCCGAGGGCTTCAAGGTTACCGCCACCGGTGAAGCCAAAAGCGACGGGCTGCGCGGGGAACAGGTAAAAGTGGTTAACCTCGACTCCAACAAACGGTTTTCCGCCCGGGTCGTGGACAAAAAAACCGTGAGGGTCGATTTTTGACATTTTATAGGGGAACGATACATGCGGTGTAACGGGAAAGCGACGGTTATTCGGCACATCCTGGCGGTGACGATGCTCGGGACGTTACTGGCGGCCGGGACGACGGGGTGCTCCAGCGGGACCAAAACCCTCACCAAGACCGGCGGTGCGCCGGAAGCCGCTCCAGTGTATCGGACACCGGTGCCGGATGTGGTTCCGGCCAGCTTGCCGGACGAAGAAAACGGTTCGCTGTGGCAGGACGACGGTGTTTTCAGTGACATGTTCGAGCTGCCCAAGGCGCGCCGGGTCGGTGATATCGTTACGATCAAAATCGTCGAGTCTTCGAGCGCCACGAACAAGGCCAATACCCTCACGGAACGCGACTCGAGCCTGTCGGCCAGGATCGATGCTTTCCTGGGCTTGGAAAAGAAATATCTGGACCCCAACAGCCCCAACTACAGCGCGGGACGAAATTTCAACCCCTTCGGGGAAATCAAAGGCGGCATGACCTCAAAATTTGACGGGACGGGTACAACCAGCCGCAGCGGTGACCTGACGGCTTACATAACGGCCAGGGTGACCGAAGTCCTGTCGAACGGTAACCTCATGATCGAGGGCTCAAGAGAGATAGAAGTCAACAACGAGAAGCAGTTCATCACCTTAACGGGTGTCATCCGCCCCCGTGATGTTGCCGCCGACAATGTGATCTTGTCCACTTACATCTCGGGGGCCCGTATTACATACTCTGGAGCGGGTGTCATCGACGAACGTCAGCGACCGGGGTGGTTTGCGAACATTATGAACAAGGTCTGGCCCTTTTGACCAGCAGCGGTGGTTTAACGGACAGAAGATCATGAATCCCTCATCCCAACGGGCCAACGGGCCAACGGGCCAACGGGCTAACCGGCAAACGGACCCGCCGAACAATTGGGAGTCACAATGAGATGCTCTGAAATAACCCGGCGAGCGGGTGAAAAGATCGCGGCGGTTTTCCTCTGGGTCCTGTGCGCGCTGCTGCTGTGGCAGTCGCCGGTCCAGGCCGCACGCATCAAGGATATCGTCGACATAAAGGGCGCGCGCCAGAACCAGCTCGTCGGCTACGGTCTGGTTGTCGGACTCTTCGGTACCGGTGACGGGAAGAATTCCGTGTTCACGTCGCAGTCCCTGGCGGCGCTGCTGAACAAAATGGGGGTCACCGTAAACCCGGAACAGTTAAAAGGGAACAACGTGGCCGCCGTCATGGTGACGGCCGATCTGCCACCCTTTGCCAGGGTCGGCAGCCAGATCGATGTGCTTGTGAGCTCCATCGGCGGGGCCGAAAGCCTGCAGGGCGGAACGCTTCTCCTGACACCGCTGCGCGCCGCCAACGGACAGGTTTACGCTGTGGCCCAGGGGCCGGTCAGCACCGGCGGCTTCGTCGTCAAAGGTGCCTCCGCCGGTGTCGCCAAGAACTTCCCCACCGTTGGACGGGTGGCGGGCGGGGCCCTGATCGAACGCGAATTGTCGGTGGCGTTCAATGAAAAGCACCGGCTGTGTCTGGCGTTGCGGGCGCCGGATTTCACCACCGCCTCGCGGGTGGCCGCGGCCATCAATGCCAGTGTTTTTAACGAGGCGGCCTCGACACCCGACGGGGGAACCGTGGACGTCATCATTCCCCCGAAATACCTGGGAAACGTCGTTGCCTTTGTCTCCATGATTGAAAATCTGGAAGTCACACCGGACGTCGAATCGAAGGTCGTGATCAACGAACGTACCGGGACCGTCATCATGGGTGAGACCGTTCGGATCTCAACCGTCGCCATTGCACACGGCAACCTGAGCATCCAGATCAGCGAATCGGCCAATGTCTCCCAGCCGCTGCCGTTTTCAGACGGACGAACAGTGGCGACACCCCTGACAGACGTGGCGGTTCAGGAAGGACGCAGTCCGATCTATCTGATGAACCAAGGGGTCAGCATCGGCGACGTGGTCCGGGCCCTCAATGCGCTCGGTGTTTCACCCAGGGATCTGATCGCCATATTTCAAGCTCTTAAAGCGGCCGGCGCCCTGCAGGCCAAGCTGGAGATTATCTGATGACCGACACTTTCCTGACCCCGGGATCACTGCGGCCTCCAGGTAGTTCACGCCCGACGGCGGTCGGCAACCGCGTCAACGACGAAAACGGCGGGCGTTTGCGGGAGGCCTGCTCAGAGTTCGAAGCCCTTTTGCCGCCAAGGGCGGTTTTGGCCTGGCCGACATTCTTTATCGGCAACTGGATCCTGCGCGGGCGGACCGTCCTTCGGTTCCCGGCCCCTCTGAACCGGCCGGCCCCGAAAACGCAGCAAGCCACCTTCAGAGCCCCGGACGCACCCGTGACACTAAAGTTTTAAAGCCTGCTGCCGATACATCGAATGAAGCGCCTTCAGTGAATGCAGGTATGTCAGGATCGAAGCGGCCGTCGGTGCGATGACCTAACTGTCGGATTTATAAGGGCGCCAGAATGATGCCGGCGGCTGCTCTCGGAGCGTTTTGCATGAGAAGAGGGTTATGAAAATCAGCGCTAAACAGTCACCGAGCGGCCTTTTGGCCGGTCTCGGCCCCCTTGGCGAAAATCGATGGGTGGACGTGATTGAAACGCTGCCGACGCCGGAAGAACCGGACGGAGATCAGGTGGTTTTGTCACCCACGGCCCGGGAAGTTCAGGAGGCCCTGCGGCAGATCCGGTCGCTTCCCGATGCCGACAACGAAGCGGTGGCGGCTCTGAAGGAGCGGGTCCAAAGAAACTCCTATCCGTTTGACTTTCGGTTAATCGCCCGGAAGATGATGACGGAACAGCTGCTGAACCAGGCCCTTTAAACCGGGAGGGTCCCGGCGTTGGGAATGAGACCATGCAGGACATCCTGAACCGATTGTTGGCATTGCTCGACACGCTCGAGAGAGTCTATCGGACGTTGCGCGGTGAACTCGAAAACGAGCGGGCGGCTTTGACCGCAGCCAATCTGGCCGACTTTTTGGTCGCCGGGGACCGGAAGCAAGCTTTGCTGAACCGCCTCCAAGAACTCGAAGATCAACGTGTGCGGCAGACCGATCAACTCGCCGCGGCACTCGATCTGCCGCCGACAACGGTCACTGTCAGTCGCCTGGCCCACCATCTGGCGCCGGCAGAAGCCGGGCGGCTGAAAGCTTGCAGTGACAGGCTGACGGCGACCCTGGCGCAGGTCGGAAACCTGAATGGGGCCAACAAGGCCCTTATCGGGGCGTCGCTGGGATTTGTGGAAGGCTCGCTGCAGGTGCTGCAGACCCTAAGGCGCCCGACGTCGATCTACCATCCCAACGGTCGGATGCACAGCGCGCCTTGCAGCGGCGCACTCCTGGCCGATGACTATTAAGGAAAAGGGCAAACGGCGGGCGGCACAAATCGAGTGAGAAGTAAAAGGAACAAAGACGATCATGGCCAACATCATCGGTCTGCTCGACATCGGTAAAAGCGCGCTGCTGACCCATCAGCAGTCGATCAACGTCACGGGTCACAACATCGCCAACGTGAATACGCCCGGTTACACGCGTCAGCGGGTGAACCTGGCGGCCAATTCGCCGCTCGATTCTTCGCCGGGGCAGATGGGTGACGGTGTCGTGGCTGTCGACATCCAGCGGGTTTATGACCGCTATGTCAGCGGTCGGATCAACACCGAACAGCAGGGCCTCGGCCGCTGGGAGGCTCAAAAAAACGCCATGGAGCGTGTCGAGATCGCCTTCGACGAAGCCGGCGGTTACGGTTTGAGCGGATCCATGACCGAATTCTGGAACGCCTGGCAGGATCTGTCCAACAACCCCTCGGGTCATACCGAACGCGTCTCACTGCTGTCCAAGAGTGCTTCCCTGACGAGTGCTTTCAACTCCGTCGCCGCCGGTCTACAGCAACAGCAAGTCGACCTGGATGCCGCCATCCGGGGCGGTGTCGACGACATCAATGCCCTGGCGACCGAAATTGCCGACCTCAACCGCAAAATCGGTGACATCGAAAGCGGCGTCCAGAATGCCAACGACTTGCGCGACCGCCGGGACCTTCTGGTGGCCCGCCTTGCCGAACTGGTCGATGTCGGCACGTTCGAAGACGGACAGGGGCGCGTCACCGTTTCTGTCGCCAACGGTCGGCCGCTGGTCGAAAACGGTCAGGCGTGGCACCTGGGGACCGCCCCCAACGCTGCGGGCCACCAGGACGTGACCTGGATCGATTCGAGTGGAACGGCCGTCGACATCACCGCGAGTATCGATGGTGGCAAACTGAAGGGCTGGCTTGACGTCCGCGATGCCGCCATTCCTGACTACATGGCGCGACTGGATGCATTGGCCGGTGATCTGGCGAACAGGGTCGACGCGCTCCACACTGCCGGCTTCGACCTTAACGGCGCGGCCGGACAAGTATTTTTCAGCGGCTCAACCGCGGCCGACATCGGTCTGAATCCCATCATTTCGGCCGACCCCGACCGGGTTGCCGCGGCCGCAACGTCTGCCGGCGCACCCGGCGATAATGCCAACGCGGTTGCCATAGCCGACTTGCAGCATGCATCCGTCATGGGCGGCGGTACGGCGAGCTTCGATGATTTCTACCGCTCGCTGGTGACCGACGTCGGCAATCAGGTGCGCTCTGCAACCGATTTTGCCGAACACCAGACGGTGATGCTGACCAGCCTCGACAATTACCGCGAGTCGATCTCGGGGGTATCGCTGGAAGAAGAGATGCTCAACCTGATCAAGTTCCAGCACGCCTTCGATGCGGCGGCCAAGCTGGTCACCACAGTAGACGAAATGATTCAAACGATGCTGGACATGACCCGCTGATTTATTTTCCGGAGAGGGAAGGACTTATCGAGCGCTTTGGCACGCGCTATAAAATGTTCCTTAACATTAAAAAAGGGGCATCGAGATGGTCACTCGCAACGGGAAAACCGGGCGACGGTCGACCGGCAAACCGATTTTGGAGGCTTCATGCGCATAACCAGTAAAATGATGACGGGCAGCATTGCCGAGAATCTCTATCGTCAGGCCGAACAGATCCTGAAGTCTCAGAAGGCCGTGGCCACCGGGAAGCGCATTCAACGGGTATCGGACGACCCGGTCGGAATGGGGAAGGTGCTCGACTACCGGCGCAGTTTGGCGAGTATAGAACAGTATCAGCAAAATGTAGCCCAGGGAAAAATGCGTCTCGAGATGAACGAGACCATCCTTGACGACGTTACCGGCCTGCTCAAAAGCGCCGTCAACGTGGCGGTGGAGGCCTCTTCGGGGCCGTTGGACACCCGCCCGATACTGGCCGAGGAAGTTCGACATCTACGGCTGCAACTGGTTCAGTTGGCCAACAGCAAAATAGGGGACACCCATCTTTACGCCGGCCATCAGACCGATGTCGCACCCTATTCACACCACATCGAGATCGCGGGCGGAACACCGGGAACCATTGAATTCGGTCTGGCGGCCGACGCCACCGATGTCACTATAGAAATCCGCGATGCCGCAGGTGTGCTCGTGCAAAGCCTTACGCAAGGAGACGGGGTTACCCCCGGCAGCGGTGGAACTGCCGGAACCAACAGTATCGCCTGGAGCGGACCGGACGGTGAGTACAGCTTTACCGTCACCGCCGGATCTGCGGGGACGGAGGTCGTGGACTATGAAACGTATAACGGCGACAGGGGCGATATCCGGCTGATTCTCGGCGACCGGACCAACATCGTCATCAACGCCGACGGCGGTGAGACCTTCGGCGACATGTTCGAGCGGCTTGCGCAGCTGCAGCAGGGGTTGCAGAACCCTGATCCGGTCGCGGGCACATCCGAGGCCGCCGCGACCGTCGATCCCCTCAACAGCGCGGCGGATCGTCTCGAGCGCGTGCGGGCCGAGGGGGCCGTGACATTCAAGCATCTGGAATTGACCGAAGACCGGTATGCCGGCTTGAAGCTGAATGTCGAGGACATGTTGGAAAAAACCGAAAATGTCGATCTGGCGACGGCCATTGTCGAGTTGCAGAAGTTTGAAACCGATTATCAGACGACGCTGGCGACGGCTGCCAGGGTGCTGCAGACGAGCTTGATCGATTTTCTGAGATAGACAGTGTCATCTTATTCTCATAGATGGACACGGGGCGGGAAATGAAACATCGTTACCTTGCAACTCTGCTGGCCGCGTCGTTTATCTCCTTCTTGCCGACTGTCGGGAGCGGGCTGGAAAGCCGTGATATCATTCGGCTGAAGCAGGCCGGTGTCACGGATGAAACCGTTCGGGTCCTGATCCGCGAAAAGTCTCTGGAGACCGGCGCCTTCAAGGTCGACGACATCCTGACGCTGAAAAAAGCCGGTCTGTCGGAGGCGACGTTGCGGATGCTGATCGCCGAGCATTCTTTTCTCAAAGACCGGCAGCCCATCGTTTACGGAGAGCAACTCCACGCGATCAAATTCACTTCCGTGCAGGATGTGATCCGGCTCAAGGAGGCCGGCCTGAGCGACACTGTCATCCAGGCTATTCTGCGCGTTCTTCAGGAAGACAGTTCGGCCGACAGCCAAAAGGCCTGGGATATGTTGAACTCGATGGGCATTCTGATCGATAACCGGGGTGCCCGCTGGCAGTGATTGCAAACGATCGCCTTCCTGTTAACCGTGCTGCGAAAAAAGTTGATTGCCGGATGCCCGATGACCGAGATCGACTGCCATAGATGTGTCCACTATTTTGTCACCTGGGATGAGCAGCGCCCTCACGGGTGCCGCGCCATGGGCTTTAAAAGCCGGGTGTTTCCCGCCACGCTGGTGCGTAGTTGTTCGGATGGCACGGCCTGCCGTTTGTACGCTGAAAAGAGTCGGCGGCGGCCTGTCCGCCGGACTTCAGGACTCACCCCAAAATAACGCCACATTTGCCCCGTCGTTTTGAATTGAGCGAGAGAAACATCCACAGTCGGCGGTTTCCACACGGCAAAAATTGCCGCCGACTCCTTCGCGTAGTGGTTCGGCATATGTCATCCGGCCCATAAAAATCATTAATATCAATAATTTATCAAAAAAACGTTTTTAGCACGAAAATTGCTTGCATGCTGATCGTACCCGTTTGATAAGGGGATACGGGAAATTTCGAAGATAAAGGAGAAGCAGATGAAAATCAGTGCCACCCCTCAACTGCGGCCCGACCCGCCGGTCACGCAGAACCGCCGCGAGGCGATCTCGACGGATACGGAATTTCAGACAATCCTGAAGCAAACGGTCGGTTGCGCCACCGACGAGAAACAGGCGACTCGGGTTGCGCATTCTTTAAGCGTGCCGTCGACCCGGCCGATTGGCGTGTCGGATGCGGAAGCGGTGCTGCCGTTGACGGTCCGCATCGTTCGGCTGGTCGATCGACTGGAGAACTTCCGGATCAAACTCGCC
>JARROL010000199.1:0-5255 GCA_037383965.1 Desulfobacterales bacterium | reverse complement strand
GTTGGAGGGTCGGAACTGTTGAAGGAAATGTAATGCGAGATTGCTTTGGTTTGCTCTCTTCCGTTTGGTAATATCTGTGCCGGTGCATTCCAAATCCATGAGTCAGCACCAGTCAAGTACCATAATTCAGAAAGATTACCAGATTTAACGATGAGATATTCTTTATCTGAAAGATTTTTAAACTCGTAAGTTTTCAAGTCACCACCAATTTCCATTTTATGACCAGTAGAAGAAATGTCAGGTAAACTTGAATTATGACCGTCTATTAATCGATTCAGTATTCCTAAATCTTTCTGATTTCCATCAAATGTGCCTATTAGGAAGGGAGTAGCAAGCGCCGTATTCGCCGCACTTGCAAATAGTAAGATTGTTAAGCATAATACAAGCATAGGATACAACGTTCTTTTCATTTCCCCTCCCAAAAACCCCGATAGCGAAGAAGTAACTTTACGGTATAAGATATCCTTTAGTAATAAAATTTCATTTCACAGTGTTCACTGCAATGTTTATACCAAGAGCGGCTTTTCCTTCTTTTAAGAATTTATCGAATAATTACATAAGCTTAAAAAGATTTAATACTTTTCTCCGCAGATACACTGTTTACAATACTTCATAATTTTAATTACAAATTTTCTTAGTTGTATTTACTAAGTTCATTTCCTTTACAGTTTTTAACAATCCCCGTGAAATCTCTCATCGAGAAGTTTTAACGATAAACTATTCCTTTAATTGGAATGACCTTGTTTTTGGAAAGCCTTCGTTTTTTGCCGTAGGGTGAAATCTTTTCAGACTACCCCCCCTCGGCGAACCCGGGATAAAGGGTCATCCCGCCGTCGACGACCAGGCTTGTGCCGGTAATGTAATCGGCATGGTCCGAAGCCAGCCAAACGGCCGTTCGCGCGATGTCCTCAGGCTCGCCGATCCTTTTGTATGGCACCAACTCCATCAGAGCCGCATAGGCTTCCGGCGTTTCCCATGCCGTTGTGTTGATCGGAGTGCGAATGGCCCCCGGGGCAATGCTGTTGACGCGGATCCGATAGGGTGCGACCTCCTGGGCAATACTCTTCATCATCAGCATGACCCCGCCCTTCGAAGCGGCGTAGTTGACATGTCCGGCCCAGGGAATGATCTCGTGAACGGAGCTGACACAGATAATCTTGCCGGCCGAACAGGAAATTTCCTTTACAACTCCCCGGCGTTTGAACTCTTTCACCGCCTCCCGGGCACACAGAAATTGACCGGTCAAATTGACACTGATCACCCGGTTCCACTGGTCGAGGGTCATTTCCTCGAAGGGGGCATCCTGCTGCAGTCCGGCATTATTGATCAGGATATCGATGGTGCCAAAGGTTGCGAACATCTGCTCGAACATTTCCCGCACCTGTTCTTCGCTGGAAACATCCGCCCTATGAATTAAGGCGCGGCTGCCGCAGCTGCGAATGCTTTCCGCCACGCGTTCGGCGGCCGGTGTTCCGCGCAGGTAGTTGACGACCACATTTGCTCCGGCCGCGCCAAGGGCTAGGGCGACAGCTTCACCGATTCCGGAGTTGGCGCCGGTGACGAGAGCTTGCTGCCCCTTGAGATTTTTTTCAATCGGACAGTCGGGCATCTCAACTTTTGGCAGGTTACTTTTCGCCTTCATTTGCATGATTTGGTTATCTCTCGGTCGCTTAGTTTCTTTTCTATCCGCCGGACTGCTGTATCAGCTTGGCCACCAGACCGGTCCAGCCCGTCTGGTGGCCGGCCCCCAGGCCGGCGCCGTTGTCGCCGTGAAAGTATTCGTTGAAAAGAATCAGGTCCCGCCAATGAGGGTCATTTTGCAATACCTTCACCCCGCCATAAATCGGCCGCAAACCGTCAGCGTTGCGCAAAAACAGCCGGATGAGGCGTCGAGACAGTTCTGCGGCCACTTCGCCGAGCGTCATCAGTCGGCCCGAGCCGGTGGGGCATTCCACCTTTAACGAGTCGCCATAGTAGTGGTTGAAGCGCTGCAGGGCTTCGATGAGCAAATAATTGATGGGAAACCAAACCGGTCCGCGCCAGTTTGAATTGCCGCCGAAAAGACCGCTTTCCGATTCGGCCGGCTGATAGCTGATGGTATGATCCTGGCCATCGACGCGAAAACTGTACGGGCGGTCCCGATGGATCTTGGAAAGAGAGCGGATACCAAATTCGGAGAGAAACTCATTTTCATCCAGCATAGGGGCAAGCAACCGTACCAGGTGTTCGCGGTTGACGATCGACAACAGCCGCCGCGCCTGCGCACCCGGTGCCTGAACGCAGGCGACGTGGCCTCTATCTCTCAGGTAGCTGCGGTTTCGGAAAAACCAATTCATCCGGCGCTTGAAGACGGGCTGACTCTCCACAAGGTCATGTTCCAACGTTTCTACGGCCAAAAGCGGCATCAGGCCGACCAGAGACCGAACTTTCAAGGGAACGACACGGCCGTCGGGCAGATGCAGGGCATCGTAGAAGAAACCGTCTTCCTCGTTCCAGAGGCTCAAACCGTGCCGGTAATTACCCGTCATGGCGTTGGCGATCCGCAGGAAATGCTCGAAGAACTTGGAGGCCGTGTCCTGATAAACCGGATCCTCCTTGGCGAGCTCAAGGGCAATTTTCAGCATTTCAAGACAGTAGAATCCCATCCAGGAAGTGCCATCGGACTGGTCGAGGTGACCGCCGGTCGGCAGCGGCTTGCTGCGGTCGAAGATGCTGATGTTGTCCAGGCCGAGAAATCCTCCCTGAAAAACGTTCTTGCCCTCCTCGTCTTTCTTGTTAACCCACCAGGTGAAGTTGAGCAGCAGCTTGTGAAAAATGCTTTCCAGAAATCGACGGTCGGCCGTGCCCCTCTGTTTGGCCTCGATCTTGTATACCCGCCAGGCCGCCCATGCGTGAACCGGCGGATTGACATCACCGAAGCTCCACTCGTAAGCCGGCAGCTGCCCATTGGGGTGCATGTACCATTCGCGGGCCATGAGAACCAGTTGTCGCTTGGCGAAATCGGTGTCGATGAGCGCAAAGGGAATGCAATGAAATGCCAGATCCCAGCTGGCATACCAGGGATACTCCCATTTGTCGGGCATGGAGATAATATCGAAGTTGTTGAGGTGGTCCCACTGATTGTTGCGCCGACGGAGGTGAGCATCGACGACCGGATGGGCCGGATCACCGTGCAGCCACTGCTCGACATTGTAGTAATAGAACTGCTTCGACCAGAGCATCCCGGCCAAGGCCTGCCGCTGGATACGCTTTTCCTCGCGACCCAGCCCCGTCTTTTGAACAACCGCGTAGAACTCGTCGGCCTCCTGCCGGCGGCGTGCGACCGTTTCATCGAAGTCTTCAAATGGCTGCGGCTGCGGCGCGGCCGTCAAGCGAAGCCGAAAGCGACGGAGGTCTCCGGGCCGCAAATCGATGACATAATGGGCGGCGGCCTTGGTCCCCTTCTGGGCTGGATTGACCGCACGGGTCTCTTTGGCGACAACGAAGCGATGAAAAGCGTCTTTGACATAGGGCGAGTCATTGGTCTTCCAATAGAGTCCTTCGGTGTTGGTTTCGTTTTCGGTAAACAAAAGCCCCGGGGCACCGTCGGCATAAAGATGATAGGATTCGATGGCGGGATGGACGGCTTCAATCGTCGACACTGCCGCAGGCCCTTCGATCTGCTTGAGAATCGGCTTTTCGGGCACATCCCCCATAGGGCTGCCGTCGTAGCCCCAACTCCAAGTGTTCCGGAACCACAGTGTCGGCAACACATGGCAAACGGCGGATTCCGGTCCACGGTTGGCCACGGTGATCAGAGCGAGGATATCCTCCTGTCCACCCTTGGCGTATTCGACGCCCACATCGAAATAGCGGTTTCCGTCAAAGGCTCCCGTATCCAGGAGTTCGTATTCGAAGTCGAGAAACCCGCGACGCCGGTTTTCAGACACCAGGTCCACGTACGGAAATACCGCCTGAGGGTACTTGTAGAGCATTTTCATATAGCTGTGGGTGGGAGTGTTGTCCAGGTAGAAGTAATACTCCTTGACGTCCTCGCCGTGATTGCCTTCGGTGCCGGTCAGACCGAACAGACGCTCCTTCAGTATCGGGTCGTTTCCGTTCCAAAGCGCCAGGGCAAAGCAGAGGTACTGGTACCGGTCGGAAATCCCGGCCAGACCGTCTTCTCCCCAACGGTACGCTCTGCTTGCCGCATGCGCATGGGGAAAATACTCCCAGGCACTGCCGTCAGCGCTGTAGTCTTCCCGTACCGTTCCCCAGGCCCTCTCACTCAGGTAAGGTCCCCATTTTTTCCAGTTTGCACGGCGTCGGCGATGATCGTCAAGACGCCGGCCTTCAGCCGTCAAATCCATGGCCTTGATCTCCTGGCGTATCAGCGCTACAGATCACCTGGGGTCAGAGCTCAATCGTGTCGCCGGGCCTCATAACTGCCACGGCTGTTTTCGTTTCTCCGCGCACCTTTTCTGCCCAGTCGTCCGGGTCTTGCTTGATGATGTCAAAGGTGTTGTAGTGTATCGGCACCACCCGGGCCGGTTCGATCAACTTGACGGCCCTCAAAGCGTCGACCGGGCCCATGGTAAAGTTGTCACCAATGGGCAGAATGGCCAGATCGATCCCCTCTTCTCCGATGAGTTTCATGTCGTAAAACAGGCCGGTGTCACAGGCGTGATATATTTTTTTGCCCTGAATGTAGAAAAGAAATCCGCACGGGTTGCCGCCGTAGCTCCCGTCAGGCAGCGCCGATCCGTGCTGGGCCATCGTCAGCTTGACACGTCCCCAGGGGTAGTCGAAACCACCGCCGATGTGCTGAGGATGCGCGTTTTCCACTCCCTGCCCCGCAAGCCAGTTCTGTATTTCAAAGTTGGCAATCACGGTGGCACCGGTTCTCTGGGCGATTGCGACGGTGTCGCCGACGTGGTCGCCGTGGCCGTGAGAGACCAGGATGTAGTCTGCGACAACGCTGTCGGCCGTGACCGGCGCCATCGGATTGCCGGTCAGAAATGGATCGGTCAGCAGTTTTTCATCGCCTGTGTCGATCAGAAAACAGGCGTGGCTGTACCAGGTTAGTTTTACGGTCATCTTATCCTCCTTTGGTTAAAAGATTACGGGTATATTGCCCCCCACAGGTCCAACAGGTGTCAAACTTCAGCGTATCTTTACCTGAATGCGTCCAGAAAAGCCGACGGCACGGGCACCATCTTTTGACGGTTGTAGTCGAAAAAAACGATGCCCGTTTTAGCACGGGCCACCTCTTTACC
>JARROL010000198.1:0-15803 GCA_037383965.1 Desulfobacterales bacterium | reverse complement strand
GGTTTTTCCAGGCCCTGAATATTCGCACCGAACGGATCGCGATCCAAACGGCCAAAATACCGCGCGACATCGGCCGGGTGAGAATCGTCCAGATTTCGGACGTCCACCTCGGTTTGATCGTCAGACAGGGGCGGCTGGCAAAAATTTTGGAATGCGTCGATGCCGCCCATCCGGATCTACTGGTGTCGACCGGTGACCTGGTGGACGGTCAGTTGAACGAACTGGCGGGCTTGGCCGAGCAAATCCGGCAGGTTAAAACACCTCTGGGTAAATATGCCGTCACGGGCAACCACGAGTTTTACGCCGGAATCGGTACCGCTTTGAAATTCACCCGAGATGCCGGATTCACGGTTTTGCGCGGAAGGGGACTGACGGTGCCGGGAGTGCTGAATCTCGCCGGAGTGGATGATTCGGCCGGCAACCGTTTCGGCACCGGGCACATGATCTCCGAAAAGGCCCTCTTGACCGATCTCCCCCGGTCCTTCTTCACCGTCCTGCTGAAGCACCGCCCCCTGCCCGACGAAGCGTCGATCGGCCATTTCGATCTTCAACTTTCGGGACATACCCATAAAGGCCAGATCTTCCCCTTTACCGTCTTGATTGATCTGATGTACCCCAAGTCGGCCGGTTTGATGCAATTCGGCGCCGGTTCGAGACTCTATGTAAGCCGGGGATCGGGCACGTGGGGCCCGCCGATCCGTTTTCTCTCAACACCCGAGGTGACGGTAATCGATCTGATAAGCGCGGAATAGCGGATGGCGATCGCGACATCAAATGAATAAATGCGTCATCTGGAATGGTTTAGCGTGTCTCATCTGGAGGTGTTGACCATGGAATACAGAATCGCCCTCATACCGGGCGACGGTATCGGCAAAGAAGTAATACCCGAAGGCGTCCGGGTGCTCGAAAGGCTGGCCGCCGCTTACGGTTTCACCACAAAGTTTACCGCCTTTCCCTATTCTTGCGGCCACTTCATGCGGCACGGTGAAATGATGCCTGCCGACGGTCTAGAGCGGCTGAAAGTCTTCGATGCCATTTTGCTGGGTGCGGTGGGTGATCCGAGGGTGCCGGACCACGTTTCTCTTTGGGGCTTGTTGCTGCCCATCCGACGAGGCTTCGATCAGTATGTCAACCTCCGGCCGGTCCGTCTGCTGCCGGGGATCGAAAGCCCGCTGGCCGGCCGCCGCCCGGAGGAGATCGACTTTGTTGTGGTGCGCGAAAACACCGAGGGCGAGTATTCGGAAATCGGCGGACGGCTTTTTGCCGGAACTGATCTCGAAGTCGTAGTTCATGAGAGTGTGTTCACCATACTCGGAGTGGACCGCGTTATCGATTTTGCCTTCCAACTGGCCCAAAAAAGAACGGCCAAACACCTGACATCGGCGACCAAGTCGAACGGCATCATGCACACCATGCCGTTTTGGGATGAACGCTTCGAGATTCTCGGCCGAAAATATCCTGACATCCGGCAGGACAAATTTCACATCGACATCCTCACCGCCAATTTCGTCCTGCATCCGGACTGGTTCGACGTGGTGGTCGGCAGCAACCTCTTCGGCGATATCCTGTCTGACTTGGGACCGGCGGTGGCCGGCGGCGTTGGCATCGCCCCTTCGGCCAATCTCAATATCGACCGTAAATACCCCTCCATGTTCGAACCGGTTCACGGTTCGGCTCCCGACATCGCCGGCAAAGGAATTGCAAATCCCATCGCAACGCTCTGGTCGGTACAGATGATGCTCGACTTCCTGGGCCAGGAACAAGCGGCCGCGACCCTGATGCAGGCCATCGAAGCCGTAATGGCCGGGCGTTTCCTCACCCGCGATCTGGGCGGCACGGCCAAAACGGGTGACGTCACCGATCGGGTGCTGGAGGAAATAAGCAAAGAGTCCGGGGACAAATGACCCAGCCGTGGTCTCATACCGGAAGAGTGTGCTTGAATCCCGATAAAATCCGGTTATCCGGCTTATTTTATAGGATTCTTATTTTCACCGAGAAATTCTGTGCCGCCGCACCGGTTATTGACAGCAGGCCCATTTATAGATCATTATGGGTGGTCATGGATACAAGGTTTCCGACCGCATGGTGACCACCGAAAAAGGATTCGTATTTGTCAGTGCCAAGAATGATCGCGTGCCATGAATGTGACCTGCTGCACCACGTCCGGCCGCTCCCGGTCGGCACGCAGGCCCGATGCACCCGTTGCGGAGCGTTTCTCTACCGCCGCCGTCGCAACAGTCTGGACCGCACGCTGGCACTGAACGTTGCCGGGTTGATCCTTTTCGCCCTGGCCAATTCATTTCCGTTTCTGGCGATGAAGTTCGAAGGTCAGTACCAGGAAATCGTCCTGCTGACCGGTATCAGAGAACTTTACCGTCAAGGCCTGCCGGAAATAGCCGTCCTGGTTCTGCTGACCACGATCATTTCGCCCCTGGTGCAGTTGACCGGCCTGCTCTACGTACTGCTGCCGCTGAAGCTCGACCGTCTGCCCCCGGCCGTATGGCGGGTCTTCCGGTGGGTGCGGAATCTGCAACCGTGGAGCATGCTGGAAGTTTTCATGCTCGGAATCCTGGTGGCCCTGGTCAAGCTCGCCAAGATGGCGGATATCATTCCCGGCATTTCGCTTTTCTGCTTCTTTGGTCTCATTTATGTCCTGGCAGCCATCTCGGCTTCGCTGGATCCGCACAGCGTGTGGGAAAAATGGTGGGACCGCCGATGACGCCGTCAACGATAACCGCCAAAAGCACCGCCCTGGTCAGCTGCCACAGCTGCCACCTCCTCTGCCGACCCCGCACCCTGAGCGGCAACCGGCGCATGCAATGTCCGCGTTGTGGTGCGAGTCTGCACCAGCGCAAACCCCGCAGCCTCACCCGCACCTGGGCACTGCTGGTGGCGGCCGCGATCTGCTATGTCCCGGCCAACGTCCTGCCGGCTACACGGGCGATTTCATTCGGCAAGGTGCAAACGGACACCATCATGAGTGGTGTGATCTATTTCATCAATACCGGCATGTGGCCGATCGCGCTGATAATCTTCATCGCCAGTATTTGCGTGCCGCTGGTGAAGCTGATCATCCTTTCCTTTCTGTTGATTTCGGTGCACCGCCGCTCGGCCTGGCGTCCCAAGGAGCGCGCCCGATTTTATCGTCTCACCGAGACGGTCGGTCGCTGGTCGATGGTCGATGTCTACGTCATCACGATCTCGGTTGCCCTGGTAAGGCTCGGTGCAGTGGCCAGATTTGAAGCCGGTCCGGGGATCGTGTTTTTCGCTGCGGTGGTGGTACTCACCATGTTGGCTGCCATGAGCTTCGACCCACGCTTGATATGGGATAACAAGGAGTCTCGCAATGACCGAACAGAAAACAGAACCGCCCCCGATTGACACGATCCCCGAGGTGGAAGTCCAGTCGCGGATGCGTCAGTTTTCGTTTGTGTGGATCATCCCGCTTGTCGCTGCACTCATCGGTGTCTGGCTGGTCTACAAAGCCCAGTCAGAAAGGGGTCCGACGATTACCATCACCTTTCAAACGGCCGAGGGATTCGAAGCCGGCAAAACTAAAATTAAATACAAAGATGTGGAACTGGGACAGATCGAGGAAATCAACCTCAGCCCGGACTTGGGTCACGTGGTCGTAACCGCCAAGCTCGTCCGGCAGGCGGAAGACCTGCTTTCCGAAAACACCCGCTTCTGGGTGGTTCGTGCCCGGATCAACGTCAGTGGAGTTACCGGTCTGCAAACACTGTTTTCCGGTGTCTATATCGGTCTCGATCCCGGTAAGCCCGGCAAAAAAGCCCGTCACTTCACCGGGTTGGAGCAGCCGCCGATTGTCACCACCGATTTACCGGGTCGATATTTCCTTCTTCTGGCCGAGCGGCGGGGCTCACTCGATATCGGTTCACCGATTTACTACCGCCAGATCAGGGTGGGGCAGGTTGTCGGCTACCAGTTGGCCGAAGACGGACAAGCCGTGAGTATCAAGGTTTTTATCAACACGCCCTACCATAAGTACGTCAGCAAAAACACGCGGTTCTGGAATGCTAGCGGAGTAGACGTTTCGATCGACGCCAACGGGATAAAGCTCAATACCGAGTCTCTGGTGACCCTGCTGGTCGGCGGGATCGCCTTCGACGTTCCGGACTACCTCGACTCTGGCGGTCCGGCCGTTGAAGGTCAGGTGTACACTCTGTATGACAATTATACCGCCAGCCAGGAAAAATCCTATCCGGTGAAAAGTTATTTCGTACTCTACTTCGACGGATCGGTGGGTGGTCTCGCCCCGGGCGCTCCGGTCGAATTCAGGGGTATAAGCGTCGGAAAGGTCGTCGACGTCAAACTGGAGTTCAAACCCGAGAAACGGGATTTCCGCATTCCGGTATTGATCGAAATAGAACCCGAACGGTTCATCAGTGCGGCCGAAATGCCGAAGATGGAAGCAGCGCGACGCAATATCCTGGATTATCTCGTGGAGAAGGGGCTGCGAGGTCAGCTCAAGATCGGCAATCTGATCACCGGTCAACAGGTGGTGTCCCTGAATATCTTCCCCAATGCACCGCGGCGCAGAATCGTCTGGAAAAGCCCTTATCCGGAACTGCCCACGGTGCCAGCGCCCATCGAAGAGATCGGCACCCGTGTGAGTCAGATTCTCACCAAAATTGACAACCTGCCCTTCGAACAGATCGGCAAGGACCTGAGTGAAACCTTGCAGAGTACCAAACGATTGGCCGGCACACCCGAATTGCAGGAAGCCGCCCGGAATCTGGATGCCATCCTGAAGGAAATGCGGCTATTCGTCAGCGAACTGAGAACCGGCGTCACCCCGGAAATAGCCGCCACCCTGACGAAGGCACAAAAGGCAATCACGCAGGTCGAATCCGCCCTGGGCTCCGAGACGCCGCTCCAGGTCAATCTGAACAGCGCCCTGCTGGGACTGACGGCCGCAGCGCGTTCGCTGGCCCTGATTTACGGAAAAAAGATACCGAGGTAAGGCCAAGCAAACGTCATTTATCGCTCTGGAGGATGAAAGCTGCCGCTTTTTCGAAGACCCGGTTTTTCTGCGCACCCAAAATGGTACCGACCGCCGTTTCCACTGCGGCCTGCAGGTCCAACCGGGCGGTATTGAGGATGAGATCGTAAAAACCGACGTCGGATATGTCTTTGTGAAAGGTGTTCTTTATGAATGTTTTTCGCTTGGTTTCCCTGTTCTTGATCCGCTTTTTGGCCTCCGCAAGGGAGACACCGAAGTGGAAAGCGACATTTTTAACCCGGATCTCCTCGGGGGCGATGACGCGGATGGCGAACCGCTTTTCAGGCGGCAGGATAAAATTCGCCCCCCTTCCCACGATCACGGCCCGGCCGATTATCCCCAGGGAATTGACCATCTTCGTGAGGTGTTGAACGTAGTCACCGGAATAGACATACTGTTCTTGGAGCAGGGACGAAACAAAATCCTGTATCTTGGAAAACCTCTCTTTTTCGATCATGTCAAGCACGTCACTGTTGGTATCGGCGCTGTGCGCGATCGCGTTGAGGATGTTCCTGTGGTAGAAATCAAATCCCAACCTTTTGGCCAGTGCTTCGGCCACCAGGAAGCCGCCGCTTCCCGGTTCCATGGCAACCGTTACCACCGGTACTGAGGCCGGCTTAGCCCTGTCTTCTTCTGTCAGGCTGCTTACAAAAAAATCCCGCTGGTCTTGCGCGAACTGTTCAACCGTTCTTTTGAGCAATCCCATTGCTATCCCCTTTTAACTATTCAAAATTTAATTAAAAATATTCACTGTCAATTTAAATCCGGGGCATGATCGGCACTATATTCGCATTTTATCTGCAAGTCAATCTGCAAGCTGAGAATCCAGTATTTCATAATACGAGTTGCGTTGCGCCGGTGTGAATCCGGCCCGGCGAATGATCGTCTTGACTGTCTCGAGAGTGGTGGCGCGGTCGTGCCCGGCCGTGCGTAGAACGTTTTCCTCGAGCAATACCCCCCCGAAATCGTCGGCCCCTGCCAAAAGGCCGAGTTGGCCGGCCGGGATGCTCTCGCTGAACCAGGACGACTGGATGTGCGGGAAGTTGTCGAGCACAAGCCGCGCCAGGGCGATTATCCGCACGTAACGGGCCGGATGGGCCTGGACCGGGATCCGGCGGCTCAGCGGTGAGCCCCCGGGTTTGAAAGACCAGGGAATAAAGGCGCTGAATCCGGCGGTCCGGTCTTGAAGCGTGCGCAGCTGCATCAGGTGATCCACGATATCCTCGTCTGTTTCGACGTGGCCGTACATCATGGTGGCCGTGGTACGAAAACCGATGTGGTGGGCTTTTTCGCAGACAGCGAGCCATTGTGCCGTCGTGGCCTTGGCATTGGCGACCTTTTGGCGGACGCGCTCGGTCAGAATCTCGGCTCCACCGCCGGGAATGGTCCGGACGCCTTCGGCATAAACGGCCTGCAGGACCTCTTCAACCGGCATCTTCTCGGTCCGGGCCATGAAGACGTACTCGGCCGGGCTGAATGGGTGAATATGGATGGCCGGGCACACCGACCGGATCGCCCTGATATAGGTCAGCCAATCGTCAAGACGGATCTCGGGATTATGGCCGCCCTGGAGCAGCACGGTGGTCGCCCCCCCGGCATAAGCCTTTCTTACCCGTTCGACCAGCACATCCGGCGCCATGGTGTAGGCCTCCCGATCCCCCGGTTTACGGCAGAAAGCACAGAATGCACAACGGGTCACACAGATGTTGGTATAATTGGGATTGGTGTCGATCACAAAGGTCACAACCGGTTGCGGCCACCGCTGCCGGCGGGCGCGGTGGGCCATACCCATCACCTCGCCCAGGGGCACCCGGCCGAGCATTTCCAGAGCCTGGGTCCGCTCGTAGCGGTCGCCGATTCGCAGCTCCGGTCGGTTTTCAGGTTCAAAATCAGGCGTCGTGGTCATTTATGGTTCCATCTGACCGGGTATGCGCCGTACAAACCCGGGAATATCAATCGGCTGAACCGGTGAGGGAAGCGAGCAGTCGAGGGTGTCGGTGAAGTGCTTTTCGAACTCGCTCACAAACCTGTCCTGGCCGTCCATGTCTGATTGGTCGAGGCTGCGACGGATCACCCTGAAATAGAGCCGGATGTCTTGCTCGGAAAGCCCGAGACGGCGCGCGGCCGCCGGGACGGCGAGCTGAACGAGTTCGTTTTCGCGTGTCTTGAACTCCGCCAACCAGGCCTCCAAAGCCAATCGTGCCTTTGTCGGCGCATCCTTTCTCACCACCCAGCGGGCAAAGACGAATGGCAGACGATGGGTTCCAAACCACTCGCTTGCCAGATCGGTTACGCAAGCATCGGCCGGCAACGATGTGCCGATCTCGTTCAGACGGCGGTTTCGCATCCGCTTGAGGGCGGCATCCCCGATCAAGAGTTCGCCATTGGCACTTTCGCCCGGCGCAGCCGTCTGCGGCAGATTGTCGAATCCATTCCGGTATCCGAGCACGAGGTAGAGCAGCCGCACACTCGAAGCCGACTCTTCCGTTAACCGGATGCGGGTCCCGGCGCCCATTTCGCCCAATGGGCGGTCGGAGAAAAAGAGCACGCTCATGGAGCGCTCGGCCGCGGCAATACCGAAATGCCCCAGAAATTCGGTTTCTCCGGCAACCGCCACCAGTCCCCCCACCGGAACCGCCGCCGCGATCACCCGCTTCTGACAGAGCGCCGCAATGCTCTCCCGCGGCACCAGCGAAACGAATCGGCAACCTGGGGGCGTTCCCAGTTCCCGGTAAGGGGCCATGTTGGTGTAGGGAATCATGGCAACCGGCCACGTCATCTGTGCGGGTCCTCCTGTTGGGGGACGGCGCCCTGCGGCCCGCCAGGTTGGGTAGAGCCGGGGGGTGCCGCATGATCGACGGCCGGAGCACCCAACGGGCGTTCCTCGAAACGACCGTCCCGTTCCACGGGTTTGAATCCGGCCGCCGTTATGGTTTCGATCATCCGCTCGCGCGCCAGGCCGACGGGCGTTCGGGCACCCGCCAGATGGGCGATTTTCTCCTCGGAGATGGTTCCATCCATGTCGTCGGCACCCCAGCTCAGTCCCGCGGCAGCCGTCTCGACTCCGGCCATGGGCCAGTAGGATTTAAGGTGAGGCACATTGTCGAGGACCAGACGGGAAACGGCCAGTACCGCCAGGATCTCCAACGGTGTCGGCCCCTCTTCGACGAAATGCCCGCTGCCCGGTTGAAACGCAGCGGTATGAAACAGGCAAAACCGCCGGTTTCATCCTGAACTTCGCGCAGACGCAGCAGGTGTATGATCCGTTCCTCCCAGGTTTCGCGGAAGCCGAAGAGCATGGTCGCGTTGGTCGGAATCCCCATTCCGTGGGCCAACCGGTGGATGCGGAGCCAATCGGCCGGGCCGATCTTATTCCGCCAGTGCCGGCGCCACAGTGATTCGGAGAAGATCTCCGCGCCACCGCCTGGCAGGGCATCCAGGCCGGCACGCTGCAATTCGCGCAGGACTTCCCGTTCGCTTTTTCCGGTCGTGCGGGCAAAATAATCGATTTCAACGGCCGTATAGGCCTTGATATAAAGGTCTGGAAACCGCTGCCGCAGCTCGCTCACCAAGGCCAGGTTGCGCTCATAGGGCCAGACGCGATTCAACCCGCCCACGATGTGGGCCTCGGTCGGCTGCAGCTGCCGCACCTTTTCGAGGATCTCGCTTTCCTCCAGCACGTAGGCATGCGGGGCGTTTGGACCGGCCGCATAATTGCAAAAGGAACACCCCATTGCACAAATGTTGGCCGGATTGATGTGCAAGTTAAAAATATAGGTCGCTCGATCACCGAATCGCCGGCGCCGGTTGGCCAGCGCCGCGGTGCCCAGGGCGTGCAAGGCGTCAGGCGTTAAATCGCCGGCCAGCGCACAGGCCTCTTCATGTGTCAATCGTTTACGGCAGGCACCTTTATCGAGTGCCTTCGCGAAAAGACCTTTGGGCAGGAACGGGGGCGTTTTCATCCCCAGGACGCCGCCGGATACGGGTCGATTGATTTTCATTGAGTCTTCACTTTGTAGTCACGGAAAGTGTCCCAGGATCGGGACCATGGCTGCGGCAATGCCGGCAATGGTCGACACCGGAAAAAAGCGCAAACCGAGTGGAATCGATGGCAGATACATGGCGACCATGGCCATGCCCGACAGCGCCAGCGCCAGCGCTGCCGGACCGCGACCGCCGGTTAGAAAGAAAACCGCGGTCAGGCAACCGAAGGCAACTGCATGCAGCAGACCCGCGATGCACAGTGCACCGTCCGTCCCAAGCCACACCGGCAGACTGTGAACGCCGGTTTGGCGATCACTTTCAAGGTCCATCAAGGCGTAAACGATGTCCGAACCGCTGAGCCAACAAAACACGAAGAAAGAGAAAAAAACGGCCGGTGGTGTGAAATTCGGGTTGCCGGTAGTCGCCACGAAAGCCCCCAGGGGCGCCAAGGCCAGACAGAGACCAATGCCGAAGTGACACAGGGCGGTAAAACGCTTTAGCAGCGAATACCCCAAAAGAGGCACCAGCGGCAGGGGGGCGAGGACCAGGCACCAGCCTCCCAGCGCGGCGCAAGCGGCCAAATAGACCAGCAGACCGCCAAACGCAATGGCCAGAGCCGTTCGCAGTGTGAGCCGGCCGGCAGGCAGTTCCCGTCCGGCGGTCCTGGGATTCAAGGCATCGAGCCGGCGGTCGAAGATCCGGTTGAAAGACATCCCGAAAATACGAGCCCCAACGGCGGCAACGACCAGCAGCAGCAGAACACCCGGCGGCGGAGCCAGGCCCCGTGTGCCGATCCAGGCACCCGCAAAGATCAGCGGAATGCTAAAGGCGGTGTGTTCGATTTTTGTAAACCGCAGGATTTTTTGAAAAAGGCTCAGGAAAGCCGCCTCCGCTTTAAGGGCTTCCGCATCCGTGCGTGACATCGTCTGATATTCCGTTCATCAGGTGAGCAGCAATCGTGTCGCTGACCGCTGCGAGGTTGCGATGTAAATCGGTTCTTTGGCCGTCGTCGGCCATGTCGGTGATCCCTTTTATCATAGCGCAGGTGGCCCCGTAAAGACCGGCCACCCTGGCGACGACCGCTCCCTCCATGTCCACCAACTCACCCCACTGCGACAACCGGCGCCGCAAGTGTGCATCGAAAACCGGCCGTTCTACGGTCACAAGCCGGGCTGCCGGGTCGGTGCAATAGACGGAACCGCCCCGTACGCCGGGACCCGGAGGACCCTCCGAGGCCTCGGTGACGCGCATGACCTGTCCGGGTGCCAGCACCGGGCTGTCGACCAGGATGCCGCAGATGCCGGCATTGATCAATTGATCACAGCCTTTTTCGCGAATAAGCGTCTGGGCGGCCAGAGCGGCCGCCACCTTACCCATCCCGCTGACCATGACCACAGCGGCAGAGTGTGGCAGCCTGAAGAAAGGAAACGGTCCATCGCCGGTTTGCTGCGCCCCGGTTTTTTTAAGGAAGGGGCGGGCCTCCGGCAGCGTGGCATAGAGAATACCGATCACGAAATAATTACGGCGGCTCGTGCGCGCTTATCCAACTCGGCCACCGCCCTTTTTCCGGTTTCACCCAGATCGAGGCTGTAAGAATTGACAAATGTGTGGATGTGACGGCGCAGAACATCATCGGACATTTCCCGGGCATAGCGGCGAATATACGGCAACGTCGGTTCGGGATTCTCCTGGGCCTGAAGGATGCTGCGGCGGATGAGCTCTTCGATATCCCGCATCCGCCCCTCTCCGAGTTCCGCACGCGCGGCGATACAACCAAGGGGTATTGGAAGGCCTGTTTCCTCCTCCCACCAGGCGCCGAGATCGACAACGGTGTGAAAACCGGCCTGGGTGTAAGTAAACCGATTTTCATGGATGATGACACCGCAATCCGCTTTGCCGGCCGAAATTTCGGACAGAATCCGATCGTAGGTCACGAAATATCGGTTAGCTCTCTCCGGCGCCCAAAGACGGAAAAGCAAATGGGCCGTCGTCCATTCGCCCGGCAGAACAACCCGTGCCGCGGCAACCTCGGAACGTGTCAGCGGTTCTTTTGACACCAGGATCGGACCGCAGCCGTGCCCCAACGCGGCGCCGCTTTCCAGCAGCCGGTACCGCTCACGGACCAGCAACCAGGCATGGAATGACAGTTTGGTCACGTCGAGCCTGGCCGTCATCGCCATGCGATTGAGTGTCTCCACATCGTGCAGTTCCACCTCGATCCTGACTCCCGGAAGCTGCAATTCGCCGGCGGCGATTCCATGAAAGATGAAGGTATCGTTCGGACACGGTGAATAGCCCAATCGGATCGATTCAGCGGTTGACATTGTGACCTCTGTTAGTGGTGACGGCGGCCTTGGAGCACGACCTTTCAGCGGTCAGCGGCAAGACTCCTTGACCACAATTTAGTTTTTTTACGGTAAATGGTGACGGAAATCAACCCTCAGATACGTCATCAGATATGCAGTCGGATTTGTCAAATGACGGCAAAATTGAAAACACATGGCATCCCATCCAACCGATCACCATCAAGCATTGCCGTTTGAGGTAATGCGTCGGTCCGTAACACCCGTCTAACGATGGGGTATTTTTACCGCCTCATAGAAAGAAAATCGTCACGCCGGCAGTCGCTGCCGGAATAGTGTAGACAGAAATAAGGTCGAGGAGAGGAAAGATGAAAAAATTATCGACGATATCATTACTCATCGGTGTTGCGGCTGTTCTCGCCTGTGCCTATCCCGGTGATACAACCCCATCAAGTCCTTCCCATTTTGAGGTCGCCATCCCCGCCGGTTGGCAAAAACACACGACCAAAAAATTTTTTCTGATCTACAAAGTAGACCCTCTGCGGCAGTACATTCTTGCCCAGGAACGCCCGCTCGACAAACCCTTCAAGTTCAGCAAAAAACGTTTGACGGCCGGTATGCAGTCGCAGGAAGTCGCGACCGTCGTCATCGACGAACTGAAATCCGATAAACAGCTCCTCAATCTCGTCGTAATTGAGAGCGCGTCGGCAACGATAAAGGGGAATGACGGGTGCCGCATTTTGTTCACGTACGGATTAGGAGACGGCTCTCATTACAAGACCCTCTATTATGGTTTCATCAGAGACGCGTCCTATGTCAGTTTGCGGCTCAACGTCGCCGCCGACAAGGATTTCGACCGGGATTTACAAGCATTTAACGAAGTGGTCGACAGCATCCGGTTTCTAGTAGCCGGCCCCGTGTGATCCGTTGGCATCGTTATCTCCTGACAGAACCACCCGATTGACCCTGGTGCGCCACGGCCGGGTTCACAATCCTAAAAAAATATTTTATGGCCGACTGCCCGGCTTTGCATTGAGCAATGAAGGTCTGCGCGAAGCCCGGTGCGCGGCCCAAACCCTGAGCCGTGAACCACTGGCGGCCGTGTACACCAGCCCCCTGCTGCGCGCACGACAGACGGCCAGCGCCATTCAGGCCTGCCACAGGCACCTCAGAATTCGAACATCGTCGCTGCTAACCGAGGTTTATTCGCCTTACGAGGGCCAACCGACGAATGTAGTGAACGCTCTCGGCGGAGATGTTTATTCCGGATCGACTCCTCCTTACGAGCAGCCGCAGGACATTGTCCGGCGGATTCAAAAATTCGTTCGCCGGATACGTCAACATTTCGCCGGCCGGCAGGTGGTGGCCGTGACCCACGGCGATGTCATCACCTTCATGCTGCTATGGGCCAATGATTTGCCGGCAAAGCCCAAATACAAACGCAACCTATCCGTAGCCGGCCTTTCAGACCGCTACCCGGCCACGGCCTCCATGTCGACCCTCGTCTATCGGACTTCTTCTATCGATGAAAGACCGCTGATTTTCTACAAAAGATCCGATGTTTGACACTGCCGTGCACCTTGCCTATACTTTTGTTATCCGTGAAATCTGCCAGCCGGGCCGCTTTAACCCGCGTAAAAACAACCGACAATAGTGGCATTTGCTAACATTTCGAACAGGATCCCGCCCATGAAACCCCGTAGATCAATTCTATCGGTACCCGGACACGTCGAAAAAATGCACCACAAAGCACACCGGAGCCGGGCGGATGTCATCATGCTCGACCTGGAAGACAGTGTGCCACCCGAAGCCAAGGATAATGCCCGCGCCGCGGTCGTCAACGCCCTGCGCACAATTGACTGGAAGGAAAGGGTCGTCACGGCCCGCATCAATGCCCTGGACACCCCCTTTGGCTACCGGGATTTACTGGTCCTGGCCGAGGAGGCCGGGAACCGACTCGATTCAGTCGTCATTCCCAAGGTCGATCATTGCGCCGATATCCATTTTGCCGATAAGATGTTGTCCGGTATCGAGATGGCCAAGGGCCTGGCCAACCGCATCGAACTCGAGGCCATCATCGAATCGGCCCGGGGGCTGGCGGGAGTTGACGAAATAGCCGGGTCCAGCGACCGTCTCGTGACCCTGGTTTTCGGAGTGGCCGACTACTCGGCCTCGATCGGCGCGCGCCTGGCGTCTATTTCCGGCCACGGTGAAAAAGAAGAAGAACTATACCCCGGACATCGCTGGAATTTTGCCATGAGCCGCCTTGTCATGGCCGCCAAGGCGCACGGCTTGATGGCCATCGACGCTCCCTACGGCAATTTCAAAGACTCGGAAGGGCTACATCGGTCGGCGGTCATGGCCGGTGCGCTCGGCTTCGACGGCAAATGGGCGATTCACCCCGAACAGCTCGACACCATCAACACCATTTTCTCACCAGCCCCCGCAGACATCCAACGCGCCCGCCGCGTCATAGAGGCCTACGAGGAGGCCCAAGCAGCCGGCCGTGGCGCCGCATCGGTCGACGGGCGCATGGTCGATCGTGCCACCGTGCGGCTGGCGCAGCAACTCTGGGAACAGGCCCGGCATCTTAAATTGGTGTGACCGACCGCTCACCCTCCGGTTCGCTCGAGGTGCAGAATCGAGCGGGTAGCGGAAAGCAACCGGAAAGAGTGACGTGCCAGGGTGAACCCTTTTCTGGCCTCGGCGATGCTGAGACGATGGTGAAACGGGCTCTGCAGGTCAAAGGCCGGAATGATGACATCGATGTCGAACGTGTTGCCGGATGCCAGACCGCGGTAGATGACGACTGTTTCACCGATGTGGACTTCTTCGTCGCGCGTGAGCATCAGGGTGGCACCGATAGCGCCGCTCGGCTCCTCCCACACCACTACTTCCGATGGCCCCGCCGTATCCTCGAAGCCGATGACGCCGGCGTAGTAGTCATGCACGTCTTCCGCAGGAGTGATAAACCGGAAGGCGAAGAAGTAAAATACGCCGAACGAAACAGCGCCGAACATCGTCAATGCAGCCAGCAGCAGCCACTCATATCTGCGCGTGATGTTTATCGGCATCACCCTGCAGCGGCTCTATGCAGCCCGCGTCCGTGTTGCCGACATAATTAACGCGGGAAGACACGGCTGTGCGCCTGAACTCAACGTGGCAGTCGTTTTGCAGTATCTGTTGGAGCCTCCCGGCATCTTCGTTCGCAGGATCGAGCCAGGCATCGTGGGCTCCGGCCCTCAGGATCACGGGCATACGGTTGTGAATGTCCCGCAGACCGGGGCTGGCGTCGGCGGTAATAATCGCGCAGGAGCGGAGTTCCGTCTTCCGGTCGTCTGCGCACCAGAGCTCCCACAGTCCGGCAAAGCCGAAGGGACCGTCGCTCGGCAAGGTAATGTACCAGGCTTGCTTTTGCCCTTTTGGCCCCGTCCACTCGTAAAACCCGTCAGCCACGATCAGGCAGCGCCGCTTCCTGAACGCATTGCGGAAACTCGGTTTGGTGGCCAGCGTTTCCGAGCGCGCGTTGATCATCCTTGCCGCACCCGATGTGTCTTTTGCAAAAAAAGGGACCAGTCCCCAGTGCAACTGTACCAGACCGGCGCGACCGTTTCGGACCACCGCCAAGACTGCCTGGGTTGGGGCGATGTTGTAACTTTGGGTGGCTTCGAAGGCGGGGCGGTCGACGTTGAAGGTCTTTTCGATCAGCTCCAGCGAACTGTGCCGGACGAATCTACCGCACATGCGGGTCTCCTCGGCGATAAGATAGTGCCCATCCACGAATAAAAGCGGCAAGCCGAAGGGGGTGATTCAAAAATATCAAATTATTTTGTCGTGAAAGTTGAGACGGTTTTAAGCTTTCAGTATGATAGCAGTTCATTCTATTGTCTTTGTCTGCCATTATTTTTCCACTTTTGCTGAAGAAGCAGTTAAAATTTCTTTCCCACCTTCTACCGTAATTTTTCCTTTTATAAAGGCCATATGACCTTTCATGGAGGAAAAGTCCTGCCCTTTAAGAATATATTTTTTTCCTGCAGACTCCACAATAAATTCATCACCGTTTTGTTGAACTGTTCCATTAATTTCAATTGTGCCATCAGTCGCTTTTTCCTGACATCCTTGAAATGCTATTCCAACAAACAGAAATGCCGAAACCATCATACAACAAGTAAATGATTTGAAAAGTTTCATTTTATTTCCTATCTTTAATTTGTTCATTTAATTGTCAAACATACCAAACAAAATTAGTAAATCTGTTTAATTCAATATAGACACGAAACACCGCTCAGGTTTTGTTGAAACCCGGGACAAGAAATTACGTCCCCCTGGTAAAATTCAGGCGGCGCCGACACGTGGTGGCCGAACTCGTGCGCGAGGTAACGCCTCCAAAGTGTTGCGACCGCCTGATCGAACAGAGCAGCCTTCAAACCGACTCAGGGCACCGGCAAAAAAATAATTCCACCTCTAGCTTGTCTTATGGCCCGTCTACTGGG
>JARROL010000197.1:5997-16909 GCA_037383965.1 Desulfobacterales bacterium | reverse complement strand
CGAAACCGGCCTGCCAATTAAGGACAGACCTTTATTGATTGGACCCATAATAATCTTTTTGTTACAAAAGCCAAGCAGAATCTTCACATTTTTGTGGTACACAAATTCCCGTTCCGAGGTCTGCATGACAGCGCCTGTATACCGCCTCCCCCTTCATGTCACTTTCCGCTTCCGCCCGGCTGAACTCTTCCATCAAGGTGGTCATCAGCTCCTTTACCGACACGACCTTATCGATCCGATAAGCGTTTTTTCCGGCAAAGGCAAAGCCATGCTTGAGTTTGCCTTTGCGGGCATTGCCGAGCGCCATGGCGATGCAGTAAGGACTCTTGGAAGAATCGCAGGTTTTGATGCAATGAAAAGGGCATTTGAAGGGTTTCTTTTTGCCCTGGTTCACGGCCTCGGTAAAGTCATTGCGGATGACCCTTCCCGGCAGTCCGACCGGACTCTTAATGACCACCATGTCCTCCTCTTTGGAGTCGACATAGGCCTGTTTGAAAGCATCGTCGGCATCGCATTCATGCGTGGCCACAAAACGCGTCCCCATCTGGACGCCGGCGGCCCCCAGCTTGAGAAAATAGCGAATGTCCTCGCCACTGTAGACGCCGCCGGCCGCGATGACCGGTATCTTTTTGTGTTCGGATGCATAGGGTTTGAGCGCGTCGATGACCTCTGTGATCAGATGGTCGAGGGTGAAATCCGAGTCGTCGATCTGTTCGGCCTTGAAACCGATGTGCCCACCGGCCTTGGGGCCTTCCACCACCATCGCATCCGGCAGATAGTTAAAGCGGGACAGCCATTTCTGGCAGATGATTTTCGCCGCCCTTGCCGACGACACGATCGGTACCAGTTTCGTTTTGGCTTTTTCAACGAGGTAGCCCGGCAGGTCCAGAGGCAATCCGGCACCCGAAAAGATAATGTCGATGCCTTCTTCTATAGATGTCCGCACCATGGCGCTGAAATCGGTCAGCGCAACCATCACGTTGACGCCCAGGACGCCGCCGGTCATTTTACGCGCTTTCCTGATTTCATTTCTCAAGGCCCGGATGTTCGCCTGGGCGCTGTTTGTCGCAAAATCAGGCTCGTGAATACCCGGAATGGCGGCAGAGATGACACCGATGCCGCCCTCATTGGCGACCGCGGAAGCCAGACCCGCCAGCGAGATACCGACGCCCATGCCACCCTGGACAATGGGAAGCCGGCTAACGAGGTCTCCAATTCGCAATTCATTTAGTTTCATGTGGTTTGCCTTGGTTTAGGTTTTTGTTTCGATTGCACCAGTTTAAAATGACGTGGATAGAGTCGAAGCCGAGGTCGATTTTAAACCAAATATAATATGTTAAAAGGAAGCGGTGAGAATGACAAGATGGATGGCTTGTTTTACAAATGTTTTACAATAAGATGTGTGCCGAAAAACGGTCGCAACGTCAACGGGATATCGTGGAAAGTTATAGAATATTGGGGGCCTTGGATGATTTGAGATCGGAAGAAATTTAAAACGGATCTCCGGTTGCCGGCTTCACGGTCGAGACCGTCTCACCCTTCTGTTAACCGGGCGGGTCGGGATCGAATACATACCCGACCGAGCGCAAACTTTTAAAATAACGCGGTTCACGGGGATTTTCCTCGAAATATTTGCGCAAACGCACAATGAAATTGTCGACCGTTCGACTCGTGATGTTACGGGTATATCCCCACCCGACTTCGAGGAGGATGGCGCGTGACAGGGGTTTTCCGCGATTTGCGATAAACAGTTTGAGAAGTTTGGTCTCCTGCTCGGTTAGAATGATGCTACCCTGCCGACAAGTAGCGGTGTTGGTTCCGAAGTCGATCGTGTTCCCTCCGAACCGGTAGACGGTATCGGTCGTCGCACCTGGTTGCGCATCTTTTTGGTTCCAGTCGGCGCGTTTGATGAGTCGATCCACCCGCAGCAGAAACTCTTCCAGGTTGAACGGCTTGGTCAGGTAGTCGTCTACGCCCCAGGAGAGGCCCTTGATAATGTCGTCGGAAGCGGTCTTGGCAGACAGAATCAGGATCGGCAGGCGTTCGTCCTCCAGCCGGATGGCCCGCAAAACGGACAACCCATCGATGACCGGCAGCATGATGTCCAGCACGATCAGATCCGGTCTGACCTCCTTCCACTTCTGCAGTCCGGAGGGGCCGTCACCGGCGCTGACGACACTGTAACCCTGCAGCGACAAGTTCAGTTTCAACCCTTCGGCGATGTGGATGTCATCCTCTATGACCAGGATGCATTTTTTGTCATTTTCGATCATGGCGACACCACATGCCGGCCGATGCGGACATAATCGGAAACCAACCGCCCCGGGTGAAGTGGCCCATTTCTTTAAGTTTGGCCGGTTGACCCGTTTAGCCTGTTTAGTTCCGTTACAGGCAGGATTAAACGGATGGTATCGATTATATGGGGGTTACCGGTCCTTACGACGTTACACGTTACACGTTTCTATTTTCGCATTAACCGGCAAGGTAAGTGAAAATGTAGACCCCTTGCCGATGCCTCGGCTCTGTGCTTCAACTTTCCATTTATGAACACGGGCAATGTTTTGGACCAGGTACAAACCCAATCCGCTGCCCTTGGCGCTCATATCCTCGGCCCGACCGACCTGGTAAAATTTTCTGAAAATTCAAAGCGGATGATCAGTTTACGCGGATGGATCTCAAAATCGACGTCGACAGTGGGTTGGGGCGAATTGTTATATTTTACGGCATTTGTCAACAGGTTCATCAGCATCATGTCGAACAGGGGCAAATTGACCCGGAGGGTGGGGAGTTCCCCCTCCGGTGGATGAATCCGGATATTGTCATTTTGGAATAGATGTTTGTTGTTGTAAATAAACAAGTTCATTGCGGTTATCAGGTCCGTATCGACGAATTCGTTTGCATAGCTCTTGCTTTCTATTCTGGCCAGGTTTAAGATTCGATTAATGTTTTCAGTCAGGCGGGCCACATCTGAAATCATGTATTGAATGTATTTGAGTTGATCGGCACGCGCCAACTCGTGTTTCGAGAATGTTTGCAAAAACAGCTTCAGGGAGGTGACCGGGGTCTTCAGTTCATGGGTAAAACTGTTGATGAAGTTGTTCTGGAGACGATAGAGTTGAAGCATTTTCTGACCATAAACGAAGATGCCGAAAATCCCCATTAGAATAATTCCCACCAGAAGCGACAAGATAAGGATCACCATCCAGGTTTGTGAGGCCAGCACCTGGTCGCGGTCCAAGTTAAAGCGTTCGATGACGGACCTGAGGCCGATATTGGCTTCCATGTACCAATAAATATATAGAAAAAGCGAAAGGCCCAGCGCGGCTATGGAAAGAAGAAAGATTAATATCGGGTGAATGATCCAACGGGGTGAATTCATAAGGGTTGTTTTCTAAACGAAGTCCATTGGTTCACGGTTTCTTTAAAAGACTGAACTGTATCCGTATCTTATGCCAAAAAAGCGCTTTAAATGCCATGAAAAAAGAGAAAAAGGGGTAAGACCAGAAAAAGCAGGGAGACATGACGACAAAAACCGAAAACACGGAGTTCGGCATTTTTCTGATGGTCCATTCACCGAACCCGATCCTGGTTTGCAAGGCAGATTCCGCGATAGCATACGTGAACCCGGCCTTTGAAAAACTAACCGGGTTCCGGGCGGTTGAATTGATCGGGGCTAACGCTCCCTACCCGTGGTGGCTTCCGGAAAAGATAGACAAAACTCACCGCCGGTCTGGTGGAAAACGGCAACGGGACCCCATACTATCTGTCGAACTGGGTCGATATCACCGACCGTAAAAAGGCCGCCGACGAACTGCGGGAATCCGAGGAACGCTACCGCAGCCTGGTCGACAACATCGGCATTGGCGTGACGCTGATCAGCCCCGACATGAAAATCCTGGCCATGAACCGACAGATGCAAAAGTGGTATCCGCACGTCGATCCATCTGAAAAACCGCTGTGCTACCGCGTTTACCACGACCCACCGCGCGAGGGCAGGTGCTCCGACTGCCCTGCTTTCGCGTCATTCAAGGACGGCAAGGTGCACGAATCGACCCGCGAGATCCCCGTCCAAAGTGACATACGGTACCAAAGGATCGTTTCTTCACCGATCAGAAACAACGAAGGCAGGGTGGTGGCGGCGATCGAAATGATCGAGGACATTACCGAACGGCGTCGGAACGAAGTGCGGATCGATAGCCTCTCGCACCAGCTGTTGAAGGCCCAGGAGGACGAACGCCGGATGATCTCGCGGGAATTGCACGACAGCGTAGCCCAAGAGCTTTCCACTGTGAAGATTGCCCTGGCGACCCTTTTTGACGCGCACGCGAACGTGCCGTCCGAAACGCTGCAAAAAGTGTCACATTTGACCCGGTTGCTCGACCGATCGATTCTGTCCGTCCGTAACCTTTCTTACGGTCTGCGGCCGCCGGGGCTGGAGGAATTCGGGCTTCTCCAGACCCTGGCGACATTCTGCGAGGAATTTGCCGAAAGCACCGGCCTCGAAGTCGACTTTCAAACCGCCGGCCTGAAAAATTCTTCTCTGGGGTCTTTCATTGAAATCAATCTCTATCGACTGATACAGGAAGGGCTCAACAACGTTCGCAAACATGCCGCCGCCGGCCGGGTCATGGTCAAGCTGGTCGGTTCGCACCCGAACATCATCTTGCGTATCATCGACGACGGCCGGGGGTTCGATGTAAGCGCACGGGAGAGGGCGCTGAACGCTGAAAAGCGGCTGGGTTTGCGCAGCATGAAGGAGCGGGTCGCGCTGCTTCAGGGCCGTATGGAGCTGCGATCGCGCCTTGGCAAGGGTACCAGCATCCACATCAGATTTCCCCGGCAGGAGAAGAAAAGTTGACTCGAAAAAATAGCGTCCTCATTGTCGATGACCACCCGCTGTTCAGGGAAGGCCTCAAGTCGATCATTGCTTCCAGTCGGCGGTATGAAGTGGTCGGCGAAGCCGGTACCGGGCAAGAGGCGATTGAACTGGTAAGGCAGCTCTCGCCGGACCTGATCCTGCTCGACGTGTCGTTGCCGGACTGCAGCGGATTGGAGCTGATCGGCGATCTGACGAAGTGTTGTAAAAACTCCCGAATCCTGATCGTGAGTATGCATGCAAAAATCGATTACATCGTCAAGGCTTTTCAGGCCGGCGCCACCGGATATTTGGCCAAGGGGTCGGCCGCGGAAAAACTGCTGCAGGGAATGGAACATGTGTTGAAGGGCGATTATTTTATGGACACATCCGTTTCACAGCAGGTCGTTAAAAAGCTCGTGGGTCTGGCACCCAAAGAAACGCTGACGACCGGTTCCAATTACGATACACTGACCTCCAGAGAACAGGAGGTCATGGTTCTTCTGGCTGAGGGTTTGAGCGTGAGCCAGGTCGCCGAAAAGCTCTTCATCAGCCCCAAAACGGTTGAAAACCATCGTTCCAACATCATGCGCAAGCTCGGGATTCACAAGACCATCGACCTGGTGCGCTATGCTGCCCGGCTGGGACTGATCGATATCGATCTCTGGAAAGAATAACCTCTCTTTTACCAACCCCACACCATCTTTTCCGCCATCCGTATGGTTCCCCCGGGGAAATTCCCCACTCCGGGATTTTTCCCCACAAAATTGAAGCCCTTCGCCTATGGACATTGCGGCTTAGGTCAGCCATAGATAAGGCATATGAAAATCCAAACCATGATATCAATTCGAAACGAAGGGGTTGCGGCGGGCTGCTGTGGTCCGCAAACAGTCCAATGAAAACGCAGCGAGCAGATCCCCGATTTTCGAATCGGCGCTTCAAAAAAGGAAAACATAAGTCCAAATGTGCCAGCGTACCGGATGTGCCAAACCTTATTCGGTCCATCCAGCGTCTGGATGGCAATCCGGACTGTTTCGGGACCACCTATTCGGATTGCAGCCCCATATGTCCCTGGCGTGAATATTGCCTGTCCCTGACGGGAAAGGGTCGGACGGCAAAAAAAGAAGACAGCAAGGTACTGGATGAATGACGGCTGAGGGCCGGTAAGAGAAAATCGCTGTGATAATGCAGCCGCTAACCTTTCTGTGATCGACCCTCCGGGGAGGTGCGGGATGGTAAAAAGCAAATCACCAGTACAACGACGAGACATGAAGGGCCGGGTTCACGACCATGTTGCGCGCGGCCCGGTCGCAGTGAGGAAAAAAGCGGTGTTGGCGTCAATCCGGAGTCCGGTCCAGGAAGTCCGGCAGGGTTTGATCGATGACATTTCTTTGAGGATTTTGGTTGTCGACTTCCACGTCGCCATCCTAGAAGTTGTCGCGATGATGTTCAAGGCTCTGGGTTGCCGTGTCAGCGCCGTACAGGATTGCCAGGCAGCGGTCAACTGTATCTCGAGCATGCCGTTTGACCTCGTCGTCAGCGAATTCAACATGCCGAAGTTAAACGGCTGCCAGTTGGCCGTTCTCGTTAAGGATAATTTACCGAAGGCAAAAGTCCTGATCATGACCGGGTTGTGCCAATCCGAGGTGGCCGCGGAAATGGGCTCCCCCCATGTCGACGGGTGGATATTCAAACCTTTTGGCTTCGAAGAACTGCTCGATGCTCTCGAATTGATAAAAGTGCCGGAGGCCTGCCCTTGCTATCCGGGCGCAGGCCTTAGCCGTGATCGGATAACACGACCGATTTAAACAAATCAAAACGCATGATTTTATTAAATTCACTGATCGGTTTTCAACCCAGAATTATAAGTTATTCTGCAAGGAGGTTACCCGGTATGGCCAATAATTTTCGTGTGGATGTCATCGGCGGCGACATGAAACGACTTAACCTTAAGATCCTCGGGGATTTCGACGGCACTTCGGCTTTCAGACTGCTCAACGTCATCGAGAAGAAAGGCGGGTTCGCCCGCAGGATCACCATCGATACCGATGGCCTGAGATCGGTCAACACATTCGGATCGGATATCTTCAGGGCCAACATTGCCGAAATGAGCAAGGGGGCCATGACTATCGATTATACGGGTCGATTCAAAGAGGCTTTGACAGAAGATTGAGCCGCTAAGGCGGCACCGGGAAAGTAAGTCGGCAGAAACTCAGACACCAGCGGAGGCAGCATGAAAAAATCAGAGTTGTCTTATTTCAGAAAGGTGTTGAACGACTGGCAAGAACAGCTTTTGTGGCAGGCGGATCACGCTATCGTCGGCTTGATGGACGCGTCGGTCAATTCATCCGATCTCATCGACCAGACAGCCCTCGAAATCGATCGTAATTTCGCCTTGCGCATGCGCGACCGGGAAAGCAAGCTCATCCGGAAAATCAAAAATGCGCTCAAGCGGATCGACGACGGCACATTCGGCATTTGTGAGATGTGCGGTGGGCCAATCGCGGTAAAGCGGCTCAAAGCCCGGCCGGTCACCGCGCACTGCATCGACTGCAAGAGGGTGCGCGAGACGTTCGAACGGTTGACAGGCGATTAGGACGGATATTGCCGATTCCCTTACCCAAACCCAACAGCAGGACATCCCATCTGATATCCGGTCTCGATTCAACGGACTTCAGGCATGCAGGTGATTTATGAACACTCAATTAGAAGAATGCACGCAATGCCGCAAGTCGTGGACGCTGCATGCCGAGTGCATCAAGCTATCCGGCAGAAGCGACGTCTTTAACGCCAAATCGATCAAGCACACCCACGGCGGGATGGTGCTGGTTTCGAGGAAGGCCTTTAAACCCGGCACAAATCTCATCGTGCGGATGCTCGATTTTCCGCCGTCGGACAGCAGTGAAGATTACCCCCGTGTTCGGGCAATGGGGTTGGCCGAGGTGCGCTGGATCGAGGAGGTCATGGACGAGGACGGACTGGCATATGAAATGGGTATGCGTTACGTTTTTACCGACTGATCGTGTTTTTCTGATTCATCTTAGCCAACGTCCTGTGGAAAACATGTTACCGCGATCGAACCATCGCTGAAGTGAAAATCCCATTTTTATGGGTTGGCCGGTCTACCTCATCGTAACCCGGCCATTCTTTTTACATCCTTTCGCCGATCATCTCATTGCCTCCGTCATGTCGTCGGAATGTGCCGATAGAATCGACCAGCGCCCTTTTTATTTTTGTACTTCAAGGAGACTCAAGATGTCCATTTCTAACTCTTCATCCGATCGGAGGCGGCAGTTGCGTAAAAAGGCTTCTTTTCTGGCCAATGCACCTATGTATTGAGTTTCGACGCGGATCGTTGTAAGGATAAACAGTTCCTGGGTGAGAGTGGATAGAAGGAGAAACGCGTGGAAATAAAGCAGACAGCGCTGCAGGCCAAGCAGGCCGCCATTCAACTGGCGGCGGTTGAAAGCGCGCAAAAAAATGAGGCCCTGGCCGAAATCGCGGGGGCGCTCACGCGGCGTGCAGCCGACATCAGTTCGGCCAACCGGGCCGACCTGACACGCTCTGAGAAGGAAAAACTGTCTGCGCCGCTGCTGAAACGGTTGCGTTTCGATGAGGACAAGATCAAAGAGGCGTGCGCCGGCCTGTCCAGCCTGATCAAGCTGGCCGACCCGGTCGGGGTCACGCTGAGCGCGATGGAGCTCGACGAAGGACTCGAACTCTACAAGGTGAGCTGCCCCATCGGCGTGATCGGGGTGATTTTCGAATCCAGGCCCGACGCCCTGGTCCAGATATCTTCCCTGTGCCTCAAAAGCGGCAACGCCGTTCTTTTGAAAGGCGGCAGCGAGGCGGCTGAAACCAACCGCATCCTGGCGGAGGTCATTGCCGCAGCCGGCGAGAAGGCAGGGATTCCCGCCGGTTGGCTGGCCCTGCTGGAGACCCGCGCCGACGTGGCGGAAATGCTGCGGCTGAACGACAGTATCGACCTGATCGTTCCACGCGGCAGCAATGCCTTCGTTCAACACATTATGGAAAACACCCGGATCCCGGTCCTGGGTCATGCCGACGGCATCTGTCATGTGTATGTCGACAAGGAGGCCGATCTCGACATGGCCGTCCGGGTTGTCGTGGACAGCTGATCGACGTCATACCGGCCACGGACGAGGATTGGCGCACGGAGTATCTCGACCTGATTCTGTCGGTGAAGGTCGTGGCCGGCTTGAAGGAGGCGATCGCCCACATCAACCATTACGGATCCGGCCACACCGATGTGATCGTAACCGCCGATCGTGACAGAGGGGTGCGCTTTATGGGCACCGTCGATGCGGCCGATGTTTTTCTCAACTGCAGCAGCCGGTTCAGCGATGGCTTCCGCTACGGGTTGGGGGCCGAGGTCGGCATCAGCACCAGCAAAATCCACGCCCGCGGACCGGTGGGAATGGAAGGTCTGGTGATCTATAAATGGCGGCTGATCGGCAACGGCCACATCGTTGCGGACTATGCAGGCGCGGATGCCAAGCCCTTCACCCACCGCCATTTGAAGAAAACCTTCGGGGGATGACGGTTCGTCGGTGACATCGAGATTCGCTTGCTAAGCACCAGCTCTGCATGACGTCCCGGTCCGAGGACCGTCTGTTTACAAGTCTGCCGGATCGATCTCCCGGGTGTAGTCGATGCCCGGCATGTCGAAGCCGTGGTGCCGCAAAAATTCCTGCCGCAATCCATCGATGTCGGCCAGTTCCCTAATGTTGCTGGCGTCGACTTTTTCCCAGAGCTCCGTGACATTCTGTTGAACATCCGGGCGCATTTCGTAATCATCGATGCGGATGCGGCCCTTTTGATCCACGCGCGGGGGGCGGTCGCCGAAGAGGTGGTCGTGGTAGAGACGGTACATCTGTGCGATGCACCCTTCGTGCAGGTGGCCGGCCTTCATGACACGGTAGAGAAGGGCGATATAGAGCGGCACGGCCGGAATAACCGCACTGGCCCGGGTGACCAGGGCCTTGTTGACGCTGATCAGGGCCTTTCCGCCCAGCGGCGCCAGCAGTCGGTTGATGGTGACCGCTTTTTGCTCGAGGTCCTTCTTGGCGGCACCGATGGTGCCGTCGCGGTAAAGAGCCCGGGTATGTACCGAGCCGATGTAGGAGAAGGCTACGGTCAAAAAGCCCGGCGCCAGAAGATCGGCCGCGCGCAGTTTTTTCAACCACAGGAACCAGTCTTCCCCTCCCATTACCTTCACGGTCTGCTGGACCTCTTCTGTGGTGGCCGGTTCGGCCGTGATCACATCGACCTTGCCAGTGAGAAAATCGACCGTCTTGGCAGTGAACCGCTTCCCGATCGGCTTGATCACCGAGGAATAAATCTCACCGGTCTCGGGATCCATTCGCCGCGGGGCCGCGATGCTGTAAACGAGAAAGTCGATGCGGCCGAGTTTTTCCTTGATCAGTCGGGCGACATCTGTTTTGGTTTCCTCCGCGAACGCGTCTCGGTTTACATTCCAGGCCCCCAGGCCTGCGTTTTCGGCCTCATTTCGAAAGGCCTCGATGTTGTACCAACCGGCCGTTCCGGTCCGGTGCGCGCTGCCGCTTTTTTCATAGCCGATACCGATTGTGGCGGCGCCCGAGCCGAAGCCCGAGACGATTCTGGCGGCTAACCCGTACCCGTTTGAGGCACCGACTACCAGAACCTTTTTGGGGCCGTCGATTTTTGCACGGGCTTTCACATATTGGATCTGCGCGCGCACCTGGGCGGTGCAACCCAACGGGTGGGCGTTGACACAGATGTTGTTTCGAATCCTGGGCTCGAGTATCATGGCACCGTTTATCGCTTGATCCTGTTGAGGCGCAGTTTGGTTTTACCGGCGGATATCAGTTCGAAGTCCTGTCCGCCTAATTTGAGACCCCTTTGCGCCTCCGATTCGTGAACCGAATGATGGTAGGCCGTTTCAGGGTCGAGTTCCGGGATGATGACATCGACGTTGATCCGATCATCTTCGAGCCCGCGATATATCATTTTTATTTTGCCAACCGATACAACCTGTCCCAGGACTAAAATGAC
>JARROL010000197.1:0-5942 GCA_037383965.1 Desulfobacterales bacterium | reverse complement strand
TTCCTCCATTTCTCATAGCCCGCTTAAGTAAGATGTTGAAAGCGCAAGGGATCCGAAAGGAGGGTTTAAGCGTTGTGCACGGCCACTTAAGTCCGCGACCCGGCGAATCCTTGCGCTTGAACTTCCGATAGCATTAATGAGGGGACGGGTCAAGAACGGGTAATGGTCTACACCAATTCTTGGTGAAGAAAAGAAAACCCGGACAGAATCAAGGTGCGGTTTTTCGATGCAGGCACAGAAGGGTGATGTCGTCGTTTTGCGGAGCCGGACCGAGGTGTTCGAACGTGAGGCGCTTGATGCGGTTGATGACTTCAGCGGCCGAAGTGTATTTTTTGCTGAGGATCGAATGAAGCCGCTTCCGACCCAAGATTTCTTCTGCCGGTGAGGTGGCTTCTGTCACACCATCTGTGAAGGCGATTAAGATAGCATCCGGATCGAGCTGAATCTGCCTGGAGATGAAATTCATTTTCGGTAACAGGCCTACCGCCGGACCGGTCGGCCGGAGCATGACGATTTCACCCGTTGCGGTCAAAATGACCGGCGGTTCGTGCCCGGCGTTGATATAGGTCAAGTTGCCGTTCTTCACGTTGAGCACGCCGACGAACATGGTGGCGAACATGCCTAATTTTCCGTGATGGCGGGCAATGTAGGAGTTGGTGTCGCGGACCGCCTTAAGGACGCTCAAGCCGCCGGCTCCGACTGCCTGGGCCGACGATCCAGCCGATGTCTCGAACTCCAAGGTGTACACGCGGATGAGGCTGCGAAAAAGCGCCATGAATAGAGCCGCACCGATCCCCTTGTCGCAGACATCGGCCACAACCAGGCCGAGGTGATGGCCGGACAACTCGAATACGTCGTAGAAATCGCCGGAAACCTGAATGGCCGGGTGCAGATAAGCCTCAATTTCCCAACCGGGTGCATCAGGAATTTCCTCGGGCAGAAAATCCCGTTGAATCTTGCGGCCTTTTTCCATTTCAAGATCCAGTGCGCCGGAGTAAATCTCGATTTCTTTTTTGGCCTGTGCAATGCGATGAAAAGATTCTTCCAGTTTTGCATACAGGGTGGCATTCTCCAGAACAACACCGATTTGAACCGCGGTCATTTCGATCAACTCTATAGATTCGGCGCCGAAGTGCCCGGGACGGGAATGCAGTAGCGTGAGCAGGCCGAGGAGTTGTTCTTTTCTGATGATTGGCACGACCAATGCCGAACGGACTTCGTACGGTTGGCCGGGAAGCGTCAACCAGCGATCGTCCTTCTCTGTGTCGCAGATATAGGCCAGCTTGCAGTTGCCATCTTTAATGTTGCAGTGGCGGCGCACCCAGCCGGCCAGGCCCTGATCCAGTACGGTGCCGATCAGCCGGTTGCGTTCATCCGAGGACGCTTGCTTCCGCGTCAATATGCTTTCGATCACCACCCCGTTTTCATCGAGCAGAAACAAGCTGCCTTTTTCCGCACCGGTCAAACCGATTGACACCTCGAGGGTCTTTTGAAGCGTTACATTGATCATTTTCTGGTCGGCCGAAGCGCGCGCGACGGATACAAAATGATCGAGCATCCGGCTCTGGGCCTGATACACGGCCTTTTCTTTCTTGAGGCGCTTGATTTCCTGCTGTAGAATTCTCGTATTCACGTTTTTCTCGCTGTCGTTCCGTCGACCGGCTGTTCTTTTCGACTGATTTATCGCTATCACTCCTTGGCCGTCGTTTTGAACGAATAATGCTTATACGTATTATCCGATGCGGCCGGGCTGCCCTCTGCGCGCTCGACCTTGATCGCCACCTTGCTTGGATGAAATAATCATTGATGCATATAATAAAGGGAATTCAACTTGATAATATGACGCTTTCTGCTTACAAGCAAATAATCGATACGAAAATTCGGTCTTTCACAGGTGGTTGACTATTCAATTTTATCGTTCTTGTTCATATGCCAGGTGAGTCATGACACCACCAGATGTAATACGCAAGCTCTCGGCCATTTTAAGCGCCGATGTAGCGGGCTACAGTCGTCTGATGGGTCTGGACGAGGCCGCGACCGTTCGTACGCTGACCGCTTATAAAGAAGCGATGGCCCGCCTGATCCATCATCATCACGGGCGGGTGATCGACTCTCCCGGTGACAACATGCTGGCCGAATTCGACAGTGTGGTCCTGGCGGTGCAATGCGCCTTCGAGATCCAGGCCGACTTGAAAGTCCGCAACAATGCCTTGCCACAGGAGCGGCGCATGCTGTTTCGCATCGGCATCAACCTCGGCGATGTGATCGTCGACGGCGAGCGGATTTATGGTGACGGGGTGAACGTGGCGGCCCGTTTGGAATCCCTGGCAGCGGCCGGGGGCATCTGCGTTTCGCGCAGCGCTTTCGAGCAGATCGAAAACAAATTTACATTCGGGTGCGAGGAACTGGGCGATCTCAGGGTAAAAAACATTGCCAGACCGATCGGGGTTTATCGGGTTTGGGCGGATGGGGACACCACCGGCTGCAAGCCGGCCCGTAAGGCCGGAATGTCACCGCCACTCCTGAAGGCCTTTGGTGGCCTGTTGGCTCTGGTCCTTTTGGCCGGTGCCTTTTTCATTTGGGTGGAGGTGCACCGGCCGGAAAGCATGCAACCGATAGAACCGCCATCGGGTGCCGTGCTGCCGGCTGCGGCACACCAGGCTTCCATTGCGGTTCTGCCGTTCAATAACATAGGCGAGGACCCGGAGCAGGAGTATTTCAGCGACGGGATGACCAATGACATCATCACGGATCTTTCCAAGTTTCACGAACTGTTCGTTATCGCCAGCAACACGGTTTTCAGTTATAGAGGTAAAGCCGCAAGCATCGCAGAAGTGGCGCAGGACCTGGGCGTGCGATACGTGCTGGAGGGCAGCGTCCAAAAGAGCGGCGAGAGCGTCCGCATCAATGTTCAACTCGTGGATGCCGGCGCCGGCAATCCTATCTGGGCCGAACGGTACACAGGCGATATGGAAAATATATTCAGCCTTCAGAATAATATCGTTCAGGCCATCGTGGCCAATTTGGCGGTGAAAATACCTTCGGCCGAGCGTGCCCGCGTCGTGCAGAAAGGAACCGGCAACCTGCGGGCGTATGACTATCTTCTCAAGGGGTACAATTATTACTACCGGCGCACCCGTGCGGCCAACATCCAGGCGGCCGAGATGTTCGAAAAAGCCGTCGCCCTGGACCCGAACTATGCCGCTGCCTATGCCGCCCTGGGAATGACCGAATTTGACAAGGTCAGTTACGGCTGGACCGAATTTCCCCACCAGACGCTGGACCGCGCCCAAGAACTCGCGCAACGGGGATTGACTCTGGACGAAGCCAATTCTGCCCTTCATCATCTCCTGGGCATGATTTTCGCCTTGCGAAACCAGTATGAGCCGGCTATCGGCGAACTGAAGCGGGCCCTGGAGCTCAACCCCAACGATGCGGACAGCCACGAGGCCCTCGGCTGGATCAGGCTGTGGTCCGGGCAAACCGATGCGGCCGTCGAATCTCTGGAACTCGCCCTGCGCCTCGATCGCAGTGCGCCCAGAAACACGCTGATGCACCTGGGCATGGCGTACTACCTCAAGGAACGTTATCGGGATGCCATTGCCATCCTCGAGAAAGGGCTGATTCAGTGGCCGGAATTCTCGGGTTTGCACATCGTCTTGGCAGCGGCTTATGCCCAGACGGATCGCATGGACGCGGCCGCAGAGGCCGCATCCGAAGTGCGCCGTCTCGAGCCTTTTTTTGAGCTGGATAGTTTTGGCGGGGCCTTGCAGAATCCCTCGGACCGGGACAAGCTCATCGCCGGGTTGCGCAAGGCCGGTTTGAAGTGAGACGTTACTGCATCAGTTCGAGTTGAGTTTCTTGGTCCAGTTCGTATCGGCCTTTTTTATCTTGGCATCGGTATTCAAGCCGAACTTGAAAGCGCTCCAGCGACTCCAGTTAAGGTACAGCTTTCCATCAACAATTTTAAATGCTTCGGGATTCACTTCGGCGAACTCGCCGGCTGCAAGGGCCGATGCTCAGTAGCCGCCGTACTGCGGGGCGTAACGTTCAGGATCGGCTTTAAACATGTCGCGATGTTGGGCGTTGGCAAAGTGCCAGCGGGCATCCTGCCAGAGCGTTTCAAATTCGGCGGTCCCCTTCACGGCCCGTCCGTCGGTGAAATAGGCGACGGTGTCATAGCCCTTGATGGCGACGCCGACAGCATCGGTGTTGATCGGTATCTTGTGGTCTCCAGCCAGGCCCCATGGAGCGTCTGCCAGAACCGAGAATACGGCCAACAGCATTATGCCGATATTATTTAGCAAGAGTTTCCGCACGCCAGATCTCCATATGTTAATTTAACATGCGACCATGACGCATGCGTGTCAAGCGTGTGCTGACGATACGATGTCATTACCAAAACGGATGTCAGTGATCTATCTGAAGCGGCGGCGTTAAATCTGCTCCCGTATTTTGTGTTTAGTTTTAGTAACTTATAGCCGATCGACGCCGGAAAGGCATGCGTAAACTTGTTTAGTAGATGCTTTGGATATTTCTCAGGCGGTTGATCATGTCGAAGATGTCAGATTCGGCTCTCTTGACGAAATCGTTGAGGGTTGGGGTGCGGTCTTTGTCGAACATGTCGAAGATGTCAGATTCGGCTCTCTTGACGAAATCGTTGAGGGTTGGGGTGCGGTCTTTGTCGAAGGTTGTCACGGTGCCGGCCAGCTTTATCACGACCGGGGTTTCTTCGATGCTGTACTCGACGTCGTGAATGCCTTTGAGAATCCGGCGCATGGCGACCTTAGAATTTTTTTCGGTCGTCATCGGCATCAGCGCAAGGAACTTGTTGCGATCGAGAACACCCAGGATATCGGAACGCCGGCAAACTCGGACCAGGTTGCTCAGCACGAAGTGCATGATGTCATCCCGATTAACAGTGCCGGCCGGCAGGGGTTTGGCCGGCGTGACCTTGTAAATGGCCAGCATCAGCGCCGAGAAAGGGATTTCATAACGGATGGTGCGGTCAATTTCCTTCTCCAGGATGTAAAGGATACTGTTACGGTTCAAGATGCCTTTCGGCAAGGTAGCCTTGGTCGCTTTCTCCTCATCTGCCGCTTCAGCGGACGAGGGTGCTTCCTGGACGACAACCTGACTTTGCACGACTTCTTTTTCATTGGCCGAGGCGCGCATCTGTTCCATGACGGCGTGTAACTCGGCCCCGGCGGCGGTATTCTCTTCAAGGACACCCGGAACCGCCGTCGGGTTCTCGACACCGTCGGGGAGAGGGGTCTTCGGGCGCGCTGTCCAGCGTGACTTCAGCGCCTCGAGGCACTCCTCCATGCGTTCGCCCAAACGCTCGGCCACCTTGTGCAAGATATCGGCACTGAGGTCCTTTCCTTTCAAACTTTGGACCAGGGTTGACTCTATTTTTGAAATCAGACCCTGCAGGTGCTGGTCGCCCTCCTCACCCTGTTTTTGGGCGGCATCCAGGGCAATTTCCGAGCCAACGCGTTCGATGTAATCGACCAACAGGTCAGACAGGACCTTTTCATCCCCCGATCCGCGGCGGATTTCGGAGGCCAGGTAAATCAATTCTGCCGCGCTTTTGGGGTCGCGGTTGACTTCCTCTATGAGAACATCGGCCGAAATGCCCAGCTGATCGGCGCTTTTTTCGAGGGCCGTCACCAGGTCTTCGCTCTGCAGTTCTTTTTTCAGCTCACGGGTCAGCTGCAGAAATTTCTGCAACTGCATGCCCTCCTCCAAGAGAGCGTTCTTTATTTTCGGCATCAGTCGCTGCAATTCGCCCGGCTCCGGCACCAGGCGCCGCAGGATCTGCGCCAGTCGCTGAACCGATATTTTCCCCTGTTGGTACTCATCGCGGATGAGTTGAATCAGGACCTGATCGGTGAGCGCTTCTGTTTCCTCTAAGATCTGCCGCTCGTTTTGGTATATGATCC
>JARROL010000196.1:0-7066 GCA_037383965.1 Desulfobacterales bacterium | reverse complement strand
TCCGACAAATTGAGAGCTTTCGGCCTGTGTCTCGGCGCATCCACCATTTCTCTGGTTGAGGTGGAATTAAACAAATATGCCGACAAGGCCCCCGCTTCTTACCCCGTACCCCGGATCGTTGCAAAGAGAGTCCAACCGCATGGCGGCGATCCCCAAAAGGCATTGCGCCGGGTATTGGCCGATCTTACCCCCTCCCAAACACGTCGAATTGCCGTCACCGGCCGCAAATTCCGCCAATTCTTGAATCTCAGTACAATTTCCGAACCCGAAGCCGTAGAGTATGCCTATCGCTTCGTCAAACCACCCGCTGTCGTCTGCCCGGCCGTGGTGTCAGCCGGCGGTGAGACATTCATGGTTTACGTCCTGGATCGCATGGGCCAGATTTCCAACGTCATCACCGGTAACAAGTGCGCCTCCGGAACCGGAGAATTCTTCCTGCAGCAGCTGCGGCGGATGGATGTTTCCCTGGCGGAGGCTGCCCGCTGGACCGCAACCACGGACCCTTATCAGGTGTCCGGTCGCTGTTCGGTCTTCTGCAAATCCGACTGTACACATGCCACCAACAAAGGCGTGCCGAAATCGAAAGTCACGGCAGGCTTATGCAAAATGATGGCCAACAAGATTTTGGCGCTTTTGAAAAAGGTCGACCGGCGGAATATCATGATCGTCGGCGGCACAACCCAAAATCGAATGATGATCGCCTACCTGCAGGAGCAGATACCCGGGCTGATCGTCCCCAAAGAGGCCGCCTATTTCGAAGCCTTGGGCGCCGCCTTGTGGGCTCTGGAAAACACGACCCGCCCAATGCCCGCCTTCGCCGACCTCTTTAGACACGACGTCTCATCCTTTGACCGGCTGCCGCCCCTGCGCCGCTTCAGCAGCCAGGTCGAATTCAAAACCATTGCAAAGAAGAATCCACGGGCCGGCGATCGCGTTTACATTGGTTTGGACGTCGGCTCGACCACCACCAAAGCCGTCCTGCTCCGCAAAGAAGACAACGCCATTTTGGCGTCCATTTACCTGCGCACCAACGGTGATCCGATCACTGCCTCACGGCGGTGTTATCGCCAAATCCTCGACCAGGTGTCGGCGGTCGTCGATCCGCAAAAGATCGACATCGAAGGGCTGGGCGTGTGCGGTTCCGGACGCCAGATTGCCGGACTGCATGCATTGACCGACGGCGTGATCAACGAAATCATCGCCCATGCCACGGCATCGGTTCATTTTGACCCGGCCGTCGACACGATTTTCGAAATCGGCGGGCAGGATGCCAAGTACACTTACATCACCAACGGGGTCCCGTCGGATTACGCGATGAACGAGGCCTGTTCGGCCGGTACCGGATCTTTTCTCGAAGAATCGGCCTACGAAACCCTGGGCGTGCAAATGGAGAATATCGCCGACATCGCGCTTCAGGGACAAAACGTCCCGAATTTCAATGATCAATGTGCCGCTTTCATTGCTTCCGACATCAAAAATGCCATCCACGAAGGCGTCGGCCGCGAAGACATCATGGCCGGTCTGGTCTATTCCATCTGCATGAATTACGCCAATCGGGTCAAGGGAAACCGGCCGGTCGGCGACAAAGTCTTCATGCAAGGTGGTGTCTGTTACAACAGAGGCGTTCCTTTAGCCATGGCGGCCCTCGTGGGAAAACCGATCGTCGTCCCTCCGGAACCCGGACTCATGGGGGCTTTCGGCGTCGCCCTCGAGGTTAAGAAAAGGGTGGCCAGCGGCCTGATGCAAAGCCTGTAACCGGTATGACAACCTGAGGCGCAAGGTCAGCTACGATGTCGAAAAGCTCGATCGGGTCCGGCTCAGGCAGCGGATGACATACAACGGTGCTGTGCCGCGAACAGCCGCAGCATCCGATGCCAAACACCGCGGCCGGATCGGTTTCAATCGCAGCTTCCTGGTCAACACCTATTATCCGCTTTATGCGTCCTTTTTCGCGCAACTCGGACTCGAGCCGGTGCTGCCGGCGACGTATTCCCGTCAGGGCATCGATCAGCGCAACGCCGCATTTTGTTTCCCGGCCGAACTGGCACACGGATATTTCCACTCACTGCTGAACATGGAGCCGCCGCCGGAGTATCTCTTTTTACCCCATTTCCGGGCTGTTCCGACGCATGACAATCGCATGAATTCACAGGTTTGCCCGATCGTACAGGGTGAAACCTATATTCTGCGCGCCACTTTCAGGGAACGGCTCGACGCTTTGAGGGCACGTGGCAGCCGGATCCTCACACCGTTGATCGATCTGACGCACGGCCTTGAGGGTGCCCGACGGCCGTTGATCGAAACCGCCCGGCAGATGGGCTTCGGACGCCGCAGAGCCCGACAGGCCTTTACCGTCGCCTACGAACGGCAGCAGCAGCATCTCGACGAAATGATGGCCGTCGGCCGGCAAACTCTCGCGGAAATCGAACAAGACCCCGATCGATTCGCAGTGGTTCTCTTCGGCCGTCCCTACAGCGCATTTGTCGACGAGGCCCATATGGGCATCCCGCACAAGCTCGCGTCAAGAGGTGTTGCGGTGATCCCGCTCGATTTTCTGCCGCTGAACCATGAAAAAACCTCGCGCCACATGTATTGGGGTATCGGGCAATTGATCACAAAAGCCGCCCGGATCGTCAAAGAACACCCACAGCTCTTTGCCGTCTACATCACCAACTTTTCATGCGGCCCGGATTCTTTTCTTCTCGGTTATTTTCGCGGCATCATGGGGCGCAAACCCTCTTTAACACTGGAACTCGACAGCCACACGGCCGATGCCGGTCTCGAAACGCGCATCGAGGCGTTCCTCGATATCGTGGCCGCCTACCGCAAGCTGATAGCCACCCATCGCATCGATCCGGTTATAAAGACATTTACGGCCGCACGCACACTTTTAGAAAATGGTGTTGCCCGGGTCGTCACCTCAAAAGGTGAAAAATTAGACATGACGGACCGGCGGGTCACGCTGCTTTTCCCGTCGATGGGCCGCCTGGCGAGCGAATGCCTGGCCGCGGTGTTTCAAGGGAAAGGCTTTAATGCCAGGGCCTATCCACCGGCCACCGAAGCCGATTTAAAAACCGGGCGCGCCAACACGAGCTGTAAGGAGTGCCTGCCGCTGATTCTGACCACCGGCACGCTGTTGAACTACGTTCGCAATGAAAAAAAGCCCGAGGAGGTGCTGGTCTACTTCATGGCCGGCGGCAGCGGCCCGTGTCGCTTCGGTCAGTATTCGGTGTTTATGGAAAACCTGATCAAACGCCTCGAGCTTCCCGACGTGGCCCTGCTCACCCTGAGCTCGGAAAATGCCTACGCCGGTTTGGGCACCGATTTTCAGCGGCGCGGCTGGTGGTCCATCGTGGTTTCCGATGTTTTGGAAGACATCCGATCGATGCTGCTCGCCAATGCAGATGACGTTCCATCGGCCATGAGCGCATTCGAAGAAGAGCTGGATCTGACCTTGAAACAGCTCAGGCAGGGTAATTTCACACGCCTCGAGGAGCAATTGCAAAAAACCGCCGAGCGATTGCGGCGGATTCAGCTCAAACGGCCGCCTGTCGCGGTTCCGAAAATTTTTCTGGCCGGAGAAATTTTCGTTCGCCGTGATGCCCTGTCGCGGCAATATTTGACGGAACGGCTGGCTGAACAGGGATTTGCCACCATCTGCTCGCCCGTTTCAGAATGGATGCTCTATGCCGATTTTCTGGTGAAATCCGGGCGAGCGGACTGCAAGCCGACGCTGCTGGAATATCTGAAATTTTTACTGCACACCCGCTACAAAGAGTTTTACGAAAAACGCATCAAGACGATTCTGGCCGGCTCGCGACTGGTGGCAGCGGAAACGGTCAGTATGGACACCATCATCGGCGGGGCATCTCATCATCTGTCGCCCGACTTGGGAGGCGAGGCCATTTTGACCATCGGCAGCGCCCTTGCGGAAATCGTCGATGTCGCCTGCGGTGTGATTGCCATCGGGCCTTTCGGTTGTATGCCGAACCGCCTCTCGGAGGCGATTCTTTGCGAAACAATGAACCGCAGTGACAAGCTGAGCATCGACCCTCACAACGAACGATTGCGCACGGTGCTTGCCGACATCGACGAATTGCCCTTCCTGGCCATCGAAAGCGACGGATCGCCTTTTCCGCAGATTATCACCGCCAAGCTCGAAGCCTTCTGCTTGAGGGCTCGCCGCCTGCACGACAGGCTGTACACCATGAACTGATGGCACCCATCCCTTCATCACCTGCTGACGCTTCCACACCCGGCGACCGCAAGGCCGTCTGGGGATGGGCTTTGTACGACTGGGCCAATTCGGCTTTTGCGACAACAGTCATGGCAGGATTCTTCCCGCTTTTTTTCAAACAATACTGGAGCCAGGGAACCGACCCCAACGTCAGTACGGCACAACTCGGCCTGGGAAATTCCGTCGCCAGCCTGATCGTCGCGGTATTGGCACCGGTGCTGGGCGCCATTGCGGACAAAGCCTCGGTACGTAAGAAATTTCTGATACTCTTTGCCTACCTTGGCGTCGTCATGACCGCCGGTCTTTTCCTGGTGGGAAAAGGCCAATGGGAATGGGCGATTCTGCTTTATGTCACCGCTATTGTCGGGTTCTCCGGATCGATCGTCTTCTACGATGCCCTCTTGCCGGCAGTGGCCTCGGAGACCCGCATCGATTATGTATCGAGCTTGGGCTATGCCATGGGGTACCTGGGCGGCGGAATACTGTTTCTGGTCAACGTGCTGATGACCTTGATGCCGGAGCGATTCGGACTGCCGGATGCCGCCACCGCGGTTCGGTATGCTTTTCTCACGGTCGCGCTCTGGTGGGGTGGTTTCACCCTTTTTACCGTCTACTGGGTGCCCGAGGTCGTCTACCGGCCATCGCCAACCCGGGCCCGCACTGCCGTTTTTTCGGGAATTGAACAAATTGGCAAAACGCTGCGGGATTTCCGCCGCTTAAAAACCGTTTTTCTGTTTCTGATGGCCTACTGGTTCTACATCGATGGTGTCGACACCATCATCCGCATGGCGGTTGATTACGGCTTGGCGCTCGGTTTTCAGGCCAACGACCTCATTGTGGCGCTTCTGTTGGTGCAATTTGTCGGTTTCCCGGCGGCCCTTGGATTCGGTAAGCTGGGTAAAGCCGTGGGTGTTCGCAGGGCGATCTTCTTGGCCATCGGTTGCTACCTGGCGATAACCCTTTGGGGTGCGATGATGACCAGGAAGACCGAATTTTACGTCCTGGCGGTCATGATCGGACTGGTTCAAGGCGGAATTCAGGCCCTCAGCCGGTCGTATTATGCGCGATTGATTCCCAGGCACCGAACGGCCGAGTATTTCGGGTTTTACAACATGCTGGGTAAATTCGCCACGATCATCGGGCCGTCGCTAATGGGACTGGTCGGCTTGACCGTCAAGCGCCTCCTTCTGCCACCGGCTCCCTCGTCGGCCGACTTGGTGCACTACGGCCAAGTGGCATCGCGCTGGAGCATCGGCTCGGTTGGTTTGCTGTTTCTCATGGGCGGCGTTTTGTTTTACTTCGTAGACGAAAAAAAGGGCCGCGCGGAAGCAGCCCGTCTGTCCGATACCGCAACCATGCCGTCCTCCTCTGGATAGGTGGTCCTGTTCTTAATATACGGCAACGCACTGAAATAATGCGGTTCAAGACGCTGACGCAGAAGGTTCCGAAAACGATGAAAAAGTGCCCGAGCCCGCCCTCGATCTGTGCGACACCTCCCGGCCCAGTCGGCGTCGCATAGATTGTCGCTGCATCTTAGGGACCCGAACAATCATCTTGACATAAAATCTATATATGTATAAGAGATGCTTGTAAATTTAATCAATGGGCCTGAGCGATTTTTGACAACAGACGGGCGGCCGTCACCATCGCATCGGGTTCTTCTCGGAGACACGTGATATGGTCGATATGGACGATTCCCGACTCAAAACCGAAATCGACGACATTGTCGCTAAGATCAACAAAACCATGAAAAATATCGAAAGCGTTGTCCCGTTGAATGCCCCTAAAGCAGACACATCCGGTGAAAAGAAAGATGATCCGACCCCGGCCGTCGACGACTCCCTCCAGGAGGGTTCCCAATCTTCCTGACTGCCTGATGGTCTTGATATGCTTAAGTTTTCAATCTGAAGTCCGGCAAAAATAAATGTTGACCTTCGTGTTTAACTCCATTAATGAAACGAATGACCGGTACAAAAAAACCCCAAATCGACCACGCGAATTGAGGAGGTGCTATGGCGTTGACCAAAAACGAAATCGTCACGGCGGTGCATGATCTCGGTTTCACCAAGAAAAAATCGGTCGACATCGTTGAATCTCTTCTAGAAATAATAAAAACCACATTGGAACGCGGGGAAGACGTACTGATTTCCGGGTTTGGGAAATTCTGCGTCAAAGAAAAGAACAAACGGCGAGGCCGTAATCCGGCGACCGGATCAGACCTGATTCTGCGGGAGCGCAAGGTCGTCACGTTCAAGTGTTCAGGAAAATTGAGAAACAAGATCAACCGGTCGGGCTGATCCCCTGCGCCTGTTTTTTGAGGCGGTCCCGCAAAACCCCCTATAACCGCAAAGGGTCAACCATCCCGCTTCACCATCCGTCAATTAATCCTTGATCGTTTCTGCGTCAGTCGAGCGAGCGGACGGCCAAAGAAAAAATTGGACCTTCTCCAAAAAAGTTGGTGTAAAAAACACTCCCACTACATAGTCGGCGTTATATAATGTGAAAGATTAGCCGCAGACCAACGCAGACATCGAGTCCGGCCGACCTGGCCGGACTCAAGTGACCATCGCTTCGCGAATGAGATGAAATGACCATATGGTTTTAGGTTTGCCCGAAGGGCAAAGGGAATAATATCCGGCCACGTCGGCCGGATAGGGTCTGCGTCAGTCGAGCGAGCGAAGCGAGCGGGCGGCCGTTAACAATAATCGGAACCCTCAAAGGTCGATGCGATACGTCTTTATTTTGCTGAGAAGAGAGGGATGGCTAATTTCAAGTAGGCGCGCGGCGCGACTTCGATTTCCGCCGGTTTCCGTAAGCGCTTTGACGATG
>JARROL010000195.1:0-5338 GCA_037383965.1 Desulfobacterales bacterium | reverse complement strand
GATTCCAGTCGTCTACGGTGGAGATATCGGGCCGGACCAGCTTTGGTTGGCCGAATTCCACCGCATGACACCGGACGATGTCATCCGGTATCATTCGGGAATTACCTACCACGTCTACATGATCGGTTTTACACCCGGTTACCCGTATATGGGGGAGGTGCCGATCGAAATTGCTACCCCTCGGCGTGACACCCCCCGGACCCGCGTTCCGCAGGGCTCGGTAGGGATCGCCCAGCGGCAGACCGGCATTTACCCGGTTACAAGCCCGGGCGGGTGGCAGATCATCGGTCGCACGCCGGTCATGCTGTTCGACCCTGCAGCATGGCCGCCGACACCGCTCGAAATAGGCGATGCCGTCAATTTCTATCCCATCGAAATGGAGACCTACGAAAATTGGCAACCGTAGCGGTCATGGAGATCGAGGCTGCCGGCCCGTTGACGACCATCCAGGATCGGGGCCGGTTCGGCTTCGGTCGCTATGGCGTGGCGCCGAGTGGCGCCCTCGACAGCGTGGCCATGCGGATCGCCAATCTTCTGGTCGACAACCCCGAGGAAGAAGCCGTTCTGGAAATCACCCTGCCGGGATTTTCGGCCAGCATGCTGACCGATGCAGCCATAGCCGTTACCGGTGCGGACCTGGGATGGCGCCAAAATAACCAACCGTTGGGGATATGGCAATCACACCGCTTTCACAAAGGTGACACGATCGCTTTCAGGGAACTTAACTCTGGTTGCCGGGCGTATCTCTCTGTTGGCGGGGGGTGGGAAGTGCCGGAAATCATGGGCAGTAAATCAACCAACCTCTCTTCCGGATTCGGCGGTCTCGGCGGCCGGCCGCTGCAAAAGGGAGATGTCCTGTGGACGGCATCGCCGCAGCTTTTCCTGGGGGCCGGTGGACGCAAGTTCGACCTGAACGCTGTACCGGCCTATCGCGGCTATTGGCAATTGCGGGCCGTTTTAGGGCCTCAGGACGACCATTTCGACGAAGCGGCGCAGGATCTTTTCTTCAATGCGGATTATCGGGTGTCGGACCACTCCGACCGAACCGGCATCCGGCTCCTGGGGGCGCCAATCTCGGCCAAAGAGGGGATGGCCGAATCGATTCTGTCCGAAGGGGTGGTGGCGGGGACCGTTCAGATCCCCGGCGACGGACAGCCGATCATTCTTCTGGGAGAAACCGTGAGTGGTGGGTATCGCAAGATCGCCACCGTGATCACGGCCGATCTCCACTTGCTCGGACAGGTTCTGCCGGGCGATCGCATCCGATTCCAGGCGGTTACCATGCGCGAGGCGCGCCAAGCCCTTTGGCGTCTGGAAGAAATGATCGGCCGGTTTAGGGACAGCCTGCCATGAACCGCATCTGAAAGCTACTTGGTGTTCTTCCAAAAATGGTAGATTCCGGCCCCGGCCAAGGCCGCAGCGATTTTGCAACCGCAGGCGCAGCAGGGCCACGTCGAGGATTGCAAAGAACGAGAACACCGGCCCTGGACGAAAGATGCCGTTTCTGGGTGGACACTACTTGGACCGACTCTTTAACAGCGCCTTCTTCTGTTTTTCGTATTCGTCTTTGGTGATGACGCCTTTGTTGTAAGCCGCTTCGAGATCGATCAATTCCTGTCCCAATGTCGTCTTGGGCGATTCCTTGATCTCTGTTTTGGTTGTACTGCCGCAACTCGTCAACGTGACGCTCATCCCCATCATGGCAAGAGCGGCAAATAAGATGACGGCAAATCGCTTCATTTTTCTTTCCTCCATTTTTACAGTTAGCGTAAATTTAAATTATCGGGTTCAGTCTTCGCGCTCTTTGCCCCACGACGCCTGTTTGCCGACCAAGCGGGCAATCAATACCGCTAGGTAAAGCTGACCCAAAACGGCTTCAAGAGCCGCTAGGTTTCTGGCTGGCCGCGTTAGCGGCGTGATATCGCCGTAGCCGAGCGTGGTCAGCGTCACAAAGCTGAAATAAGTGAACCGGTCGGACTGGTCGCGCATCGATTCCGGACCGGCAGCGGTCTTCATTGCAACTAGATTGTCGGCGAAGGAACCTGGCGACATATTTTCTAAAATCGAAAAAGCGTGTGCCCATACCGTTCCGATCAGCAGATAAGCGCAGATGGCTCCCGCAACGGTTTCACGGGTGACGTACGTGGATTTGAAGACATGGGCAAGGATGGTGCCCACGATGAGAACCATGAAGAGCGCGTTAAGGAGACGGACTATTATTGCATTGGAATCGCTCGGAAACCAGTGGACATACCAAGTGCTAATGATGGCAAAGCCTGCAAGCATACTGAAGAACACCAAGCGCCCGCGTTTTTCAATCACCGATGAGACGGCAAAAATCAAGATGGCTGTCAACACGAGATCGTAGAGCCACCGACTCTTCGTGAACGGAACGACGGCATATAAACTCAGCAACGTCACCAGCAACAGTTGAAACCGCCATTTGCTAATAGTGTCAGTCTTCATCGTTTCGGTACGTCTTCGCATGAAAGAAAAGCGTCGTCAAGACCCCAGTCAAGGTAGACCTGCGAGAAGCGTCACACGGAATAGATCCCAATATGGCTGAGGCCGATGCCAAGCCGGTCTCAAGGTCACCAGCACTTCTCGGTGAAAAAGATAATCCGGTGTAATTCCCCGGGTATCCTGATCGGTGTATAGGTTACCAAGAACCGCTGCAAGGTCACGGATGGTACAGACCCGCCAGGACCGGCAGGTAGAGGGAAAGTATGGGAAAAAGCGAAAGGATCAGCAGAACGACGATGTCCATGAGAACGAACCAGACGGCCTGTTTGGCGATGGCATCGAGGTCGCCGCCGATCAGGTTGGCGGCCGTGAAGAGGTTGACGCCCACCGGCGGGGTGGCCTGGCCGATGGCCAGGGCCGATATGAAAATGACGCCGTACCACAGTGGATCGATCTTGAACGCGGCCAGCACGGGGATGAGAATCGGCATGACCAGATAGGAGATCGAGATGGCATCGATGATCATCCCCAACGCCAGCAGCAGCAGGTTGACCAGGATGATCATCACGGCGGCGTTGGGCGATATGCGGATAATGGCTTCGGCCGCCTGGTCGATGACGCCGATCACCGAAGCGGCCCATGAAAAAATACCGGCAAACACCACGATGAACATGATCACCGAACTGGTGACGCTTGCATCCACAAGGATATGAATCATATCCCGCCAGGTTACGGATCGGTAGATCACCACCGCGACGAACAGGCTGTAAAAAACGGCCACCACGGCCGCTTCCGTCGGAGTGAAGATGCCGGCATAGATGCCGCCCAGAATGATGACCGGGGTCAGGATCGCCCACAGGGACTCCTTGAAGGCGATCAGAATCTCCTTGGGCGAACCCCGGCGTTCCAGCCCGCGATAGCCGCGTCTGCGGGATATCAGGTAGGCCACCAGAAGGGTTCCGGCACCGGTGATCAATCCGGGAAGAATGCCGGCAACGAAGAGCGCGCTGACCGACACGCCGGTGATGTTGCCGTAAATAATAAAGGCGATGCTGGGGGGAATGATGATCGACAAGTCCGAAGCGTTGGCGATCGTGGCGCCGGCGAAGTGCTTGTCGTACCCGTGGCGGACCATGGGCGTCAGCAAAATCAAACCGACGGCCGCGGTTGTGGCCGGTCCAGCCGGAGAGGGCGCCCCAGAACATGCAGGTCAACACGGCCACCATGGCCAACCCACCGACCGCTTTTCCGACCAGGAGTTCGAAAAAGTGGGCTATTTTGGCAGCGAGCCGGGCCTTTTCCAGGATCACACCGGCCAGAACGAAAAATGGTATGGCCAGGAGGGGGAAGGAAGCAATACCGTTTAAAAAATTGACTCCCAGCATGCCGATGCCGAGGTTGAACTGATAGATCGTGACGACCCCGGCGATTCCGAGTGCCGTTCCGATAGGGATCCCGAGAAACATGAGGACCAGGAATATGGAACCGATGACGACGGCTTCCATTTAGAGATCCCCGCCGCGCTCGAGCCGTGACAAGTGCTGGCCCGCTTGCCGGTAGATGCCCGTAAAAACGAACACGGACAGTACCGGTACCCCGGCGTAGTAAATCCAGACGGGTATGCCCAATGCGGCCGAGGTCGCCTGAAAAAGCGTCAGTTCCTCGTAAATGGCCTGCAGCATGTAGGTGTCGACCAGTAGGAACAGAATGGCGCTCAAACCGGCGCCGACCAGGATCACTATTTTTTTGAAGCGTTTCGGAAAAATATTGAAAAGGGTGACCATGCCCAGCTGACTGCCCCGTTCAAACGCAATCGCCGAACCAACGACCGTCATCCAGACGAATAGGTTGATGGTGATTTCCTCGGTGGCGGCAAAGGAAAAGTGAAACAGGTAGCGGCTCAAAACATTGATGAAGGCAATGGCGGCCATCGTAAACAACATCAAGGCCGCGAGCCAGTAATCGATTCGAATTCCCTTGATGGTCGGCGTCATCGCGTCAGTTCTCCAATTAAATGTCTCTGGATACGGAAAAGCCCCTGCGGTTCTCATAGACTTCGCAGGGGCTTTTGGCTACGGAATTACTTCGCCATGTCGGTCTTGGCTTTTTGGTAGATATCCTTTCCGATCTTCGGCACCCACGTGTCGTATAGAGATTTTGTGGCGTCGACAAACGCCTTATGCTGGGCTTCGGTCAGGTCGGTCACCACCATCCCCTTGCTCTCGACGAAAGCGACCGGGTCCGGGATTTCCATGGTGTAATTGAACTCGTCCTTGAGGATTTTAAGAGAGGTGCCGTCGTCGATGCCGGCGCGGGCGAGTGCCATTTCAAACCGTCCGGCCTCCAGGGCGGCCTCCTGAATGGCTTTCTGGATATCCTTTGGGAAGGCGTCGAATTCCTTTTTGCTCCAGTAGATGACCAGGGGATCGACCAGGTAGTTCCAGCGGGTGATGTACTTTTGGTACTGCCAGATCTGGACCGGAATACAGACGTCGGGCAGCGGGTTTTCCTGGCCGTCGACCACGCCCTGTTGAAAGGCGGTGGTTGCATCGCCCCAGTTCATGTTGACCGGGTCGGCGCCGAGCTGCCTGAAGATATCGATGAAGATCGGGCTGCCCACAACCCTGAATTTCATTCCTTTCAGGTCTGCGGGCATTTTGATCTCGCGTTTGCTGTTGGTGATCTGCCGGAACCCGTTTTCCCCCCAGGCCAGCGGCTTCAGTCCCTTGCTCTCCATGGCGGCGAAAATGGCCTTGCCGGTTTCACCGCGCTCCATTTTGTCCAGATTCTGAAAGTTGTTGATAAAAAAAGGCAGGGAGAAGATGTTGGCCTCGGTGATGACCGGCGAGATGTTGATGGTCGACTCCATCGCGCA
>JARROL010000194.1:0-5364 GCA_037383965.1 Desulfobacterales bacterium | reverse complement strand
GTATTCCCTGACAAAGTCCGGCGGGTCGATTCGGCCGGTGAAAGTGATCCGGCTGCCCAGGTCGAGGTCTGCAATCAGCCTCGCGACGGTGCCGTTTTGTTTGATTTCGCCGACGATAACCAGGTGCACCGCCCGTGATACCGCCAGTTCGGAAACAGCCCGCAGCAGGAAGGACAACCCCTTCAAAGGAATGTCGGCGCTGTTGGTGACGATGATCCGGCCCTTTTCACGGACAACCTCCGGCAGTGGGTGAAAATCTTCACTGCGCACCCCGTTGGGGACAACCGTGAAGCAAGCGGCAGGAATATCGAATTCACGACTGATGTCCGTGCGCGCGCGGTTGGACACGGTAATCAAGTGCGAGAGGGTTCGGGCCACGCGCATTTGCATGCCGACAAATGAAAACCAGCGCCATTGCTTCAGCTTGCGCCAGCCGGAGGTGGCGCTGCGAACGGCGATGTCGCGGTCCACACTCACTGGGTGGTGAATGGTGGCCACGATCGGCGCCTTTTGCCCGATTGCCCAGACCCCGTAGGAAAGGCATTGGTTGTCGTGGACGACATCGTAACGGTGAAGGCGGGGCATCAGAAAGCGGCAGGCTCGAATACCGAACAGGAACGGTTCCGGAAACCCCATGGTCGAGACGCCCAGCCACTCCAAGAGATTCAAGGGATGGCGAAGCTCTTGGAGTGAGGGCGTCCGGAAGGGGTTTGCGGGATCATAGAGGTCCAGGCTGGGGAGGCGGTGTACCGGGATGTCGGCATCCAGACGCAGTTCCGGCGGTCCGGAGACGACCTCGACACGGTGTCCCAAATCCGTCAGCGCACGGCTCAGGTTCCTGATGTACACACCCTGGCCGCCGCTGTGCGGATTACTACGGTAGCTCAACAAGCAGATATTCAACGGGCGATTGAAACGATCCGGCAACATGTTTGGCATGACATCCTTATTTTGTGTTAAAACAAGCCATCAGCCTTTAAGGGAGAACGCCCCGCGGCGTCAAGTGCTTTTTGGTAATTTCAAATTGAAGAGATAGAATTGAAAAAACACCCGAAAAATAGTCCGATGATCCTTGGTATCCTCGCCATTGGCGAAAAAGGATCGAATGGCGGAGACTGAGATGGTGGCGCCTACAGCAAATAATGAATACCCGGATCAGGTCACTTTGATCGAAGTGGGGCCGCGGGACGGTTTTCAGTTCGAATCCAAGATTATTCCCACGTCCCTCAAGGTCGAGATTATCAGCGGCTTGGTTGCGGCCGGTCTGAAACAGATTCAGGTGACCTCTTTTGTCCATCCGCAGCGTGTGCCCCAAATGGCGGATGCCGAATCTCTGCTGCGGGCGCTTCCGGCGTGGGAGAATGTCGATCTTTCCGGGCTGGTGCTGAACCGTCAGGGCCTGGAACGGGCCCACCGCGCCGGCCTGCGGCAGGTGGAAATATCCATTTCCGCCAGCGATACCCATAGCCGCAAGAACACCGGCATGCCGCTGGATGAAGCGTTTCAGCGGGGGCAGGAGATGGTGGCTCTGGCCCGAAAATACGGCATGTACGTGCGGGCCGGTATCCAGTGCGCATTCGGGTGTGTGTATGACGGTGCCATATCGCTGCAGCGGGTGGTGGACATGGCCCGGGTGTTCATTGACCAAGGGGCCGCTGCGCTTGCACTGGCCGACACCACCGGCATGGCCGATCCTCCCGCCATCCGTCGTATGGTCACCGCGGTGCACCGTGCAGCGGGCGAAACCCCTCTGATTCTCCATCTGCACGACACGCGCGGTCTCGGGCTGGTCAACCTGATGGCGGCCCTGGAATGCGGTGTCACACGGTTTGATACCGCACTGGCCGGCATGGGAGGGTGCCCTTTCGTTGCGGGAGCCGCCGGAAACATTGCCACCGAAGACACGGTTTATCTGTTGGACAGGCTGCAGGTTAAAACCGGCATCAGCATCAAGGAGGTGGCGGCTTGCTCCATTAAACTGGAAAATTTTTACGGCAAGACGTTTGCCGGAAAAATGGTCCGGTTGGCCCGCTGATGCGGAATTTAAAAAACAGACGCGACACGCCGTGCCAATTCTTCGCTACAGAACTTTCGAAAACTGCCGATAAAACCTTAGACGCCTGGCGCGGTGCTGTGCGGCACCAATCCGCGATCAGGTGGGCTGCAACAAAATATCCTGCAAATTCAACGGACTGTATTATGCACCAGGCCGGTCAAGAAACCATTTTGTTTGTTGATGATGAGGAAACCATCCTCGATGTCGCCAGCGCGTATTTCAAACGCCGCGGCTACCAGGTGGTGACGGCCTGCAACGGCCTGGAGGCCGTCACTATTCTCGAAAAGCAAACCGTCGACTGCTGTTTTACCGATATCAACATGCCGGGAATGGACGGTTTGGCGCTGGCCGAGCATATCCACAAGTCCGACAACACACTGCCGGTCATCATCATGACCGGTTATCCATCGCTCGACAACACCATTCAAACGCTTAAAAACGGTGTCGTCGATTTCCTCGTCAAACCGGTCAATCTCAGCCAAATGGAATTATGCGTTCGGCGCGTTTTCAGCCAGCGACGGTTGTTCGTCGAAAATTTGCTTCTCAAAAAGGAAGTTGAAAGCAAAGAGAGACTGGAGAAACTCAACCGCGAGCTGACGGTCAAAGTCGAGGAAATGCATATCCTCAACCGGATACTCAGCGATTTTTCCATCATTTCGTCCAGCAGCGAGGTTTTCAAGCGCTTGGTCGACATGGCGGTCGAAATAACCCGCTCGGACCGGGCCTGTTTTTACATTGTCAACGATTCCGTCAAAAAACCGTTTTTCATGGCCGCGGTTTGCGGCAAGGAACCGAGCGATGGGGCTGAGGCCGCCGAGGGCGGGACCGGTTACGGCCGCGCCGTCAGCGACCCGAACGCATCGGTGCACTCGGATCTGGCGAAACTGATCCGCGAGGTGGCCGAAGACGAAATCCCCCTGCTGGTTTCAGACAACAACGGATCCCGCAACATTCCGCAGGATTTGCGGTCCCTGATGATGGTGCCGCTCAAGATCCGACAAACCGTTTTCGGCGTGCTGATGGCCGCCCTTGAAAATGACACCGCTGCCTACACCGAAAAAGACCTGTACTATCTTTCCTTCATGGCCCAAAATGCCGCCAACGCCATCGAAAACCTCGCACTTTACGAAAATATTTACGAAAACCTGTTTGCCACACTCTATGCTTTCGTCAATGCCATCGAGGCCAGAGATCGATACACCCAGCAGCACTCCAGCCGCGTGACCGCTTTTTCGATCGAAATCGGAAAAGCAATGGGCTGTACCCTCGAGGAGCTGGAAACGTTGAAATTCGCGGGTCATCTGCACGATATCGGAAAAATCGGCATCCGGGATGACATTCTACTGAAGCCGGGGCGACTGACGGATGAAGAGTTTGCCAAGATCAAGGAACACCCGGTCATCGGCGCCAATATCGTCGAACAACTCGGATTCTGGGAGAGGGAGCGCCAGATCATCCGCTGCCATCACGAGCGCTACGACGGGAAAGGATATCCGGATGGTCTGTGCAAAGATGAAATCCCGATCCTGGGCCGTATTCTCTCGGTGGCCGACGTCTACGACGCCGTCTCTTCGGATCGCGCCTACCGCAAACACATGGCGGAAGGACAGGTTTTGGAGATCATCAAGCAGGGCGCGGGCACGCAGTTCGACCCCGAGGTCGTCGACGTCTTCCTGAGGCTCCACCGGGAGGGAAAGTTTAGCAAGCTGACGGCCTCCGGCAGCGCCACCCACCGTTTGACTCTTCTTCTCAATTGATCTCTCTGCGGGTTATCGCATATTATTATGTTATTTCAATTATTTATTGACAATTTGGTACGTTGTGGTATGGTTGACGGGCAATTTGATACAGGAAAGTTTGGTCGGGGCGAGAGGATTTGAACCTCCGACCCCTTGAACCCCATTCAAGTGCGCTACCAGACTGCGCCACGCCCCGACACAAAGCAAGGCTGATCAGCTAACATTTAATCGGTATCATGTCAAGAAGTGAAACACACCCTTGCGGGAAAAGGCAGCATCAACGGCCTCTCGTTCCCCCGCGGCTGCGGCCGGGTGACACCATCGGGATTGCGGCACCGGCCAGTCCGTTCGACGCCGAGCAGTTTTATCTGGGGGTCGGTTTGCTCGAAACCGCCGGTTTCAAGGTCCTGGTGGCCAAAAATCTCTTTCTAAAAAACGGCTATCTGGCCGGGACCGACTCGCAACGGGCGGCGTTTTTTATGGACATGTTTACGGATCCGGTCGTAAAAGCCGTCTTATGTGCCAGGGGCGGATACGGCTCGATGCGAATCCTGCCGCTGATCGATTATGGCTGTATCCGCGAAAAGCCTAAAATCGTCGTCGGTTTCAGCGACGTGACCGCCCTTTTGGCGGCACTCTACGGCCGCTGCGGATTGGTTACTTTTCACGGACCGGTTGTCGCCGGTTTGCCGGGTTTGGACGAGCAGTCGCTGACCGCCCTGACGTCGGCTATCGGCGGTCCCGCGCCGGTCGACATCAGCGCCCCGCAGGGCGAGACAGTTTGCCCGGGATCCGGCACGGGGCCTGTTTTGGCGGGTAACCTAACGACCCTCTGCCATTTGATCGGAACGCCCTACATGCCCCCTACCCAGGGCCATTTGCTCCTGTTCGAAGATCGCGGTGAAGCTCCGTACCGGGTGGACCGCATGCTCAGCCAGCTGCGTCTGGCCGGGTGCCTTGAGACGATTGCCGGCCTGGCATTCGGATCTTTCGACGATTGCGGCCGGCCTGATGAACTATCGCGAATTTTTGCAGATCATTTCAGCGACAGGCGGTTTCCGGTTTTGACGGGATTGGATGTCGGCCACGGCAAACGCAACCTGACGATTCCGATTGGCATTACGGCCACACTCGATGCCGATCGGCGCCGTTTGACATACCATCACCCGGCCACCATTGAATAATGGTTGCCTGTCGGGCAGCGCCTCTCGGTGAATTTTTAGCGTTCTTGTTTACACTGAGGATGACGCTACCGGAAGCGCCGGTTGGCATTTCCTTGCATCGTGCGGTATTTTCCATTCAATGAAATTTGACCGTTTGCATAACCTGATGCAACAGGCTGCAGCAGCGGGAGTTTTTCCCGGCGGCGTACTCCTTGTCTCCCGGCGGGGGGTGATTGAAGATCTTTTTGCCTGTGGGGTCGGCAATCGTATCACAAAAAGACCCGTAACCGCTGAAACGGTCTTCGACCTCGCATCGCTGACCAAACCCTTGGCGACGACACTGGCGGTTATGGTGCTTGTCGCAGACGGCCGGCTGTCACTTGGGCAACCTCTGGCGTCTCTGCTG
>JARROL010000193.1:0-5369 GCA_037383965.1 Desulfobacterales bacterium | reverse complement strand
CACCCGCTCGCCTTCGCGTAAGAGCATCTCTCCGGCTTTTATTTTATACATAACCGGCTTGACGCCTTCGGCGGCCAGATTCCTGCGCTCCTCGGTTTCGCTGCGGTTCAGTGTGAGGGTGGGTTGGAGCAGGCGCTGGGTGAAATCGATGACGAGACTCCTGAGCGCGTAGTTCTGGACTTTGAGCAGCGGTTCGCCGACAAAGCGAACCATCGATTTCGCCTGGTCCAGATCGTAGAACTGCTTAAGGTCCGTTATCACCCGCTCATTTTTAGTGCCCAGGTCCCTCACAGTTATGCCCTTGTCAGTGTCTTTGAGCAGCATGGCTCGGTTCGGCACCACCCCTTTGCCCAATACCACCGCTAGGATCTGATTGACGGCCAAGACTATCTCATGTGGAAACCCTTCTTCGACAAGGATCTTAAACGCGTCATCTTTGACGTTGATACCGATTTTATGTGCAAAAGCATCCTTGTACTGCCGGATCGGTTTGTTTCCGTGCGGACTCTCGCGTTCCTCCCGGGGCAAGACCGACCGCCCATAGACAGCGACGGTCCGTCGTAGCTCCGGAGCAGCGGCGGTTTGTGCCATGACGGTTTGCAAATCGTCAAATGCGCTGGCGACGCGGGCATCCAGGGCCGGCAGCAGTGCACTGTCGTAATCGTAGACCGTCAGAACTTCTGCTGCCGCCCGTTGCCGGTTGGCCGCGGTCGCGTTATAATCCTCGATAAAAAAATCCTGCGGGGCTTTGACATCCCGATCGGCGACATCTCCTAGTTTGTAGGACGGTTGGGTGACGATCAGATGGGGATAGAGCAGGACGAGGAAGAACACCGTCAGGGCCGGAAGAAGGATCCATCGAAAACTGCGACTTTCGTAAAACAACTTGCGAACCGATTCCGTGTGTTTTTCGATCCCGGTCTGTCGATCTCTGACGGCAGATTTGGTTGAAGGAGTCGAATTCACTGAACGCCGTCCTCCGTGGATTGCTTTTTACTGTCGTCCACGTCCTCGTAGGCCTTGATGATATCCTGTACGAGTCGGTGCCTGACGACATCGAACTTTGAAAAAAAGACAAACCGGATGCCTTTAATCCCTTTTAGGATATTCTTCGCTTGTACGAGCCCCGAGGGCCTGTCTGTCGGCAAGTCGATCTGGGTTATGTCCCCAGTGATGACCGCCTTGGAATTGAATCCGATGCGGGTCAGAAACATTTTCATCTGTTCGGAGGTCGTGTTTTGGGCCTCATCCAGAATGATAAAGGCGTCGTTTAACGTTCGCCCCCGCATGAAGGCGATCGGGGCTACCTCTATGATGCCCTGATGCATCAGGCTGTTAACCTTCTCAAAGCGCATCATATCGTGAAGGGCATCATAGAGCGGTCGCAGGTACGGGTCGACTTTTTCGGCCAAGTCCCCGGGCAGAAATCCCAACGCTTCCCCGGCCTCGACCGCCGGGCGCGTCAGGACGATACGGCTGAGCCGTCCCTTGTTGAGCGCCTCTACGGCCATGGCCATCGCCAGATATGTCTTGCCGGTGCCGGCAGGTCCAATACCAAACACGATGTCATGATTCCGTATCGCATCGATATATTCTTTCTGGGCCGGACTCTTGGGTGCGATGTAACTTTGTTTGGATTTGACCAGGACTGTGTCCAGGAATATGTCTTTGAGTTTGGCCTTGTCATTGCCGCTCAACACGTTGATGGCATAGTCAACATCATTGGGGTGGACGGGAAAGTTGGCCTCCAGGAGTCCGTATAACTGATTCAATAGGTTTTCGGCCAGACGGGCGGCAATCACTTCGCCTTCGATAAAAACGGTGTTGCCCCTCGCGTTGACGCGTACCTCGAGGACGCGGGCAATTTTTTGGAGATTGCCGTTGTGTTCGCCGAACAGCTGGCGGCTCAGACCGATTTCGGGGAAGGTCAGCTTGACGCTGTAAGGCTCGGTGTTGGCATCGACGTCTCCGGCAATATGCGGTTTCATTCAAGCTATCCCAATTATGGTTTAAATAATACGGTCGATATAGGCCCGATATTCAGTCGTCTGAGACCGCCGGCATCTTCAGACTTCCGTTCCGGTCAATCGCCGGGGAAAGTGATTTTTTATCACATCTATTTATTCAAATGCAACGGTCATTCAATTGCGATTCAAGCTGGCCGAAAAACACCTTGACTCAGAACGGCGGTCGATGTTAATTTCAGCGGTTATTATCGATTTATAAACGGAAATTCACTTATCGGCTGCCTTTTGGCGTCGCAACAAAATAAGTTGGCAATTAAGGGCGTTGAGGTGCCTGGCCGGCAAGACGATAAAATCGATGAATAACGGTATTTTCCTTGGTTTTAACCCCGTCGGCCGGAGGGATTTATCGGCGTCTGAAGTGTAATTCTACTATAAGCGAGCCCTAAGCCAGGGTCTTAAAAGGATGGCATGAATCCGTTTGACATACTGACTATTGTGATCCTTGCCTACAGTGTCATCAGGGGCATTTTTCGGGGACTCATCAAAGAGATGTCATCGATCGTGGGGGTCCTGGCGGGTTATTATGCCGCCTATTCCTACTACGCCGACATCGCCGCCGTCTTGTCCCGCTGGATAACGAATACGGCGTATGTCAACATCGTGAGTTTCTTGATTTTGTTCAGCGTGGTCTTTCTCATTGTCAGCGCCTTTGGCGTAATCCTCAAATATCTCCTCCGCATTGCCTTCATGGGCTGGCTCGACCGCGTCTGCGGAGCCGCCTTCGGATTGGTCAAGGCAATTCTGATTGCGGCCGTATTGTTGATCGCGTTGACCACTTTTCTGCCTCGGAACGCGCCTATCGTAACCAGTTCCGTATTGGCACCGCACGTGACCGCTGTGTCCGAAATAATGGTAAAAGTCGTTTCCAAGGATATGAAACAAAAATTTTACACCAAGATGGAGGCTTTGAAAAAGTCTTGGAAGCTCAGCCGGTGACATCGAAGCCGCAACCAGAGATGAGCTCCGAACCTTTCCGGGCCTTGAAGCAGCTGATTCAAACGCTCAGGGGGCCTGACGGGTGCCCGTGGGATAAAAGGCAGATACCCCGGTCGATCGTGCTGTATCTGATCGAAGAGATTTATGAACTGGTCGAAGCGATCGAATCAGACGATTCCGATAACATTTGTGAAGAACTCGGAGACGTTTTGTTCCAGGTTTTTTTCATCGCCGAACTGTTTCGTGAAAAGGGCCGGTTCGACATCGGTGAGGTTGCGCGTCGAACGACCGAGAAGATGATCGGGCGACATCCTCATGTTTTCGGTGCCGACCGGTTGGACAGTAGCGAAGCCGTCCGCGAACGGTGGCATAAAATCAAACGGCACGAGAAGAAAAACACAGAATCGAAATCGGTGCTCGATTCCATACCAGTGCAGTTGCCGGCGCTGATGAGGGCCTACAGGATTTCCGAACGTGTCGCCCGCGAAGGGTTCGACTGGGAGGATATTTCAGGGGTCATGCAAAAAGTCGAAGAGGAATGGGCCGAGTTCAAGAATGCTCAAAGGGCCGAACAGCGGGAGCAGGCGGCCATGGAACTCGGCGATGTTTTCTTCACGCTGGTAAATGTGGCCCGTTTTGCCAATGTCCACCCGGAAACGGTCCTGGCGGGTGCGACCAAAAAGTTCGAGAATCGCTTTAAAGAATTGGAGAGGCGCGCCGCCGAACGGGGAGTGGCAATGGAGGTTCGGTCCCAAGCTGAATTAGATGGAATTTGGGAGCAAATAAAAACGGAAGAAGGAATAAACCGGGATGTCTAGCCGCTGTTTTACAAGGGTCTCCGCCGCGGGCATGTCCTTGCTTTCTTCCATTCTTGCCCAAACCATTATCTTACTGCCTGAATAGACGAACACGACTGCCGGTCTTCGGATCGAAAGCGGTTTATACTGGACCGGCCCTCGAGTTGTTGCCGGGCGTTTGAAAATAGACAGTAACCGCAGCCTTTCCAAGATCCAGAAATAGAAGACTTTTCACTTCCCGGCATAAACCGTTCAAGCAATTTTGCTCAGAGGACAATACCCTGGTGGAATTGCCTTAACGAGTTTACCTTTGCGATCGTATTTTTCGAGGACTATTTTTCCTTCCTCCAAACGTAGCCGGGTGGTGGTTTCGGTTTTTTCTTCATCCGACGGCTGACGTCTTAAACTCTGGCTATCATCGGTCTTTTCGACCGGACGCTTTTGTCTGGCCTGCGCTTCTTTTTGTACCGCAACCTCCCTGTCATTGACCGCGCTGCTGAAACTCGCACGTGTGGTCTGCTGCACGATGGCTTCTCCAATGGCATTGATCATGTCTTGCTACCTCCTGTGCTGCGAGCTCGATATTCGGACTCAAGGCGTATCGGCTCCAGACGATAAAGGGCCGATATTGACCCTCATTTATCGCCTCATGGTTCATCCTTGAAAACCGGTATAAAAGGCAGCGGTCGATGTTTCCCCCTGTCGTTCGCCTTATTTTCACCGCTGCCGCTTCAAACTGAAGATGAGTGCGCGCTGCGATCCATCACCTTTCTGACCAACTCCTCGAACCGCCGGGCCAGAAAATCGGCATCTTCAACCGATAATGTATTCGTTTTCTTTTCTGCTTCACCCCGGATGACATTGTAGGTAAATTTGGCATTGCGGCTGTCCGGGGCTCTGCTTGGACCTTTCGATTCTTCTTTGGGGCTCTCGGTTACTCTCGTCTCACTGTTGCCCTTTTTACCGCCGTTTCTGATGCGAGCAACGATGTCCGACGCAATCCGCTCGATAAGGTTCTGGCGCTTGCCTTCGATCGATATGTCGATGGCGTCCGACACCGGTTTGAGAACAGTCCGGTTGTCGGGAATCGGCGACCTGAACTTGCTCAGTTGGTTGGTGTAAACTTTCAAGACATTGTGCATCTGATAATTCGTTATGTACATGTCGCAACACCGCTGTTTGCTGTGGTCTGAAATATTATTCCAACCGGTTGTGTTTGCCTGAGTTTGTTATCGGCCCGATGGCTTGAAACCTTAAATAGAAATTGTCGAGTCGTCTCCAGAAAAATTGATGATTCCATCGGGATTCAAATGAGCCGAGGAGTAAAAAATCGAGAATATGTATAAATTACATATAGTTGAAATATTAAACAAAGATTTATGAGTCGTGCTTAAAGGGTTATTGGGACGCCAGGAAACAGAAAGAATGTTGCGGTAATGACGATATTCGGCATGGTATGGCAGAAAAATCTGCAGGTGAATTATTACGAGGTCATCACGTTTAATCCTCGAAGTTTCCATCCGGGCCTTTGGTCGATTGGATGGACCGGGCTCGGCTGACGATCTTTTCCGGTATCCATTCCGCCGGATCCTCGATTCTCTCGGCCTTG
>JARROL010000192.1:0-5398 GCA_037383965.1 Desulfobacterales bacterium | reverse complement strand
TTTAGACTGAAAGGTTAAATAGGAATGGTCTTCATCGAACGGCGAAGCGTATTGAGCGGGATGCTGGTTCAGGAAGCGATGCGAAAGCGCGTGATCCGGGTGTCACGGGAGACCACGTTGTCCGATTGCACCAACCGGTTGGTCAAGAACAAGGTCGCTGCGGTCCTTGTGACCACAGAAGATGACCAGCCGGTCGGGGTCGTGTCCAAAACAGATCTCATCTGCGCGTTCTATGCCGACCTGCCGATTGAAGCGGCAGCAGCCGACATAATGGCCGCACCACCGCTGTTCTGCTATCCCGACGACAGCCTCGAGTCGGCCATCGATCTGATGCACGTAAGAGGCGTGCACCGTCTGTATGTGGGCGGTGCCGAAACCGACCGGGTCATCGGCACACTGGCCTATCCGGACGTCGTCGGTTTGCTCTACCGTTATTGCAGAGCGTGCGGGAAAAGTGTTTCAAAGGCGCGTCGCGGCACCGAAAATGAAACGAATCGCTCGCGGTTGCGCGTCGGCGACGTTATGACGACTTCAGTACGGGCCTGCAAAACGGATGATACCCTGGCCGAGGTTATCGAGGACCTCACGAGCCACCGCTGCGGGGCGGTTCTCATTCGGAACCCTGCCGGTCATGCCGCCGGCGTCATTTCGAAAACCGATCTGGTCATCGCCTACAAACATGGCGAAAAAACCGGCACACCGGCCAAGATCATCATGCGGCACCCGGTTCTGAGTTGTAGCACAAACGATTTTCTTTCCCTGGCACTGCAGCAAATGCTGCTAAAAGACGTCCAACGGCTCTTCGTTTTCAAAGACGACCCTGCCTGTATGATCGGCGTCCTGTCGCTCTCCGATTCGGCCCGCTTCCGTTCGGGTTCCTGTCGCGCCTGCACCTCCGGCCGCCTGATCGTCGGCGCTTAGGTCGGGTCAGTTTAGCCGGTTTGGCCGGTTGTGCCGGTTTGGATCGTTGCGTAACTGGAGTCGAATAAATCGAATTAACAATTCGATAGATTGGCAACGAAGGTATTTCGGTCAGAATAAAAAATAAGAGAAAATGCGTCAAAAATATTGAACAACGACTTTACACAAACAGAATGGATAGCTCAAACGAACCACGGGCTAAACCGGCCAACCGACTCAACGGGCCTAACCGGCACAACCTACTTTTCCTGCAGATCAACGGCCAATTGCACGAGTTTTTCCACCTGGTCATCCGGAACCCTACCCCGGATGATAGCCCGACAGACACGATTTTTATCCAGCAGAACGACGTTGGCCGTATCTTCCTGAAGGCCCCAGGCGTTTCGTAGTGAAGCGTCGTAGTCGAACAAAATGGTGGTGTTGTACTTCTTGGCCTTTGCTCCCGCAATGGCGCGAATGGCAAAGTTGGGTTTCCAGGTGGCTGCACAATCGGCAATGCCGATGCCTTTGTAATTTTCATTCGACAACCGGCCGTCGTCCTTGGCCTTCTTCATGGCATCCGTGAAGTGATCGTTCAGATCCGACACGTCGGGATCGACGTAATTGATCAAAAGCACCCTCCCCTCCCAATTCGCCATGCTGTAGGTTTTGCCTTCCGCGTCTTTAAAAGCCCAGTCGGACGCTTGCATTCCGACCTGCAACTGCTCAGCAAACGATGGAACGGACCCTAACAATACGGTGAAAGCGAATGCTGCCACGATTGTCTTCACGCTGCCTCCTTATTCGGTTGAGTCCGTTGAGCCCGTTGAGCCGGTTTAGCCCGTTGGGCTGTTTGAACTCTGCTTTCCATTCGGGTGAAATGGCTGCTCTTCAGTCTGAGCGAAATATGTTTTTGAACCCTTATAATGACACGCTTTCACGTTTAAGCTATTGAATTACGATTAATCTCATTCAACTCAATGAACTTGACGGGCACAACCGGCTCAACGGGCTCAACCGTTTCACACCTCCAGACTACCAATCAGGTCGGTCAACCGGGTGATACCGTTTTCTGCGAGGTAATCGGAAACACCGGCCAGGATGTCCATTGTCGCACAAGGATTGACAAAATTGGCCGTTCCAACTTGGACCGCCGAAGCGCCGGCTATAATGAACTCCAGCGCATCCCGCGCGGTGGTGATCCCGCCGATCCCGATAACAGGCACCGCAACCGCCCCACAAACCTGCCAGACCATGCGCAGGGCCACCGGTTTGATTGCCGGCCCGGAAAGCCCGCCGGTGATGTTGGCCAGCACAGGACGCCGCCTCACCACGTCGATGGCCATGCCGGTGATGGTGTTGATCAGCGAGAGGGTATCGGCGCCTTCCGCCTCCGCCCGGCGGGCGATGGCGGTGATGTCGGTAACGTTCGGCGAAAGCTTGACGATCAGGGTCTTGGATGTTTTCTTTCTGATGGTGCCCACAACCCGGCCGGCCGCATCAGGGTCCACGCCGAAGGCCACGCCGCCGGCCTTTACATTCGGACATGAAATATTGACCTCGATGCCCGCAACCGCTTCGATCGCCTCGAGCCGCTCCGCCAGGGCGGCGTATTCCTCGAGGGTCTTGCCGTAGATATTGACGAAGATCGGGGTCGATAATTTCTGCAGAAACGGCAGTTTTTCGGCTATGAAGGTCTCTATGCCGACGTTCTCGAGACCGATGGCATTGAGCATGCCGCAGGCGGTTTCGACGATGCGCGGCGGCCGGTTGCCCATGCTGGGCGCAAGGGAAAGCCCTTTGACGATGATCCCGCCGAGTCGATTCAAATCGACATAGGTTTCAAACTCCCTGGCATAACCGAACGTACCTGATGCGGTCATCACGGGATTAGGAAGGCGGATACCGCCGATATCAACGGACAGGTCAGGTTGGGAGGTCATATCGATATTACTCAAATGTCAGATGTCCGGCAAACTCAAGCGGTCTTAATCGAACCGGCTTTCAAGACCGCTTTAATCCGTGCTTCCAGATTGATGAGATAGGCCGGCTCCGGCTGCTTGGGCCCCGGGTTGACATCGTACTCGTGAGCCCTGATCCGCTGCTTGATGCGCGCCACATCCCCGTTTTCTTCTTTTGCACAGGCCGAGACAAAGTTGAAAAAGTCGATACAGGCCGCCTGGGCTCTTTCCAGGTAAGCGGAGGCATCTTCAGCGCTGTAGACAAAAAGGTGACCGGGGCACAGCACGTCCGGCGTCAAGGCTTTGAGCTGCTGCAACGACCTCAGATAGCAGTCGTAATCAGCCAGGCAGTCAGTTACGATGTATCCGGTTTGGTCGGGCTGACCGGCGGCTTCGGAAGAAAGCAGAATATTTTTGTCCGAAATTCGGTAGCTCAGACAGTCCCACGTATGCCCCGGGCTCGCAATCACGTCGACCCAGCAGCCGGGAGCAAGTTCGAGGCGATCCCCTTCTTGAACGTATCGATCGATCTCAAACGGTTCAAAAAGTGCGTCCGGTGAATTGTTCACGCCAATTTGCGCCACCAGATCCTCGGCCGCGAGATTCAGGTAGCGAATCCTCGCGACGGCACTTGGCCTATTCAAGATCTCGCCAGCCTTGTGAGAGGCCACCACCTTCATCCGGGGATAGCGTCTTTTAAACGCGGCAACGGCACCGCAGTGGTCGAAATGGACATGGGTGAGAAAGCAGAAAGCCGGTGTTCGGCTCCCCAGAATGTTTTCGATCTCGGTCGTATAAAGCTCGCCCAGCAGGGTGAAACCGGCGTCGAAGATCACCGGTTGCGGGCCGTCCAACAGATAAACCGGTACGGCCGGGTGTCCCACCACGAAAAAATCATCACAAATTTTGCCGGTTTGAGAAAAAATCACGCGTTCCCCGCCACTGTTCAAGCCCTTTGCAGCATACACAAAATTGAGGCTGAAAACAACGAGGAGCGATCGGGTTTATACTGCAGGAGGTGAGGGTTACCACAAAGGACTTCGGAGAGCGGCTTCGACGGGAATCGTAGCGACTCCGGTCTAATGAATTGACCCGTAACCACCCTGACATTCGGAGAACAGACAGCACCGATTACGACCATCCTCCTTTGCGCGGTACAGCGCCGTATCGGCTTTTTTATCAGGTCCGCAGGAGGCATCGATCTTGGGTGAATGCGCCGCAATGGCGATGCTCATGGTGACGTAGATGGTATGTTCGCCATATTTGAAGCACGTTGAGGCCAGCTTTTCACGCAGGCGTTCGGCCACTATGGAGGCGCCCTCCTGTGGCGTCTCCGGCAGCAGGTCGGCAAATACCTCGCCCCCGTAGCGGGTGGCGACGTCGGATTTGCGCAACAACTTCTTCAGCAGGTCGGCCGTTTCCCACAGGACGTAGCCGCCGGCGAGATGACACATGGTATCGTTGACTTTCTTGAAATGATCCAGGTCCATCATGAGCAGTGTAAGCGGAAATTTATAGCGCTTAGACCGGCACATTTCTTCGTCCAGGACTTTCTGGAACCTCTGGTAATTGGTCGGCTTGGTCAATCCGTCGTGGGAGGCCCACTCGTTCAGTATTTCGATGCGTTTGTTTTGTTTGATCAGGCGGCTGAGAAAATCGGCCGACAGATGGATCAGCTCTTTTCGGGCGGTTTCGATCATTTCGATATAACGGGTTTCCGAATCGAACTTATTCCAGAATTTTAGTGGCAACCCCCGGAAGGGTAGGCAGTTTGCCGATGCCGTTGAAAATTTCGTCTATGATATCATCTGATTGCATTGCCTGTTTCCTTTCCGGACGAACGGAGGTCGGGAAGATTTTTCTGGGGGTTACCGGCAGGCCACTCCCGGACGTGTTATTGGAAAAAATTTTAAAAACTTAAATGCCAGGCTTATTTTTCTGCTTTGGATCCCATCGGCAGCTTCTTAAAGCCCCTGCCGTTGTGACGGTACAGCTTTTGCGCTATTATGACTCCTGATACCCCCGTTGCTTACAGTAGAGTCAACAATAAGTCCCTTCCCTCGGGGGGTGGGAACGGGAGAGAAAGATCCGCTTCGACTTCACCTTGAGGTTGCCGGATCCAATCGAGGACAATGATGAAATTCCGTTGGAAGCTGCTGTTTCTGCTGCTGGCTCTCTCCATTCTGCCGATCGTTGGACTGAGGGCTTTCGGCATTCACAATGTGCACCTGATGGCCGATGCCCTAACGGCCCGCATCGAAAATTCACAGATGGACGACGCCCAAGAAATCCGCCAGACCATTGAAAACCGCGTGCGCACGGTCGAGCAGGTTACGGCCGGTTTCCTAGTGCTGCTCATCGCCCTGAACGCCGGTTTGGCGCTGAAGTTTTCTCGCTCAATCACGCGGCCATTGGAGCTGCTCACCGCTGCGTCCAGCAAGCTGGCCAGCGGAAATTTCAAGGCGCTTGTCGATATCCGGAGCAGGGACGTGTTCGTTGACCTCGGCCGGGTGTTTTACGAGTTTTGTCCCAATCTG
>JARROL010000191.1:0-12080 GCA_037383965.1 Desulfobacterales bacterium | reverse complement strand
CTACGACACTTTTTGCGGGGCACGGAAACGGCTCTTCAGCCTTGCCGGATTCAGCCGAGTCAAGTTCAAAAAGATCATCCGACCTCAGGATTGCCTGAAAATAACGGTGACGCCAAAGGCGGACAAAGAAGGTGCCTTCACTTTTCGGATCCTCGTCGACCGCGACATCGCCTGCAGTGGCAACATGACGATCAGGTCTCGAGAAAAAGGAAATGAGTGAATATTTAAGAGCAAGGAGTGCATAAGAATGAACAGTAAAGACACTATCATCCTCCGGGTGGCTGAAATCATGATCCAGGAACTGAAACTCGAAGATGTGACGCCGGAAACCTTCGATCCTCAGATCGACCTCGTGGACGAGATCGGCATCGACAGTATGGACCTGGCTACCGTCGCGTTGGTGATCCGCGACGAATACGCTATCCGAATCGATGAGGACGACTATCCGAAACTGACCAATGTTCAGTTGATTGCGGAGTATGTCGAACGCAAATTAAACGAAAAGGCGGACAAAGAAGCCGCTGCTTAGGATCATGGCGATTGTGAACAAAATAATGGAAACGGGTGAGGCATCGGAACCCGTGGCGGAATGGAAGTTTTCCGATATTCTGGCCGATCCGCTGATCAGAGAACGCTGGCAGAAGGTTAGAAAATGGTTCTTTTTGCGGGAGTCGACCTATGACATGACAAACCGCTGCAATATTCGCTGCGACGGCTGCTATTATTACGAGGGTGACAAACAGTTTGCCCCCGAAAAAAGTGACCTCGAGGCGTGGCGTCGGCTGATGCAGGCGGAAAAGAAACGGGGGATCACCTATGTCGTTCTGGCCGGTGCCGAACCCGCTCTGGTTTCCGAACTCTGTGAGGTCTGCTACCAGGAAATGCCGCTCGGGGCCATTGCCACCAACGGGCTGAAAGCGATCCCCCCTTCGCTTCGATATCGGATTCACATTTCCGTGTGGGGGTCGGATGAGACCAGCCTGAAGATTCGCAAGGCCAAAAACATGCTGCTGCGGCAGCTCGACAATTACGGCAATGATCCCCGGGCCGTATTCGTCTATACGTTTACGCGCGAGAATATCGAGCAGGCCCGACCAATTGCGGATCGACTGGCCGCCGCCGGATGCCGTCTGACCTTCAACATGTTTTCGGCGCCGGTGGGATTCAACGGAAATCTGCGCCACACGGCGAGGTCACTCGAGAAATGCCGCAACACCATGGTCGACCTGTTGGAAAGGTTTCCGGACACCGTTCTTTTTTCCCGATACAACGCCGTCGTCCACACCCATTCGACAGGGCTGCATCATTTATTCGGCTGCCCCTACCCTCGCATGAATCCGTCCACCGTGATCGGTCTCGGACGGTCATTTCGACAGTATCGGACGGACCTCACCTGGAATCGCAGTGCGGCTTGCTGTGTTCCGGACACCGACTGCGAAGACTGCCGGCATTACGCCGCCGGAAGCGCTGTGGTCACGGCCCGGATGTTTCGACACGCAACGGATCCCGACACTTTCAAGGCCTGGCTCGATTACGTGGACACGTATCTTGCCGTATGGGTCATGGGGTATGAGAAGGGTGCCAATCTGTCGGATGCGTTGACCGCTCCGCCCGGAGGTCACCTTTTCTGATCGCGGAAACCGAAGACAATGATTCCCTGCCGGGGCCCTCATCAGGGAGATATTTTATGAAGACCGTCAGCTCATTGCTGGATACGGAATGGTATGCACGCTATAAACGGATTTCGAAGCTCAACATCCGCAGCTCGATCTACGACGTGACCAACCGGTGCAATCTGCGCTGCAAAGGCTGCTTTTTCTTTTCGTCCGACGAACACAAGGCGGCGCCCGAGGAAACGGATATCAAAAAGTGGGAAGCGTTTATCGACCGGGAAAAGGAGCGCGGCGTAAACCTTGCCATTTTGATCGGCGGTGAACCCACGCTGTGCCTGGACCGGGTCGAAGCGTTTTACAAGCGACTGCCCACTTTCTGCGCCACCAACGGATTGATCAAGGTGCCGCGCGACCGGTTTCCCGACATGATGATCGGGATCTCGTTGTGGGGCGATGAGCAGGACGAAAAGACCCTGCGCGGAAAAGACACGTTTCGCATCTCGAGCCAAAATTACGCCGGTGACCCGTATGTCTACTATCTCTACACCATCACCCCGAACCAGATCGGAAAGACGGAAAGAATCATCCGCAAAATCAGCGATGCAGGCCTGAAGGTTCACATGCAGCTGCTCTCTAACGATGAGGGCGTCGACGGGTTTTCATGGACCCCGCAGCAGCTCGCGGATATCCGCACGGAAATGGACGCGATGCTGGATGCCTATCCGGCGGCCGTCATCTCATCGAAATACTACCACGAAATCATCACGCTCGACCTGCAAGGACGGCGCCGCGCACATGAGCTGGGTGATGGTGAACAAACGCGCCCACATCCGCACGACCAAAGACCTGCAAAACTGGATCGAGGTCTACGAGATGTTTGCCAAGCTCTACCAGTTTATTCCCTGGTAGTGGTTCAGGGTTTCAGGGTTCTGGTTTTCAATTGTAAATTTCGGATTGGTTTCGAATTCCTAATTGCGAGGTTCAAGTTTCAAGTTTCTATTTACCGGTTCCGGGTTATCCGCTTAGTGGGACCCTGTCTATTTTCGCACTAAAATATGTGATCTATGACCACCCCCCCTCCCGTCATCGTCGGCTGCGATGCCGTTTCCGCATTGGGGACCGACCTTGAAACCCAGTGGGGTCGGGCCGTCAAAGGACACAGCGGGATCGGCCGGCTGACCCGGTTTCCTGTTCCGGAGGGATTCCCGGTCCGGATTTCAGGTGAAGTGGCTGACATCGACACCGACCCCTACCCCTTCCTGAGCCCCCGTAGTTTGGCGCTTTGGCCTTCCCCGATTTTCAAGTATGCCATGCTGGTGGTTCACCGGGCCCTCGCCAAGAGCGGTATCGACATCACTCCCTCGCTGTCGCCTCGGGTTGCCGTCACTTTCAGCTCAGCGGTCGGCGGGCAGGATGCCGTCCTGGCGGCCGACCGGCGGATGATTTCCGAGGGCAGGCTTCCGCCGCCCTATGCCAACCCCAACTCGTGTATCAACATGGTGGGCGGCAAAGTATCCATTCTGACCGGAGCGACCGGTCCGATCACGGCCACCATCACCGCCTGCGCCACAGGGGTGACCTCGATGATCATCGGTGCCCTGCTGCTGGAGACCGGCAGGGCCGATGTCGCCATCTGCGGGGCGGTCGATTTCGCCCTGGTCGAGCCGATTGTGGCCGGTTTTGCGACCATGAACGGCGCCTACCAGGAAAAACCGGACCAACCCGAGCCGCCGTCAATCGCCAGCCGGCCTTTTTCCCTCGATCGTCGTGGATTTGTGATTTCCGAGGGTGCGGGGTGCATCATCCTGGCCACCCGGGACTTTGCCGCCGCTAACGGTCTGGAGCGCGGTATCGAGCTCGCCGGATGGGCAATGACGTCGGATGCCCGCCATTTCGTGGCGCCCCGACTGGAGACCGTCGCCCGCTGCATGGCCGAGAGCATTGACATGGCGGGGATATCGGTGCATGATGTCGCCTCCGTAAATGCCCATGCAACTTCCACGAAAGTGGGCGACAGGGTCGAATATCAGGCCCTCAGGTCGGTTTTCGGCGATTATCTTCCGCCGGTCTCGGCCAATAAATCCTTGATTGGTCACGCCATGGGCGCCTCCAGTGCGATCGAGACCATCTTTGCCTTGGAAGGCATGCTCAGGGGCACTTCTGCCGACCATCAATTACACGCTCGATCCGGAATTACCGATCGATTGCGTGGCCGAGGGTGCACGGCGGCTGGACCAGGAGTTCGCGCTGAAGAACTCATTCGGATTCGGCGGATGCAATGCTTGTGTGGTGCTGCACAGAAAAGGCTGACCGGTGCGGCACTAAATAGGTTGAAAGTTCATGAAAGCTCCTCTCAACAGGCGCGTCTTCGTCGTGGGATACGGGGCGGCAACGCCGCTGGGCAAGACGTTCGATATCACCTGGCAACGGGCGGTCAACGGCGAGGCGGGTTTCAGACGATTGACCCGGTTCTCGATGGACTCGGGCTTTTCCATCGTGGGAGAGATCCCGGACTGGGACCCGAGCGCACTCGAATTTATTGGCCCCAGGGAGGCCTATAACTGGAACGCCGGTTATGTCTTTCTGACCATGGCCGTCTGCAACGAGGCACTGCTCCGGGCCGGTCTGCCCATCGACGGCGACACCGGTCCGAGAACCGCCTGCCTGATCGGGTCGGCCTTGAACGGCACCGACGCCTTCCGGGTCGCCATGGACAATTACGTGAACCGGGGACCGCTGAAGGTCAGCCCCTACCTGCTGCCCAACCTGTGCGCCAACGTCCCCGCCGGAAAGGCCGGCATGCTGAAGGGGTTTACCGGGCCGATATTTTCACCTCAGGGGGCCTGCGCTTCCGGCAACCATGCCATCGGCATCGGTGCCCGGATGATAAGGGACGGCGACTGCGATTTTGCCCTTGTCGGGGGCGTCGACACCGCTTTAATTCCCGAAATCATCCAGGGATTCGCCAATATGACGGCCACCATATATGTCGGACCCCGGGACCGCGCCTATGCCGATCCGGAGCAGGCATCGCGACCCTTCAGCCTCGACCGCAGGGGGATCGTCCTGTCCGAAGGAGCGGGAGTCCTCGTCCTGGCGGCCGAAGAGTCGATAGCGTCTAGCGGCCTGACCCCGCGGGCCGAGGTCATGGGTATCGGTTGGACCTCCGATGCGCATCACTTCACGTTGCCGAATGCCGGGACGATCGTCAACGCCATTAAAGAGGCGCTCGATGATGCCGGCTTGACGCCGGGTGACATCGGATACGTCAATGCGCACGGCACATCGACCCAAAAGGGCGACAGGGTCGAGGTCGAGTGCCTGAGAGAGGTGTTCGGCCCTCAATTGGCGAAGATACCGGTTTCTTCAAACAAATCCCAGATCGGACACACTCTGGGGGCTTCTGCCGCGATCGAGGCCGCCTTGGGAATCGAGGCGATGCAGCGGGGGCTGCTCCTGCCGACCGTCAACCATGTGCCCGATCCCGAACTGGCCGATGTCGACGTGGTTCCGCACAGTGCACGCCGGCAGAGGTATGAGTTTTTCCTCTCCAATTCCTTCGGATTCGGCGGGACCAACTGCTGTGTCGTTTTCAGAGGAGTGTGAAGTGAGACCGAAACCCTTTGTCCCGCTGGTGTTCAACGGTGACAAGCGCTATGTCAGGGACGAAACCGAAGGGCTGGTTTGGCACTGCTGTCGGCTCAGGACTCTCTATGCCGATACCGACCGCTCGCAGGTGGTGTATCACGCCAATTTCCTGCGTTACTTCGAATTCGGACGGGCCTCCCTGATGCGCGACACCGGCTATCCCTACAAGGAAATCGAGGAAAGCGGGACCATCTACCCGATCATCGAAATCGGCGTCAGCTATTACAACCCGGTCTATTATGACGATGCCATGTGCATTTACACCCGTCCGTCCCTTCTCGAAAGGGTAAAACTCCGTTTCGATTATGTCATTACGCGGGAAGAGACCCGCGAGATGGCCTGCAAGGGATTCACGCGCCACTGCGCGGTCAATGCCGCGGGCATCCCGGTGGCGGTTGACGACAAGACAGCCCAGCTATGGAAGATCTTTCCGGAATAATCGAATCGGCGCGCCTACCCATAGAAATTCCGCGACAATCTTACCTGAGGGACCATTGCGTTGGCGGGCGTGCCGTGCTGCCGGCGGTGGAAGCCGCTGAGTTGCTGGCCGGGGCGGTCAGGAGGTTTCTGCCCGGAACGGATGTAACCGCGATGCTCGACCTGCGGTTTGACAAATTCCTGTTTCTCGATCCCGAAACACCACACCCAGTGGCTTTTTGCGATATCGAACTGCACGAGAACGGCGACATACAAGCCGTTCTGGCGAGCCGTACAACACCGAAAAAGACGGCCATGACGCGCGTCAGGGAGCATGCCGCCATGCGGTTTTCCCGTCTCAAACCCGACAGGCCGGATCTGAAGCCCGATCTGGCGCTCGATCTGGCATCCGCTGTGGAGGGGGCCTGTTTTACCGTCGAGAACGATAAAATCTACGGGGAACTGGTTCCCTTCGGTCCTGCGTTCCGCAACGTGACACAGGTGCATGTCGCCGCCGGAGGGGCAATTGCGGAAATCATGACCCCAGTCGACCCGGCAGGTGAAGAAAGGACGAGACAGCTCGGGTCGCCTTTTCCCCTCGATGCGGCGTTTCATGCCGCCTGCGTCTGGGGGCAGTGTTTCGCGGGAGTCGTCGCCTTTCCCTTGGCCGTCGATCGGCGCAGGATTTTCAGGAACACCCGCCCCGGCGATACGTATTTCGGACATGTAACCCCTGTTCGGGCGGAACCGAACCTGCTGATTTTCGACCTGCGACTATTTGACGGCGACGGCCGATTGTGCGAGACGGCAGCCGGTGTGCGCATGCGCGATGTGAGCGGCGGAAAGCTGAAGCCACCCCGATGGATCGCGGGAGAAGGGCGGAAGCAGACTGCGGAGCGGATCGCCGCACGCTGTCGGGCAATTTCGGTGATCGAACTGAATTCCGTGGCGCCCTTTGCGAGCAAGGTGCTGTCGGCGGAAGAAAAAATCCGCTTCGAAAAATTGGGCGATCGGCGCCGAAAGAGTTTCCTCGCGGCGCGACTGGCCTGCAAGCGTCTTTCCAGGACCCTTTCCGGCCATGACGAAGTGACCGATCCCCGGGACATTAACACCGTCTGTATGGACAGGCCCCATCCCTGTTGCTCCAGGACGGACGGGGGCGCTGTTTATGCGTGTTCGGTATCACACGACAACCGGTTCAGCGTCGCGGTAGCGAGCGATCGGCCGGTGGGAATCGACGTCGAAAAGGTTTCCGGGCGCGTGTTGACATCACGCCGCCTTTACATGAGTGAATCGGAGATGGCTCTTGTTCGGGCATCTCCACTCGGCGAGGCCGAAACTGCGGTGCGAATCTGGTCGATCAAGGAAGCGGTGACCAAGGCCCTGGACATTAATCTGGCCGATGCATGGCGACGCGTTCGGGTCACGACCGTCGGCGTTTTTGAAAGCCGTTTTCAAATCGATGACGATGCCCCGAACCTTGCATTTCACGATGCTGTGGAACAGCATGTTTTTACGATTATATGCTTGCCGTGAAAGGAATCGTTTCGAAGGCGGCAGGATGTTTTTCAGTTCAGGCAGCGGATGGCCACATTCGCGCTCATACTCGGGGCAATGACTGGGATCGGGGTGCGACTCAAGGATAGCGAGGGTTGAGATGGTGCGAGGCAACATAATCATTTGGGGATTGATCGGGATCGTCCTATTGTTTGTTTTTCAGCTTCCAACTGGTTGCCGGTCAACTTTGCCGCAGGACAACCATTTCGTGGGGCCGAAGACCTATCAGGGCGCAGTGGACATCCGTATTAACGGGTTTCGCCGCACGTACCTGGTCCACATCCCTCCCGGTTATAAACCGGAAATACCGTTACCCCTGGTTGTCGTCATCCACGGGGCATTCGACACGGCAGAGGGGATGGAAAAATTTTCAAATTTCAGCCGACTGGCGGACACTGAAAATTTTATCGCCATGTATCCCAACGGGTTCGGAATAATGGGGTTTCTGCAGCACTGGAATGCCGGACACTGTTGCGGAAAAGCTGCCGACGACAAATTAGACGATGTTGGATTTGTCGCCGCAGCCATCGAGGATGTGTGTGTTCGATTAAAGATCGATCGTGATCGCATCTACATGGTCGGTTTCTCAAACGGCGGCATGCTGGTATACCGCTTTGCAGCGGAGAGGGGAGAGCTTTTGGCGGCTGTTGCGCCACTGGCCGCATCGATTGGCGGAAGACCCGCGGCGGATGCTCCGGAATGGCATATCCCGGAGCCCGTTCAGCCGCTTTCTGTTATCGCCTTTCACGGTCTGGCGGACGATGACGTCCCCTACGAAGGTGGCGTCAGCCGCCACAGGGGCGGGACCCGCACCTATTGGTCGGTGGAGGATTCGGTTGAATTCTGGGTCAGTCGTGACGGATGCGATCTCCAACCGGTCATTCAAAGAATGAGGGGAGAAAGCGTGCTGGTCAAAACCTGGGAGAACTGTAAAAACGACACCACAGTCGCTCTCTGGCTCATCAAGGGTTGGGGTCATGTTTGGCCCGGACCTTATTTTACGGCCGATCTGGCCGAGGACGACCCGCTGAAGAATTTCGATGCCGCCAAGATCATCTGGGATTTTTTCAAATCCCACCGGCGGTAAGTCGGAAAGCAGGTCCCTGTCGGATCCGGCCAAGACGGGACCGTTGCGTCTTTCTATTTCACAGTTTAGAGTACCTCGCCGAGGACTCGGTTATCTCTGCATAAACTTTTCAACGGCCATCCGGGTGGCCCATCGCAGAAAAATCCGGGTGTACTCGGCTCCGGCCAAATACATGCCGGCCAGAAAAACCAGGTGCGAGAGTCCGTAGGTCAGGGGGCCGCCGATAATCGCCACCAAGGGTTTCTGCAGGTAGACGGCCAAGGCAGAAAGCGCACCGACGGCCGGCCAGCCGATAACGTAGCTGAAGCCGATCAAAGATACGCCTGCGACGACCCTCAACGAGGGTCGTTGTTTGAAAGCGGTCAGATCCGCTTTCTCGGCAACGGCTGAACGCGCGAATTCGGTTTGTGCTAATTTTCCGATGAACTTCGATCTCATTTGCACGCGTTACGGTCCATCCTTGGTTGATCAAACGACACGTAGATTTTGGATCATACGCGATTCGCTGTCCGGCGATCAAGAATTTTGAACACGGGCGCACGATATTCTGCCGCCATGGGCTAAGGGTATGCGTTGAAACTCGCCTGTCAACCTGCTATAGTTTTTAGTCTGAAAATAGTATTTAATACGGAAAAAGGTGGGCACCCACGCCCAGATGAACGGTTTCGAAAGACGGCTGAAACTCGTCGCCAACGGGCTTTAGGGTCACAGTAAGAAATAATTCCACACGATTGCGCCGGATTATGTTTTGTCTGCAAGGCACATCCACCCGCGCACATCGGGATATGTGTGGGTGGATGTAACGCAGTAGACGGCGGCATCGGCATAGGGTCCGGTCTAAGACCATACAAAGCGACTCAGACAGTCAGCCGCTTTTCGCAACCGTTCATCCGGACTCCGGCGTATCTTTTTTATTCACCGTGGCGGCACGAAGGGCCATGTGCGTTTAACATAAAGGTTTTGGACTGCGTTAACGGTCGCCGGCTTTACTACAATACAGCCTCCTCTCTCCGGCCTTGCCCAAACCTTTATCTTAACGCCTATATTAACTCCAGCTGAGTCGCCACTCTGCCCGATCTGGAAAGAAAGATGACGGAAGCGTCTTTGACCGGTCTGTGGGCCTATTTCGACACTGTCTATTGCATTTCATTGAATGAGCGCCAAGACCGGCGCCGGGCGGCCCGGAGTCAGTTCGATAAAGTCGGCCTGGCGGATCGGGTCGAATTCGTCATCGTGGAAAAGCATCCGGTCGATCCCGAGCAGGGGGTATTCGAATCTCACATGGCTTGCATGCGAAAGGGCATCGCCGCCGATGCCCAAAGCATGCTGATATTCGAAGATGATATTGTTTTCGACCGTTTCAGCGCGGCGGTGCTGGCCGATTGCATCGATTTTCTGTCGCAAACGCTTTCGTGGAAGATTTTCTTTCTTGGATGCCTGGTGTACCGCAGCCGAAAGACGAAAAACAGAGCCGTGTTGAAGGTGCGCTACCGCAGTTTGGCTCATGCCTATGCCGTCGAGCGTGGGTTCGCAGAAATGCTGGTCGCAATGCCTTGGACTAAAACACCATATGATACCCTGCTGCGTCACGTTGCCAAAGAGTCCTTTGCAGCCCATCCCGCGTTTGCTTTCCAAAGCAATGCCCGGACCGACAACAAGCGCCTGCTGATGCTCGACAGATTTCGCCGGATGTGCGGGGGGCTTGCAAGGATTCAGAAGATGAATGAATGGTTTCATCACAATCGATTGGCCATCATAGGAATTCACATTTTTGTCATCGTTTTCCTGCTGATGCTGGCCGCGCGTTCGTGACCGCCGGATACGTTTATGCAAGATTCAAGGAAGAAGACGCCATTGAACTGGCGCTTCCTCTCGCTCACCGTACTATCCGTGACCACCCTTTTCGTCCTCGGGCTCTACCGGCTTGATATCGACACGGACATCGTCGGTTCTCTGCCCCAAAACGACCCGGTCATAGCAGACGCGGCCTACCTGTTCACGCATCATCCCATGCAAAGCCAGGTGGTTGTCGATGTCGCCCTCGACAAGACCGATCTTGAGGTCCTGATCGCCTGCGGCCGGCAGATTGAAACGCGGTTGAATCAAAGCGGACTGTTCAGTAGTGTCGGCCTGGAGGACGCCCAGAAGCTGATGCCCGACCTGCTCAATACCGTCACGGCGAACCTGCCGGTGCTCTTTTCGACCGCGGAGCTGAGAGATCAGATTCAACCGCTGCTCGAAACTGCAGAAATAAGGAGGCGGTTGGAAATCGTCATGACGAGTTTGCTGGGTCTCGAGAGCATCGGACAGGCGGAGTTGATTTCCCGGGACCCGCTGAATTTCAGAGGCCTTGTTCTGTCCAGGCTGTCGCAGCTGACCCCTTCGGGCGGTGCCCGCATTCACAGAGGGTTTCTCCTTTCCACCGACAACCGCCATCTTCTGGTGACCGCCGCTCCGCGCTCATCGGGCACGGACACGGTGTTTGCCCGAGCGGCAACGGAGCTGATGAACCGGCTGTCGATCGAACTCAACCGCGAATTCGGACGAGCGGGGCAGCGGGTGATTCTGACGCCGGTCGGTGCCTACCGTGCGGCCCTCGATAACGAACAGATCATCAGAAAGGACGTCACCGTCGCCATAACGCTGGCCACCATCGGTATCGCGCTGCTGCTCGTCTTCGCCTTTCCGCGGCCCGTTCTCGGCCTTTTCTCCCTGCTGCCGGCTGTCGCCGGAACGCTGCTGGCTTTTTTCGTTTTCTCTCTCTTCCACGATTCGATATCGATTATGGTCCTCGGTTTTGGGGGGGCGATCATATCGATCACCGTCGATCAGGGCATCGCCTATCTTCTTTTTCTGGATCAGCCCCACAGCGTGAGCGGGAAGGAGGCGTCCGAAGAAGTCTGGAACGTCGGATTACTGGCCGTGCTCACCAGCATCGGTGCCTTTGGTGCCCTGTGCCTCAGCGGGTTTCCCGTGTTTGTTCAACTGGGCCAGTTCACGATGCTCGGAATTGGAATTTCCTTTATTTTTGTTCATGCGGTCTTCCCGAAAATCTTTCTCGAAATGCCGGCGGGAAAGCGGCGCGCGCTGCCGCTTCAGAAAGTTGCGGATGCAATGGCCATGGCCGGCAGCAAGGGGCTGTGGACCGTAGTTGGCTTTGCCGCAGTGATGCTGATCTTCGCGAAACCGGTGTTCAACGTGAGCCTGCAGACGATGAACACCGTCGGCAGCGATACCCGCGCGGCCGAACAACTTCTGGCCGAGGTGTGGGGCGGCATCTTCGACAAGGTCTACGTCTTGACAGCCGGTGACAGTGTCGCAGAGCTTCAGCACAAGGGCGATCTTCTGGCTGAAGTACTGGAAAAAGACCTGGAGGCCGATTTTCTTTCCGCGGGTTTCGTGCCGTCGATGATTTTTCCCGGCCAAGAGCGCCGGCAGAAGAATTTCGTTGCCTGGAAGCAATTCTGGACGCATGGGAAAGTTGAAGAGCTAAAGCGCGATATCGGCAAATTCTCCACTTCAATCGGATTTGCCGCCGATGCGTTCGCTCCGTTTTATGAAATGCTGCAGACCGATAACGAACCGGCCGCGAGTGCCGGGATTCCGGTTGATTATCTGAACTTTTTGGGTATTTCCACAACTGAAGGCGGACCGAACTGGATCCAGGTGGCCACCCTCACCACCGGTCCGGCGTATGACGGGCAGCAATTTCAAGAACGGTACCGATCGACAGGCCGGCTGTTCGATCCCGGTTTTTT
>JARROL010000190.1:0-5416 GCA_037383965.1 Desulfobacterales bacterium | reverse complement strand
ATTCAGGGGCCCCTTAAACAAACCTACGGGTATTTATGGCGTGTTCGAGAAAATCACCCGATTTTCAACACCAGCGCAGCGCCGGTGTCGCCGGCGGCACAGCCGGTAAACAGCATATAACCACCGCCTTTCATCACCGTCTCCTCGATCCCTTCGATGATCAACCGCGCCGCGGTAGGGGCCTGGGGGTGACCGAATATCAGGGAGCTGCCGTAGTTGTTGAATCCGTTGACGTCGATCTTCAGTTGATCCGCCATGTAAACGTCGTTGGCGGCAAATGGATTGTGGGTTTTGATCACGTTGACATCGCCGACGCCGATGCCGGCTTTTTCCAGTGCCATTTGAGCAGCCGGCACCACCGCCATGGCCATGTGCGCCTTCTTGGCCCGGTGATGCCCGTAAGAGACCACTCGGATTTCGGCTTTCGGGTCGGCGCTGAGCTCGCGGGCTTTCTCGCGGGTGGTCACGACCACCGCGCAGTTGCCGTCCGCCGGGTGGGTCTGGGAACCGAAAGTGATGACACCGTCGGGTAGAACCGGGCGCAGGCCGGCCAGACCTTCGGCCGTGGTTTCCATGACCCCCTCGTCGATTTCCAGCAGAAGGGTCTTTTTCCGCGACACCTTTACTTCCACTGCATACATGTAACGTTTCTGAAAGGCGCGGTCGTTTGCCAGAGCCTCTTTGTACTGCTCGTATCGCCGCAGGGTGACGGCGTCACACTTCTCCCGGCTGAGGCCGAACGCTGCGGCCACGTTTTCGGCCGTCTGAATCATGGCCGTGCCGCCCCAGGGGTCGAGGTTGAAGTGGTCCATGACCCAGTTCTCCGAAATCACTTGGCCGCCGGGGCCCATTGGGTTTGGCCAGACGGTGTGGGGGCCGTTGGAGCAGCGGTCTACGGCTAAGGTGTAGCAGTTTTCGAACAATCCGGTTTCAATGCCGACCGCCGCCTGGAAGACACCGGTGGTAGAAGTGGAGCAGGCCTGGCTGATGAGAAGGCCGGGAGTGTCCGTGGCACCGATCAGAGCCGCGGCCCAGGGGCCGCCATAAAACAGTTTCGGTTGGCCGACGGTGAGTCCCAGGATCAGGTAATCGAACATTTTGGCATCCCATTTCTTGTCCGCCAGCCAGCGTTTGCTCGTTTCGGCACCGAGAGTGATCGCGTTCTCGTTTGCCAAGGTTCCCTGCCAGCGGGCGAACGGCGTGCTGTAATAACCGCCGTACGGAATAAAGGCTTTGGTCAACATGGTTTTTATCCTCCGTCTGATTTTGATGATAAACAAACAGGTTGTGTCAGTTGAGCCGGTTATGTAAGCTTGGGATGTGCCCAAATTCTATTTTCGTACTAAACAGTCATTGCCCTTCGGGCCACCACGTTGGCAGAGTCGGAGCTACAGGTTCACGGCTCGAGGTTCTGAGTTTCAAGTTTCTCTTTTGCCGGCACTAACCGGCTTGTGAAATTTTTCTCTCAGCTTACGATGCAGGATCTTACCGGTCGGCGTTCGCGGCATGTCGTCCGACCGGATGAAAATGACGTCTTTCGGCCGTTTGAATCCGGACAGTTTGTTGCGACAGCAGTCCTTTATGGCCGATTCGTCGATATCCTTTTCGCTGACACCGGGCTTGGGGACCACCACCGCCACGACCTTTTCACCCCACTTCTCATCCGGCAGGCCGATGCAGGCACAGTCGAAAACACACTCGTGACTGCCCACGGCCTCTTCCACTTCGCTGGGGTAGACATGCTCGCCGCCGGTGATAATCATGTTGTCCTTGCGGTCGATGATTTCATAAAATCCGTCGGCTCCCCGCCGGGCCATGTCACCAGCCGAAAACCAGCCGTCCCGAAACGCTGCCGCGGTTTTCTCGGGCAGCTTGTAGTATTCCTTGAACAGCATCGGTCCGCGGGAATACAGTTCTCCGACCTCACCGACCCCCACTTCTTCTCCGTCGACATTCAGCAGTTTGACAAAGTCGGTCCCCAGGCTTTCGAAGCCGATGGAGCCCAGCTTGCTCATCTGGTGTTCGGGTTTGAGTACCGTGACAATGCCGGCCTCGGTCGATCCGTAGCCTTCGTAAAGTTCGACGCCGGGGAAGAAATCCATGATCGCCAGCTTCATGCTTTTTCTGACCGGGGCCGAGGAGCAGAGCAATTTGCGTATCGAACTGACGTCCTGCTTGCGTTCTTCTTCCGTCGTATTCAGAATCAGGTTGTAGTGAGTCGGTATGAGAGAAATAAAGGTGACCTTCTCGCGCTCGATGATTTCGAGAATCTCAGCCGCCCTGAACGACTGGGCCGGATGGATGTAAACCGAGGCCCCGATGTAAGTGAAGGTGAAGGTGAAGAAAGTGGAGTTAATGTGGCACAGCGGCATCACGTTCAGACAGATGTCGTGCTCGGTGAATCCGAAATCGACGGCGTTGATCAGATAGAAGGCGATGTGGGATTCATGCGTGCGCACCACCCCCTTCGGCTTGCCGGTCGTGCCGGAGGTGTAAATTAGAATCCAGGTGTCTTCGGGCCTGACGTCCGCAGACGGTTCGATTTCCGGGGCATCCGTGATAAATTCTTCATATGGGCGATAACCTTCTCTTGACTCTCCGACGACGATGGTGTTTTCAGCCGGGATGTTTTTCAGACCGGTCCTGATTGCATCGATCGTTTCCGTGAACTGCTCGTGGACGACAATGGCTTTGGCATCGGAGTTCTCGACGATGTAGGCGACCTCGACCGGCGTCAGTCGGAAGTTGATCGGAACGATCACGATTCCGGTCTTGGCCGTTGCCAGGTAGAGTTCGATAATCTCGATGCTGTTTTCCAGCAAGACCGCCAGCTTGTCGCCCTTGGACAGCCCCAGCGACATCAGACTATGGGACAGCCGGTTGACCCTTGAATTGGTTTGCGGATAAGTGAAGCTGCGCCGGTTGTCCTTCAGGCACACCGTGTTCGGAAATTTCTTGGCATTGATCTTCAGGTTCTGCCCAAGATTCATCCAGCAGGCCGTCATGATGTCCTCCGTAAAAAATAGATCAAAGCTAAAGGCAAAAGGTTCAAGGCAAAAGGCTAAAGGCGAAAGGTTAAAGGTTCAATGCTCGAAACTGTCACTGTTTTGAGCACCGAGATCTTCGATTGTGCCCATCGCGGTTTATTTAGGGCATTTATCAGGTGCCGATGCAGGTGTAATTTTTCGCAAGCTCGAGGAAATCAAGGATCTGCCAACCCTGAACCCTTGAATCTTTAACCTTAAGCCACTGATATTATATGCTAATTCTCGCGTCGACCACGACGGCGCCGTCCTCGAAGGCCATGACCGGGTTCAGGTCCATCTCCTTGATGGCTGGAAGGTCCGATACCAGCCGGGACAGGCGCAGGATCAATTCTTCCAAAATGTCGCGATTGACGCCCTTGCGGCCTCTGACGCCCTCTATCAACGGGGCGCCCTTTATCGATTCCAGCATTTCTTTGGCCTCGGTGGTGCTTACCGGGGTCAGATTGAAGACGACGTCTTTTAGGACTTCGACGTGAATGCCGCCTAGACCGAACATGATCAGATGGCCCAGGTCCTCCTCGGCTTTGGCCCCCAAAATCACCTCCAAGCCGCCGGGCAGGAACTTCTGCACAAAGAAGCGCAGGTCGTCGGCCGCGAGTGTCGTCTGCATCCGGTTCACCGCCGCCCGCACGGCGTCGCCATCGGCGAGGTTCACCGCCACGGCGCCCATGTCGCTCTTGTGCACCACGGCTGCGGAATCGGCTTTGACCACCACCGGAAAACCGATGTTCTCGGCCGCCGCGACCGCCTGGTCTGCGGTGGCAGCCACACGCCAGTCGGCGGTCTGTATGCCGTAGGCATCCAGTATCTCGTAGACTTCTTCTGCCGAGAGGTTCCGGCGGCCGGCCTCTTCCGCCTTCGACAAGATGCCCCATCCCTTTTGACGGTCGATATCACTGAAAGTCTTCAGTTTGCCGGATTCACGGGAGCGAATGGTGTTGTAGCGGACCAGAGCCGCCATGGCCCGGGCCGCCTCACCGGGCAGGCTGAAGCAGGGGACCCCGCCATCCCGCAGGATGTTGACCACCCCGGACCACTGCTGCCGGTCGGTCATCAAATTGCAGACCAGCGGTTTCCGCTGCAGTTGGCTGACCGCCACGATCTCCCGCGCGATGCTCTCGTTGTCCACGAAAAAAGGCGTGACGAAGTTGACGAAAATGCAGTCGAAGGCATCGTCTGCCAGCATGGCATCCATGCACGCCCGGTAGTGGGCGGCCGTGCCGGTGGCCAGAACGTCGATCGGATTATTGACCGAGGCTTCCGGATAGAGTGTTGTCTTCAACTGCTCAACGGTCTTTTCAGAAAGCGGGGGCAGTTGACAGCCGGAACCGACGAACACGTCGGTGGCGATCACGGCCGGGCCGCCGGTGTTGGTGATGATACCCACACGGTTGCCCTTTGGGATCGGCTGGGTGGCGAAAGCGGCGGCGGCCTGGATCAGTTCCCCCTCGTCCGTGAAGGTGACCACGCCCGCCTTTTTAAATATCAGGTCGGTGGCCAGATCTTCCTTTGCCAGTCCGCCGGTGTGTGAGGCGGCCGCTTTGGCGCCTTCCGCTGTGCGACCGGCCTTCATTGCCAGGATCGGTTTTCGAGCGGCCACCTCGCGGACGGTCTGCATGAAGTTGGCCGAATCTCTGAGCCCCTCGACGTAGGTGACAATGACGCGCGTTCCGTCGTCTTGCCCCAGGTAACGGATGATTTCCGGGATGGTCACATCGCAGGCATTGCCGTTGGAGGCATAGATGCGGGTACCGACGCCCATGGCCGCGAACCCCTGGTGGATGACTTCGGCCACACCGCCGCTCAGCGCGACAATGGAAATAAATCCCGGCTCGGGCTTGGTGAACGTAAAGTTGCAATAGGCCCGGATCCGGGGGTCCGAATTGATGATTCCTTGGCAGTTGGGTCCCAGGATGCGGATGCCGTATTTGACGGCCCGGGCGAGAAAATCCTTTTCTATGGTTTCCCCTTCGGGGCCGGTTTCCGAGAACCCGCCGGAGTTGATGATGATGTTTTTGACACCTTTCCTGCCGCAGTCTTCGACGGCTTGGGGCACGAACTTGGCCGGAATGACCATGTGAACCACGTCGATATTGTCCGGACAGTCCGTAATTGACTTGAAGGCCTTGATGCCTCGTATTTCATCCGCCTTCGGGTTGATGGGATAGATGTCGCCCTTGAACCCGAAATCGATCAGGTTCTTGATCACCCGATTGCCGATGGAGAGCTCTTTGCTCGAAGCGCCGATGACCGCAACTTTCTTGGGTCTGAACAAGGATTCCAGCATCGTTTTCTCTCCTTCTTTTTAGTTTGGCCAGTTGAGCCGGTTAGGCCCGTTTGGCCGGTTGAAGGATTTCATCAATTTTAAT
>JARROL010000189.1:0-7253 GCA_037383965.1 Desulfobacterales bacterium | reverse complement strand
AAAAACTATGAAATCCTGCTTGCTATTTTCAACCTTGAATTCGGTGACCGGGAGCTTGTATCCATCACATCCGATGATGTTATGGGATTTCTGAAACGTATCGGTTAGGGAACCCGGCAAGCCACCAAAAAATTCCGCTACGCTCTGCTCAAGGCCTTTTTCAATTTCCTCCGAAACACCATCGACGAAAACATTCCCAACCCCAGCAATACCCGCATCCTGCGTAAAATATTCAGAGAGCCCACGATCCATCGATGGGACATCCTCGAAAAGGACCTGGTGGATGAGATGATATTCAGAACTCGGAGCCAGCGTAACCGATTGATGCTGGAGCTGATGGCCCGTGGCGGCATGCGGATCGGTGAGGTGCTGAAAGTCAGGGTCGGTGACGTCTAAGACCAGAAAATCATCCTATATGACCCAAAGAGCGGAAAAGAGTCAGAAGCGGTCTATATCCCGAAAAAGGTGGCCGAACGCCTCAAGGAATATATCAACGCCAAGAACCTGGGCTCAAACGAACGAATCTTCCCATTCGGTTAGTCCAGAGCCAGGGATATTGTGATTGAGGCGGGAAAACTGGTGAGTATACAGCCCAAATCCCATGATCTGAGGCGGCATGCCGCCACATATGCCTCCAGGTCCGGCACACCGATCGAGATTGTCAGCAAGGTGATCCTCCGGCATGCGAACCTGGCAACCACCCAGCGTTATCTTGGCAAAATCACGGATGTGGGTGCTGTCAGGTGGATTGAGAATCTGTACAGTTAGATGAGAAACGGGGCACCGGTTATCGGTACCCCGAAACCTTAAACGGTGTGATATTGGAAATAAAGAATGCGTTTTTTGGGCCTTAAATTCCGGCCGTTTATAGCAGACTAGTGGACTCGCCATTTATATAATTTCAGGCTCTATTCAATGCCATAACTGTTCCATTGCCCAGAATAAAAAATCCAAAGCATGCATTTTATTTTTACCGTATTCAAGATAGTGACAAGTAACCTGTCGTTTTAGTAAGAGCATATAAATTTATTACTTATGATCTATGTGGTACCCAACAGATGAAGCCAGCAACAGGGACAATAGGTCATGATCAATATCGCTTTAGATTTAAAATAAGCCATAAGTCAATCTCGAGTCACTGGTCGTTCTGAATGGAAAATGGTTGCCCTCGTAAGCCGGATGCTTGGGAAACCAACCCTTGGCAACTTACCACAAAGAAACAGGGAAATACTTTGCAGACTATTGCGCTCAGGTATTCTGCATCTTCAGCGACAGATTAGATAGATCCCAAACGTAGTTCGTGCACGTCAGCAGTCGTTTCGGGCAACCCTGACGATAGATTCAGCCAGAATCTGGGCCGAATCGAAGATTCTTACCGTCGATGCAATTTGGTTAGAGATGATCGAAATCTCCGTGCAGGCCACCAACAAGACCTCAGCGCCTTTGTCTACAAGATCATCAGCAGCCAATTGTATCGCGTCCACCACCTCACTGCCGCAATTGTTAGCCTTAATTTTTTTGATGGCATGCATAATTCCCATTTGATAACGATCGGCAGGAGTCTGAACTACCAAGTTTTTAGCGGCAAAGGGCCTTTCAAATAGTTTTAGTCTGATCACGGCTGTTGAAGCGAGCAATCCTGCGCGTTTGAGATTTGGGTATTGCTCTATAACAGCCTCGACGGCCAATTCGATCATATTCAACACAGTAATGGTTACGGCCTTCTGGATATCCAGGTGATAATGATGAGCGGTGTTACATGGCATTGCCAGAAAATCGGCACCCCAAGACTCCAGCCGGCGGGCCATGTCCCATCTGCATTTCATTATACTCCAGTTAACAGGATGTTGAAAAAGTAATCGTAAAGCAGGTCGAATTTCGGAAATTCGTGCAAATAGCGCTCTTTGATATCAGGATCAATTGCAATCTTATAGACCAGCCGGCTGGTTGCCGGTTTTTTGTGACCCGCATTCCGGCGACCTCGAAAGCTCTCGCGGGTTGAAGAAGGGAATTACTTCTAATGAACATCCACGCCGAAGGCGGACATCCGCTCCCCGGAGGCGAAGTAATGCTCCCGGATGACGCGTTCTACGATCCCGGGATCCTTTGTCTTCAGGGCGTCCACGATCTCCTGATGCCTTTCGTAGACTTTCCGGGCGGGAAACAGCTTCACCCAGTGCTTGTAGAGGAGAAACTTGGATATGCCCTGGCAGGATCGCCGGCAGAGTTCCACGATCAACTCATTGTCGACGCGGGAAAAAAGGAGATCGTGAAAAGCGTTGTCCAGCGGGGCCTGATCGGCCACCGACCCGCTTTTTTCGGAAATCGACCTCATTTTACCGACGATGCGTTCCAGTTTTTCGATATCCTTGTCTGTAAAACGGTCCAGCGCGTTGGCGACAGCCGCGGCTTCCAGAACGCCGCCGGTGAAATAGCTGTTTTTGATTTGCTTTGCCGTCAGCGCGGTGACGTTTTTCCCTTTTTGGGGATGCGACTCGATCAGACCCTCGCGGACCAGTATCTGCATCGCTTCCCGGACGGGAGCGCGACTGATGGAAAGCTCGGCGGCGATGGCCACTTCCGTTATCGGAGCTCCCGGTGACAGATCGCCGCTGAGGATGCGACCCTTGATGTAATCGGCTACTTGATGGCTATATGTCTGCTTTCGAAAGCCGCTCATAACCATCCGCCCCTACCAGACGGCAGACGTATCAATTTTCAGGAATGTTTTCAATCAAGACCCCTGTTTCTCACGGATCAGCCGTTCGAGGGCATCCCGGGCGAACCGGTCCTGCCGTTCGAGAAATGACGCCGCTTCCTCAAGATTTTCGGACAGGATCTTTATCGCTTCCCCGGTGACGGTCAGATAGTGCATGGCGTCGGTCCTTGTAAAATCCGGAACCAGGCACTGCTCCATGGTCGCCCTGGATACGGCCATGGAAAGAACCGCGGCCGTTCCCGGGACAAGTCCGCCTCCCGCCGCGATCTCGTGGACGGCGTCGGTCATGTAGGTCATGCCCCCCGCGTCCTGACTGACCAGAATCGCCAATTCCCCCATGAGCCGAACCTTTTCGGCTGCCGAACCGGCTTTTTCTATCCGCCGCCCCAACGCAACGATTCGACGGCCGAGGGAGGCCGCGTTGTCTCGCATCTCGCCCGTATGCCTCGGATAGGCGGCATCAGACTGCAGCAGCGGGAGCCCGCACTGCTCAAGGGCTCGGATCAGCGCCTTGCCAACCGCGGGGTTGTCGAATTCCCTGTTGTAGCGAACCCAAAAGGCATCTTCTTTAATGGCGTCGCTGACGGCCGGTACATAGGCTTTGCCTTCAAGAATGATTGTCGGCAGGCCGCTCAGGCCGACCCGGTCCATCAGCCGCCCCTTTTCGGCAAAGCTCAAATTGCCTTCCAGGTCTTCAACGGGTCCGAGCCCGCCTGCGGTGGCGTTCAATACGGCCATGACAGCCGTGCCGACCCCGTCGACGTCAAGCACCGTCCCCATGCAGGCCCCCACGTTGGCGTCAAGGCCTTCGGCGGAGACCAGTATCCCATCCGGATGGTTTTCTGCGAACGTATCAATGACAGCCAGACATACCGCCGTCTGCAACGCCACCGGCGCTTCCAACACCCCCTGGCCATCAACGCGGCCCATGCAGCGAAAAGCGACGCCCTGACTGAACAGGCTATCCAAACCGACGGCGCGCTGTGCCAGTTCGGCCTCAAAGGGCGTAAACCCCCTTCTAGCACAGGCACGGCCCGCTCCACCGCCTGCGGTGACAATTTCGACGGTATCGGCTTTCACCGTCACGCGCCGAATCGTCGTTTCCGCAGGGTAGGCCATTCCGATCAGGGAAGCCGCAGCTGCAAAGCCGGCGGAGTCGTCCTGGACGAACCCGGAATGGCTGTGCACGTGTCCGGCACCGACGTGACCGCTCACGCCCACGACGGGTTTTTGCGTGCCCGGTTGAACGTTCATGGGAAAATTCCTGTCTGGTTTGTGCAGACCCCCGCCCGGTTAGGCCCCGTCAGGGCAGGTCGGGTAGCCAAAGCGCGTTGCCCGGAATGAACGTGATGAAAACCAGCGCATCGACTGTACCGTTGTCCGCAAGTCCTCTTGCCCGGTTTCGGCCGTGCGGAAGGCCTTCTTGAGATAGGTGATCGACATGTCAATTCCGCTTGGGTCGAATGGGCTTACATCTTGCCTTTCCAGGGAACGACCTTGCGCTCGATGAAACGCATGAGAAGGTCGAAGAGATAAGCGATGGCAGCGATGATGACGATGCCCATGATGACGATCGCCGTCTGCAGGAACTGCGAAGCCGCCAGCACCATGTAGCCGAGACCCTTGGTCGCGGCCACCATCTCGGCAGCCACCAGGGTGGTCCAGCCGAAACCGATGCCGATGCGCATGGCCGTCAGGATCTCGGGCATGGCCGCCGGCAGTATGATGTGCTGCAGAACCTGCCAGCGGGTAGCGCCGAAGGAATAGGCGGCGTGGATTTGCTCGATGGCGGCGGAACGCACCCCGGCCCGTGCGCCGAGGGCGACGGGGGCGAACACGGACAGGAAGATCAGCAGCACCTTCGACGTCTCGCCAATTCCGAACCAGATGATCATAAGGGGCAGGTAGGCGAGCGGTGGGATCGGCCGGTAGACCTCGATGGGGGGATCGAAGATTCCGCGGATAAGGGGACTGATGCCCATAGCGAGGCCGAGTGGGATGCCGATGACGCAGGCCAGCAGGAAGGCGCCGAACACCCGTTCGGTCGAGATGAGGATGTGGCTCCACAGCGGCGTCCCGGTGAACCCCTTGCCAAAGATCACGATGAACTTCTGGACGATGGTTTGGGGCGCTGGCACGAACAGCGGTTTTACCCACCCCATCGCTGTGACGAGCCACCAGACGAAAAGCAGGACGGCAATCGTCGCCACGCTGAGCGTCATGGTGTCGCCGGACCCCGGAACCCCGTAAGTCTCCCCCGGACGCGTCGGTCGTCCCCGCGACAAACGGGCAAACAGACCTGGGCCATCGCCGTTTCTGGTGTTTTCGGCGGTCATGCGACCTCCTCGTCCGCGAAGATGATGCCGAGCACCTCTTCGCGGATCTCGATGAATTCGGACGACGCCTTGACTGTGCGCGCGGGGCTTCCCTCCAGGAATCTCTTGGAGAAGGGCAGGTCGAACCGATGGGTGATCCGACCGGGACGCGGCGACATCACGATCAGTTTGGTCCCCATGAACAGCGCCTCTTCCACGCTGTGGGTGATGAAGAAGACCGACTTCCCGGTGTCGTTCCAGATGTGCAGGATGAGCTCCTGCGCCTTCTCGCGGGTCAGCGCGTCGAGCGCACCGAGCGGCTCGTCCATCAGCAGCAGCTTGGGGTCGCAGGTCAGCGCCCGCGCGATACCGACGCGCTGCTGCATGCCGCCCGACAGGGCGTAGACCGGCGAGTCCTCGAACCCGCGAAGGCCGAGAAGGTTGATGAAGCGGTCCCCGGCGGCGTAGCGGTCACCCTTGGAATGGCCCTGCAGCATCAGTCCGAAGGCCACGTTGTCGCGGACATTCAGCCAGGGAAGCAGGGCATGCTTCTGGAAGACCACGGAGCGGTCGGCCCCCGGTCCCTCCACCCGCGCGCCGTCAAGCAGCACCTCGCCGCTGGTCGGAGCGAGGAATCCGGCAATCAGGTTCAGCAGCGTCGATTTGCCGCAGCCCGAAGAACCAATGGTAACGACGAAAGCCCCTTCGTCCATCTTGATGTTGATGTCGTGCAGCGCCTCGACTGGCGGCTGACTGCCGACGCCGGGATAAACTACAGACGCCTTGTTGATCTGGAGACCCATCTCGATGGCCCCTTGCTGTCGGAATGGGCTCGGTCCCCTTCCGGAGACCGGGCCCATTCTGGATTGGTGGTCGCCTCCGATTAGCGAACAGCGTCCTTCACGTACTCGTCGGTCACGTATTTCGAATAGTTGTCCAGAACTTGGTCAAGACGACCAGCCGACTTCAGGAACGCGGCCGTATCCTTCGTTGCCTTGGTGATTCCCCCGCCGAGCCATTCCGGCTTCAACTGCTCCGCCAGCGGCAGGAAGGTGTAGCCCTGGAGGGTTTCCGGCACCTGTTTCGGATCCGCACCCGTCTGTGCGGCGATGGCCTTGACCCCGGCGTAGTCCGGCGTCCAGGCAGCCGGGTTCTTGAGATAGGCCTCAATCGCCGCGTCGTTGGCCTTCATGAAAGCGATGAGGGCCTTCTTGTTCTTCTTCGCGAATTCCGTGTTGACGACCCACACGTTGAAGGTCGGGTAGCCCCATTTGGCGACCTCGTCGGCACCGACCAGCCGCTTGCCGGTCTGCAGGATTTCGGTCTGCGCCGGAGGCCAAACGAACGCCCCGTCGATGGCCGACTGCTGCCAGGCCGCGACGATCTGGTCCGGCGACATGCTCATGATGGTCACGGCGTTTTCGTCGATGTTGGCGTGTTTCAAAGCCCCCATCAGCGAGAAGTGGGCCGTCGAGCCGACCGGCACGGCGATGCGCTTGCCTTTCAGATCGGCAAGAGTGTTGATGCCCGCGCCGTTGCGAACGATCAAAGACTCGGACTTGCCGATGACGTAGTCGAGCATGAATGCCTGCAGATCGACACCCTGAGTGGCGGCGATCGCAAACGGTGATGAGCCGAGCTCCGCCACTTTGATGTCGCCCGAGGCCATCGCCGCGATGACATCGGTGCCCGAGGCGAACTTGCGCCAATCGACGTCCCAGCCGGTAGCGGCCGCGAATTTACCCTCGTGCGCCGCCATCTGGGTCGGCGTCGGATCGCCGAAGGTTCCGATGATCACCTTTTCGGCGGCCTGCCCCGCTGTCATCAGCAGCGCCGAAACGACCAGGATGCCAAGCAACACTTTCAAGTTCTTACCCATTTGAACCTCCTTTCATTGTTTACGTTGAAATCCAGCGAATCGTTAGCGACCGCTCCCCGCCAACTTTACGGCATCGATTTGGGCCGTCGCCGGAACAATCGCCGTGGATTTCGTTCGTGGGGGAGAGGTATCCGGTGGTGGCCGCTGCGGAAGGTAGAGGGCGTTGGCCTCGTGCAGCTTGGCCTCGATGGTCCGGTAGCGCTCGTTCCATCGCTCGATGTTGCCATCGAGCACTGCCAGTTGCGGACGCAGGATGGCCGCCCGGACAGGTTTGGTGTATCAAGGCGGATGCCGGCGAAAACCGACGGATCGGGAGCGGCGCCATGCCTCTCGTAGAGCA
>JARROL010000188.1:554-6027 GCA_037383965.1 Desulfobacterales bacterium | reverse complement strand
TCTTTATTTTCGCATCGGCATGGATTCCTGTGATGTTGTGGGTAACGTCTGCATCGGCTCACTTCGGCATGGTGATTCCGTCGGATTCGATGGTCATGCAGGCGGACGACCGCAGCGTTACCCTGCAGCTTTCGTTTTCCCATCCCTTTGAGATGGTCGGCATGGAGTTGGTCAAACCCAAGGCCTTCGGTGTTGTCGCCAACGGCAAGAAAGAGGACCTTGGCGGCGCCCTGAAACCCAAAAAGATCATGGATCAATCCGCCTGGCAGGCGGATTACGCGATCAAGCGGCCCGGTGTCTACATGTTTTACATGGAACCGCAGCCTTATTGGGAACCGGCCGAGGATCTCTTTATCATCCACTACACCAAAACGGTGGTCACGGCCTTCGGCGACGACGAGGGCTGGGACGGTGAGGTGGGGCTGAAAACCGAGATCGTGCCACTGTCAAAACCCTATGGCCTTTACGCCGGCAACGTCTTCCAAGGCATCGTCAAGTTGGACGGTAAGCCGGTGCCGTATGCAGCAGTTGAAATCGAATATTACAACAGGGACAAAAAAGCCACCGCCCCCACCGATTACATGGTCACCCAGACCATCAAAGCCGACCAGAATGGGGTGTTCACTTATGCGGCTCCCAAAGCCGGCTGGTGGGGTTTTGCTGCCCTGAACGAGGCTGACTTCAAAATCAAGAAAGACGGCCAGGACAAGGGCGTCGAGATCGGCGCGGTGCTTTGGGTGCACTTTGAACCGTGGCAACAATAATAAAATCGCCGGGGTGTTTTTTGAGAACATGTATGCTGCCTCTTAGACTAAAAATGGATACCCCATATCTCAACTCTTCATGTTTCAAGGAGATCGCCCGATGATTCGAAGACGACTGGTGCTCGTGTTGTTGGGGCTGATATTGACGACAGTGACGGTCCGGGCGGAAGATGAGCCCACCCGCCAGGAGGTTGATCAACTCAAACAAAGAATTGAAGACCTGGAAAAAAAGCAGGAAAAAGATGCGGAGGAGTTCGGCAAACTTTCCGATCTGGCCAAGTACGTGTCCATCGGCGGGGTCCTCTCCGGAGCCTACCAGTACGAGTGGGTCGCCGGACCGCCGGACCTCGACGACCAGGGCCGCGGGGCGATCTCGTTTCAGCCGGAGGTCAGCATCACCCCCACCGAGGCCGACGAGATATTCTTTTTGCTCGGCTTTGCGGCCGGAAACGGGCTGAACGGCGTCACCCCCTTCGTGCTGGCCCCCTGGGCAGCCGGCCTGGAAGACGATGTCAAGGACATCAACGGCCGCAACCGCGACTACCTGCTGCAGGCCTGGTACAAGCACACCTTCACCTTCAGCGAGGAGCACACGCTAGGGCTGGTGGGCGGAATCATCGATTCTACCGACTACTTGGACGACAACGCCTATGCCAACGACGAGTACACCCAGTTTTTGAACGAGGCGCTGGTCAACGGCCCCAACGCCTTTTTGCCCTCATGGGACATCGGCGGTGCGGCGGAGTGGGATCTGGGTCCGTTCGGTGTCAGGGGCGTGTACATGAACATCGGGGAGAACGACGACGGCAACAATTACAACTTCTACGGGGCTCAATTCAACTACACCCTGGAGACCGGTCTGGGGGAGGGCCACTACCGGGTGAACTACAATTTTTCCAGCCAGGCCTTCCTCGATCCGCAGGGCACCTCTTTGGAACGGCGGCAGGTCCTGCTGTTTTCCTTCGACCAGGCCCTGGGAGAGACCTTCGGCGCCTGGGTCCGCTTCGGCTTTCAGACCGACGACGCCTTGGTTAACTATGACAATATTTTCTCGGGCGGCATCAACATCAGCGGCAATTTGTGGGGCCGGGAGCAGGACAACATCGGCATCGGCTACGCCTACCTGGACGGGGCCGAGCAGACCGAGGAGAGCCTGAAGGACAGCCAGGTGTTCGAGGCCTACGTGAACTTCGGGCTGAACGACTATCTGGCTTTAACCGTTGATTTGCAATACATGCAGGACAAGTACGTGCTCGGCGAAGACGACGTGGACGGCTGGATCGCCGGGGTGCGGATGACGGCGGAGTTATGATGTTGAAGGCCCTTTTTGCGCGCTCTATCGGTCCATATGCAGTCGACCGCGGTGTTTTGCTTGACTCCTTTTCGTTCAATGTGAAAAGGTAACGTGTATCTTTTTCGACCTGGAAGGAAAATCCGTGCACATCTCCGAAGGTGTTCTCTCGGCGCCGGTTCTGGTTTCCGGCGGGGCGCTGGCCGCGGCAGGAACGGCGATCGGCCTTAAAAAAATCGATTACGATCATATTGCCCGGGTCGGCATTTTGTCGGCGACCTTTTTCGTCGCCTCCTTGGTGCACGTCCCCATCGGTCCGTCCAGTGTCCATCTGATCATGAACGGCATTGTCGGACTGCTGCTGGGTTGGGCCGCCTTTCCCGCGATTCTGGTCGCCCTGTTGCTGCAGGCCGTCTTCTTCCAGTTCGGCGGGATCACCACTCTGGGGGTCAACACCATCATTATGGCCCTGCCGGCGGTGATCTGCTATTACCTGTTTGCGCCGTTGCTGCACAAAGACCGGAAATTTCTCCTGCTGGCCGGATTCGGCTGTGGATTTTGTGCCGTGTTGTTCGGAGGGGTCATCGTGGGGTTGGCTTTGATGTTCACGGAAGAAAATTTCTTGAAAGTAGCCATGCTCGTCGTCACAGCCCACATTCCAGTCATGATTATCGAAGGTATCGTTACCGCTTTCTGTGTGGCTTTTCTTAAGAAGGTGCAACCGGCTATGCTGCCATAAATTTATCCATTCGGATAAATTTATTAATTTAAATAAAGGGGATAGAAGTAAGGACGATTAATGAGCATGATGTTCAATTTAACCGTAAAAAAAGTGTCGCTAAAGATTGGACCGATTTCACTTATCACGGCCTTGCTTCTGCTGCTCTTCTGCGGCCAGGCGCTGGCGCATAACGTGACCGTCTTCGCATGGGTCGAAGGGGACACGGTGCACGTCGAGAGCAAATTCAGCGGCGGACGCAGGCCGGTGGCCGCGCCGGTGGAAGTCTACGATGTCCGGGGCAACCTTCTGCTAAAGGGGGTGACCGACGAGAAGGGCGAATTCTCTTTCAAGGTGCCGAAAAAAACAGAAATGAAAGTCGTCCTTCTGGCCGGCATGGGTCACAAGGGGGAGTGGACCATTCCATTTTCGGATCTCGAAGCAGTCAGCGCCGACACAGCGACTCAGGCGGCGGAAACCAACTCACCGTCATCAAAACCGACCGACCCGATTCAAGCAAAGGACGTGCTCTCCACGGTAGGCGCCAATTCGGCTCCCGCCGGACATGTCACTACCGCCGAGATCCGAAAGGCGGTCGAGGCAGCATTGGACACAAAACTGAAGCCGGTCATGAAATTGCTGGTCGAAACCCGCCGGAGCGGACCTTCGGTCACCGACATAATAGGTGGCATCGGATACATCTTCGGATTGATCGGTGTGGCCGCCTATTTCAGCAGCAAGCGTCGAAAATCTTGATTGTTTGCCATTTCAACAGTATTTCAGGTCAGTCATTGACGGGGAGGCCCGATGTTCAGCGAACCCTTCGCCATCGGCGATTCGATCATTCACCGCATCGATCCGCGCTTCAAGGTGGTGGCTGCAGTCGCATTTTCGATTGTCGTGGCCGTATCGTATCGGTTCCCCACCCTTCTCGTCGCCCTGTTTACAGCGGTCGTCCTGACGCTGGCAGCGCATCTGAATCTAAAAGCCGTTGCCGGCCGGCTCCTGGTGGTCATCGGCTTTCTTGTGCTGCTGTGGGTCCTATTGCCGATCACTTTCGAAGGGGATGAACTCACCCGAATCGGCCCATTGACCCTTACACGCCCCGGGGTGATTCTCGCCGCCCAGATTTCGCTCAAGTCGCTAGCCATCCTGTTGGCCTTCATTGCTCTTATAACGACCATGAACTTCACTACATTGGGTCATGCTCTTGACCGAATGCATCTGTCAGGGAAACTCGTTCACCTCTTGCTGATGACCTACCGGTACATTTTCGTGATCGAGCAGGAATATCAGCGCATGGTCCGTGCGGCAAAAATACGCGGCTTTCGACCGGGAACAAACGTCCATACATACAAGACCTTTGCATACTTTATCGCCATGCTCTTCGTGCGGGCCGCGGCCCGTGCCGACCGGGTGTATCGCGCCATGCGCTGCCGCGGCTTCAACGGTCGCCTTTACTGTTTGGCCGATTTCCCTCCCCACCCCTCCAACTGGGTTTTTGCAAGCCTCATGACGGTTTCCGTCATCGGACTGGTCGTACTGGAGTGGGGAAAAATTTTGTGAACGTTTTGCCTTTTATTAGATGTCTATATTAAATACAAAAGTGGTTGGATTAGACGGACGTGGACAATCACATCCTAAAGCGACTCCCGCTGAAAACGGCCGGAAGACACCAACGGTGGATCAGCAATTGACAGAAAATCCGATCATTAAACTCGACGGCATCACTTTTTCATACCCCGGCGCATTGCCCGTGCTCAAGGACCTCGACTTCATCCTTTCCGATGGAGACCGCATCGGCATGATCGCCCCCAACGGCAGCGGCAAAACCACTCTTTTTCACATCATCATGGGATTGCTCAAGCCGACAGCAGGCCGTATCGAAATTTTCGGGCAGCAGGTCGCGAAGGAAGAGGACTTTATTGCCGTGCGACGCCGGATCGGTTTGCTTTTCCAGGATGCCGACGACCAGCTCTTCAGCCCGACGGTGTTGGAGGATGTCGCTTTCGGCCCTCTCAATTTGGGAAAAAGCAAGGAAGAGGCGATCGCGATATCCAGTAAGACCCTGTCGTATCTCGGACTCGAAGGTTTTGAGGACCGGATCACAATTCGCCTCTCCGGTGGTGAAAAACGACTGGTGTCATTGGCCACGGTACTGGCCATGGAGCCGCGTGCCATGCTGCTGGACGAACCGAGCGCCGGTCTGGACGAAGCCACCAAAAACAGGTTGATCGACATATTGAAAACCTTAGATATCAGCTATATCATCGTCTCCCACGAATTCGATTTCCTGTCTGAGATCACCGATACGATATACACCCTTCAAAACGGCCGGATTCAAGTGGACACCGCCGCCCACCCCCACGAACATGTGCACGCCCACCCGTACGGCCGCCACCCCCACAAACATAAATGACGTTGCAACGGTCGGCAGGATATGTTGATTCCCGAACTATTTCAGGTCTTCCCTATGGCCGGAAATGGGGCGGCCGGCTATAGAATCCGTCAGACTCCCCGATTTAACGACAGGTTCTCACCCCGTAGATTTCCCTAGTAAAAAATAGTTATTTTATTGGCGTTGACGGCATCACGCAGGTCAACCTATCATAATTTCAAAGAAAACCGGCACCCAAGGAGCGCTCATGACACCGATCGCTGATCGATCAGCAATTCGGCAGGCCGTTGAAAGAATCGAGG
>JARROL010000188.1:0-502 GCA_037383965.1 Desulfobacterales bacterium | reverse complement strand
TCGAAGCCGACCGACACCTGAGCACTCCTCGGACGATAGCCCTCTACTGCTGGTTGATCGATTGCGAACCTCTGAATGAAATAGAGCCGATCGAACAGCTTCACGGCATCCTGATATCCTGCCTGGAAAATCAGATCATCACCCGAATAGATTTAGAAATGATGAAAAAAATCTGCCGCCGGTTTCTGAACATCAAAAACCCGGGAGGCGCAGGCGACAAACGGCGAGAACTCCTGGACCTTTAGCAAAACGCCTTTCTAGTGTGATAACGTCATGGGTCGAGCGGATCAACATTCATGGTTCCCAGTTAAATGTTCATGGCATTAAAGGAAGCCACAGAGTATCAATATGACGCGCCGGAGCCCGGATAAGCGGTTGTGCAAAGCAACTGACTGCCCAACTATCTACAATATTTCGTTGATGTAATACAATTTTAACGCTATATTATTATCAATGATAGGCCGTTTCGAAGGTTATAAAAAAATCGGGATCAGATCTGACC
>JARROL010000187.1:0-8526 GCA_037383965.1 Desulfobacterales bacterium | reverse complement strand
CATCGCGACCCACTCCCCTTCCCTGTAAGTCTCATAAACCTTTTTGAACTCTTCCGGCACCGTCACGACGCCGTTTTCGAAGTGCACTCCCTGCCGGTCGCCGATGACCTGGGTCGGCAGTACTTCCTTGAGCGCCAGGTTGCGGGCTTCAGAGATGATCAAATCGATTGTCTTTTTGTTGAACTCTTCAAATTTTTCGTGTTCGCTCATCTCCTCGACGCGAAGCACTTCATGAAGAAGAAAGTCGACATCCCGCCGATCTGCGATTTGCTGTGCCATAACCCGAATCTCCTTGTGTGATGGAAAGTTTCCGATCTTGGATTCTTAAGATGGCCCCTGGTGACCGATACCGTTGAAAAAAAGATCGACCAGGGGATCCGCCATTGACACCAGGTCATATCGACCCCCGGAGTGGAGCCACGTGTTGATCACTTCGTCTACCGCACCGATGATAAACCGTTTGACCAGCCCCAAATACAGATCTTTGCGGATACAGCCCTCGGCCTGGCCGTTTTCCACGATTTCGGTAATGATATCGAGATACAGCTGCGACATCTCCCTGATCTGCTCCTCGGCCCGGCGAGTGAGACGGTGGGTTTCGGTCTGGAAAACGATAGCCATATCCCGGTCACGCTGAAATTCTTCAAGGTGCCGTCGGACGAGGTTTCTCAACTTCTCGACGGCACTGCCCCCGCTATCGACTTCTTCTCTGAAACGCTCGAAAACCTGCTTGGTCTTGTATTTGAAAAACTGAACCAGGATATCGTCCTTGTTTTTGAAGTACAGATAGATGGTCCCATCGGCCACACCAGCTTCTCGGGCGATCTTGGCAACGGTCGACTGATGATATCCGTGACCGGCAAATACCTTGATGGCCGCTTCGAGAATGCGGTGGTATTTATCGTTTTTATCGCGGGTACTGATAGCCTGACTCCTGTGTGATCAAAAGATTTATGAATGAATGTTCATTCATTTTACAGATGCGCCCGGTGCTTGTCAAGCGCAATTGCGGACGGCTGTATCAGAATTTATGTCAATGATTTCAAAATGAAAAAACTTTGAATCGGGATCATGGCCGGTTTTTCAACTGCGGATTTAGTCGTGCGAGGGCGTATAATCTGAAGAACTGTTCATTTTAATCGCCTGTCAAACGAATTCTGACCGCGCTGGCGTGGGCCGTCAGGCCCTCTGTTTCCGCCAGGCGGGTAATGTCACCGGCTTCTTTGCGGAAAGCGGCCTTCGAATAATGGACAATGCTCGTTTTTTTGACAAAGTGCCCCACCGAGAGAGCCGAGGCAAACCGAGCGGTGCCGGCCGTCGGCAGGACGTGGTTGGGTCCGGCGACATAATCACCGACCGGTTCAGGCGTGTAGGCGCCCAGAAAGACAGCGCCGGCATTTCGAATGCGGCCAAGCAAGTCAAAGGGCTCTTCGAGGTGCAGTTCCAGATGTTCCGGCGCAATCCGATTGGCCAGATCGACAGCCACGTCGAGATCGGGAACAACCATGATCGCTCCGTAACGGTCCAAAGATGCTGCGGCAATTTCCCGGCGGGTCAAAGCCTGAAGCTGGGTTCGAAGATTATGGACAACATCTTCGGCGGTCCGCCGTTCGTCGGTGATCAGAATGGCCGATGCCAGTACATCGTGCTCGGCCTGCGAAAGGAGGTCGGCGGCAATGAAACGCGGGTCGGAAAAACGGTCGGCAACGACGAGAATCTCACTGGGCCCGGCCACCATATCGATGCCCACGCTGCCGGCCACGATTTTTTTGGCCAAGGTGACATACAGGTTGCCGGGACCGACAATGACATCCACCTTCGGAACGGTTGCGGTGCCATATGTGAGCGCCGCAATGGCCCAGGCGCTGCCGATCTTGTAGATCTCTCTCACGCCAACCTTACGAGCCGCCACGAGAAGATGCGGGTCGACGCGTCCGTCACGGGTCGGGGGAGTGACCATCACGATCCGCTCCACACCGGCGATTCGTGCCGGGATCGCACCCATCAGGACCGAAGAGACCAGCGGTGTCGTGCCTCCTCTGCCGCCGGGAACGTAAATCCCTGCAGCCCGCACCGGGTTGACCATCTGGCCGACCAGAGTCCCCGGTCGATCGGTATTGATCCAGGATTTCGGCAGCTGGAGCCGGTGAAAAGATTCGATCTGGGCGGTCGCGCGATTCAGTGCCCGTCGGAAGGCGGCATCCACCTGTCGGGTTGCCTCCCTGAACTCCGACTCGGTAACCGCCAGCGAACCTGTCTGCAGTTCGGGGGCATCGAATCGGTTGACGTATTCGATCAGGGCGCCGTCACCGTTCCGGCGGACATCCTCCAGGATACGGTTCACGGCTGAGACATCTTTTTTCTTGAAGTTCAATCCACGGTTTACAATCGTGGCGAGCTTTTTTTCGGCGGCTTCAGATGGATAATCGTAAATTTTCATAGCCGTTTCTCTACCCAGTCACAATGGATTTGTCAACCGTCGCTCAGAGCCGGCAGCACAGCGCACAGCCTGGCCGGCGGCTCATTTCGCCCCAGGGATCTATGGTAAGTGCACCTTCAATTTAATCAGCCTGACATCAAAATCGAGTTGACATCCGCCGCGTGATTGGTGCAAATACGTCACGTGTCGGACGACGATTTCCTTTGCTTTTTTTACGTAAAAGGCCACCCGTCCGCAGTCGATACTGCCCGCACCACACTGCTAAAACCTGATTGGAGGAGATGATGAGCGTAAAAAGGATCTACAATTTCAATGCCGGTCCGGCCGCGCTGCCCTTGCCGGTACTCGAAGAAATTCAGGCCTCGCTCCTGGATTACGACGGTTCAGGCATGTCTGTCGCGGAAATCAGCCACCGTTCAAAGTGGTTCGACGACATCATCAACGATGCGGTCGTACGAACCAAGCGCCTGATGCGTCTCGCAGACGATCACCGGGTGCTTTTCCTTCAGGGCGGCGCCAGCCTGCAGTTCTGCATGGTCCCCATGAATTTTCTATCCGACGGGCAAACCGCCGACTACGTGGACACCGGCACCTGGTCGACGAAAGCCCGTAAAGGAAGCTCAGATCCTGGAAAAAAATGTTCGGGTGGCCGCATCTTCGGCCGACAAAAATTATACCTACATACCGAAAGAGATTCCTTTCGACCCTCAGGCGGCATATGTCCATATCACCTCCAACAACACCATCAAAGGAACCCAGTGGCAGCAGTTCCCGGACACCGGAAGCGTTCCGCTGGTCGCCGACATGTCCTCCGACATGATGAGCCGTCCCTTCGATGTCGCCCCCTTCGGTCTCATCTATGCCGGGGCACAAAAAAACATCGGCCCGGCCGGTGTGTGCATGGTCATCATCCGGGAAGACCTGCTCGCACGCGTACCGGAAAACCTGCCGGCCATGCTCAGTTACACCACCTATGCCACCAAAAATTCGATGTACAATACGCCGCCCTGCTTCGCCGTCTACTCCGTGCAGCTGGTCCTGAAATGGTTGGAAGAAACCATCGGGGGACTCGAAAAAATGGTCGCGATCAACCGCGAAAAAGCGGACCGTCTTTATGCTTATCTCGACTCGAGCGGCTTTTACCGCGCGACGGCAGTCCCGGACAGTCGGTCGATGATGAATGTCACCTTCCGACTGGCCAGGGAAGACCTCGAGAAACGCTTCGTCGAGGAGGCCTTGGCGAACGACCTGGGCGGTCTCAAGGGTCACCGGTCGGTAGGTGGCTGCCGGGCCTCGATTTACAACGCCACCCCACTTGAGGCCGTCGATGCCCTGATTGATTTCATGAAGCTCTTCGAGGCCAAAAACGGGTGATCGGGTCCTGCGGCGGCGAAAAACGGTGGCGGTGCATTCGGCATTTTGGGTTTTTCTTGACATTACCGATAAATACCCATAATTACAGATAGTGGAACAGTCGACCCGGTTTTTGCCGCATGTTGAGAATGCTGCACAGCAAACAACCACAATTTCGTTGCCGCAAAGGAGGATCCCAATGGACAAAATACTTCGCATCGACATGGGCGCGGAAGGCGGTCCGAAGGTCACAACCGAACCGCCCGGAGGTTACGCCGGTATGGGTGGGCGGGCCATGACATCGGCCATCGTCGCCAAGGAGGTGCCGCCGCTCTGCCATCCCTTGGGCGCCGACAACAAACTGGTCATCGCGCCGGGGCTGCTCAGCGGAACCACGGCCGCCATGTCGGGCCGGATCTCGGTGGGCTGCAAGAGCCCCTTGACCGGCGGTATCAAGGAATCCAATGCCGGCGGCCAGGCCTCCCAGGTTATGGCGCGACTGGGCTACGCCGCGATCGTTCTGGAAGGCAAACCCAAGGACGACACGCTTTACAAAGTCCTGATCAACAAGGACGGCGTCACCGTCACGGCCGACAACAGTCTCTGTATGCTCGGAAACTACGATCTGGTCGAAAAAATGAAATCCGAGTTTAGTGACAAAGTGGCCTGCATTTCCATCGGCACGGCCGGGGAAATGAAAATGGCCGCCGCATCGATTGCCGTCACCGACATGGAGCAGCGGCCGACCCGTCATGCCGGCCGCGGCGGCGTGGGGGCCGTGATGGGATCAAAAGGCGTCAAGGTCATCGTGCTCGATGATGCGGGCATGAAGATGCGACCGCCCAAAGACCCGCAGAAGTTCAAGGAAGCCAATCAGGCCTGGGTCGCGGGCCTGCGAAAACATCCCGTCACCGGTGAAGGCCTGCCCGCCTATGGGACCAACGTCCTCACCAATGTCATCAACGAGGCCGGCGCCTATCCCACCAAGAATTTCATGTGGGGGCGCTTCGACGGCTGCTCCAAGATCAGCGGCGAAACCCAGGCCGAGACCGAAAATGCACGCGGCGGCAAGGGTTCCGCCACGCATGGCTGCCATCGCGGCTGCATCATCCGCTGCTCGGGAACCTACACCGACAAAGATGGGCACTTTCTCACCAAGCAGCCGGAGTACGAAACCGTCTGGGCCCATGGCGGCAACTGCGGCATCGACGATCTGGATGCCATCGCCATGCTCGATCGCCTCGACGACGACTTCGGGGTGGACACCATCGAAATGGGCGCCACTATCGCCGTGGCCATGGAGGCCGGGGTCGCCAAATTCGGCGATGCCCAGGCCGCCATCAACCTGGTGAAGGAGGTCGGCAAGGGCACGCCCCTGGGACGCATCCTCGGCAGCGGAGCCGAGGTCACCGGCAAGGTCTTCGGCGTCGAACGGATCCCGACGGTCAAGGGCCAGGCGATGCCGGCTTACGACCCGCGCGGCGTACAGGGCATGGGGGTCACGTATGCCACCAGCACCATGGGCGCCGATCACACCGCCGGCTACGCCGTTACCGCCAACATTCTCGGGGTGGGCGGCAAGGTCGATCCACTGACCCCCGAAGGCCAGATAGAACTGTCGCGCAACCTGCAAATCGCCACCGCGGCGGTGGATTCCACCGGCATGTGCCTGTTCATCGCCTTTGCGGTGCTCGATCAGCCCGAGACCTTCCAGGCCTTGATCGATATGATCAATGCCTTTTACGGTATGGAACTGACGGCGGACGGGGTGGCCGAACTGGGCAAGTCGGTGCTCAAGACCGAAAGAGACTTCAACGACCGGGCCGGTTTTACCTCCAAGAGCGATCGGCTGCCGGAATACTTCATTAAGGAAGAACTGCCGCCGCACAACGTCACCTTCAAGGTCAAAGACGAGGAATTGGACCAGTTGTATAACTGGTAGTCCAAGTTAGTGAAACCTGGTAACAAATGGGGAGTATCCTTCGTCGGGCCTCCCCATTTGTTTTTAAAGGGAATAAGGTAATGCTCCAATCGGCGAACGTAACGTCCAGGGAGAAATTCACGCGCATTTCGGGACAGCGTCTCGCCGAGGAGTTGATCGGCGAACTGGATCGACCACCGAACGCTTGTTGGCTGTTTTGTGCCCCCCAAAAAGGGATTGAGGAACTGCTCGCCGGCATTTACGATGTGTTTCGCATAGAGACCATCATCGGCTGCACGACGGACGGGGAAATCTCGAACCAGGGACTAACAACCGGAACGGCCGTGTTGGGCGGTATAGCTGCCGATGAGCTGTGTTTTCATGTGGCTGCTGCCGAAGGTCTCGCTGACGACGGTGAAACAGCGGGTCGACGTCTGGCTCGTGATCTACCGCCATCGATTCGTTATGTTCAGTTGTTTTCTGATGGTTTGTCCGGTAACGGCTGCGCCCTGCTTAGAGGCATGGCCGCGGTGCTGGGCGAGGATTTACCGATTTCCGGAGGAACGGCCGGTGACAATGGAAAATTCGAGCGGACCTGGCAGTTTGCCGGCAATCGGGTGTTCAGTGATGCAGCGGTGGCCATCGGCTTTTCCGGAGACCTGAAGCTCGGCACCGGTATCCGCAGCGGTTGGACCCCCATCGGACTGGCTAAAAAGGTTACCCGGGCATCGGGGAACATTCTTTATGAACTCAATGGCGAGCCCGCGTTGAAAGTATTCGAGCGGTTTCTGGGCAAACATGCCAGGAAACTACCGGCCATAGGCGTTGAGTACCCGCTCGGTCTTCTCGGTCAATGGGGTGACGTTGGGGCAGATGATTATTGCCTGTTGCGTGCCACCATGTCGGTTAATCGGGAAGACGGCTCGATAAGTTTCGCCGGCGAAATTCCCGAGGGCGCGATGGTCAGCCTGACGTGCGGTGATACGGCATCTATCCTTGACGCCGCGGAGAAAGCCGCTCAAGTGGCTCTCTCTGATTTAGGGGACTCGAAGCCGGGGTTGATTTTTTGTTATTCCTGCATGGCGCGCAAAATTGTCCTCGGCAGACGCACCAACGAAGAAATCGATCGTATTCGTAATGTTGTCGGTACATCGATTCCGATTCTCGGTTTTTACACCTATGGTGAATACTGTCGCATGAGGTGCAGCGGGCCCAGCTATCTCCACAACGAGACCGTCACCTTGTCAGTTATCGGGACTTGAAACATGACGGAATTACAACCCTACATCGCTCGCATCAGAGAGCTCGAGAAACTGCTGAAGCAGGCCGAACAGAAATCAGATATTTTAACCAACCTTCTGAAAGAGGCCAGTGCCGATTTCAATCAAACCCTCGAAAAGGTGACCACTTCTGAGGAAAATTTTCGTGCCATTTTTGAAAACGCGCCTGAAGCCATTTACATCATCGATGTACGAACCCACCGGATCCTCGATTGCAACCCGTTCACTGCCAAATGGCTGGGCTATCCGCGTGAGCAAATTCTCTCTGCAAGAGTCGAGGACATCCTCGAGACGGGAGCCTCAGGAATCCCCGAAAATATTCGCAAGGCTCTCGACTCCGGTTATGTGCACATCCAGGAACGACGCTTTCAAAAAAGGGACGGCAGCTTAGCCGATGCAGAAATCACCGGCACCCTGATAGAATATCAAGGAAAGACCTGTTTCTTGGCGCTGGTGCGGGACATCACCGAAAGAAAACAAATCGAAGAACTCACCCGCTACAAAGAACTCTTTGAAAATGTCACGGACCCGGTCTTCATCAACGATGCCCAGGGGCGATTTCTCGAGGTAAACGACGTGGCCTGCAGCTCTCTTGGATTTGCACGAGAAAAGATGCTACAGTTGACATTGCGGGAGCTGACACCACCCGGCCAGCTTGGTTTACTCGTCGAGGCGGCTGAAAGCCTCCAGCGGCAGAAAAACGTTCAGTTCGAACTCGACATACAGACCCGTATGGGTATTCCCATTCCATATGAAATCCATTCCAGCCGTATCCACTACAAAGGCAGCCCCTGCGTCCTGAGTGTCGCCCGCAATCTTAGCATCCGTAAAAAAATGGAAGAAACCCTGGTGAAGACCGAACGCCTGTTGGCCGTGGGAGAAATGGCCAGCGGTGTGGCCCATAATTTCAACAACTTGCTCCAGATGATCATGGGCAGTGGCGAGGCGGCTCTGGCCAAACTGGGTGGCGGAAAAATTAGGGAATGCCGCGAAGCGATTGAAAGCATTCTGAACGCTTGCCGCAGAGGTTCCGGTATCGTGCGGCGCATCAAGGATTTTACCCTTTCCAACACCCACGGCATGGATGAGGCGCAGGTATTCGATGTAGAGGAGCTGCTGTCAGAAGCGTTGGAGCTAACGAAACCGTTGTGGAAAACTCTCCCTGAGCCCCGCACATATCGCGTCAACGTGATCAAGTGTTCGGGATGCTATATAAAGGGCAAACCGACCGAAATTTACGAAGTTCTGGTCAATTTGATCAAAAATGCACTGGAGGCTATGCCTGATGGCGGTACTCTGACCGTTACCAGCTACATTAAGAACGACAAGGTTTACCTTGAAATTGCGGATACAGGCAACGGCATTGGCAGAGAGAATTTCCAGCGAATTTTCGAACCGTTTTTCACGACCAAGGGAAGCCGGAACACCGGATTGGGATTGTCATCCAGCTATGGATTTATCAAAAGACATCTAGGGGACATCAGGGTTCAAAGCACGCTGGGAGAAGGAACGACATTTACCCTGGTCTTGCC
>JARROL010000186.1:0-7385 GCA_037383965.1 Desulfobacterales bacterium | reverse complement strand
CCCGTCTCGCTGTCGGCCACCGGGATGTTGCGCACGTAGTGAACATCGTGAAGCGTCGTGCGTCCCTGGGCCGGAAATGCCGGGGCGATCAGCGCACCCCGGCAGCCAAACACGTCGGCCAGCGCAGCAACCTCGGCGCCGACATTGCCCCGCATGCAGGAATCGATCTTCTTGGAAATCAATTGCGGTTTCAGCCGATAGACAGCCATTCCGGTTTGGCGCACCCGCTCTACCGCCGCTGCCGGTGACAGGTTCCGGCTCTCGGTAGACACCGTCAAGACCCCCTTGAACGATTCCGGCTTGATGGCGGCCAGTTCTTGATGCGTCACTAAAAGGACCTGGCTTTCGGAGCGGCCGAACTGAATACCGGCGTCGGCTGCACCGGTCAGATCGTCGGCAATGACGGCCAGAGAGATCACGACGATTTCTCCAGCGCCGCGCCGGGCCCGATCGGCAACGTGTCGGGGGCATGGGTCAACACACTGATGCGCGCCTTCGGCCCCTGTCGTCTGAGCGCCTCTTCGATCGCCCACTGGATGTCCGGAGCGTGGATATGTCCGAGCCGCGCCTTGTCTTCAGCCGGTATTCCGGGAGAATAATTGATGACGGAGGCCTTCTCCCGCACCATGGCCCAGGCCATGGCCAGAGCCGTGGCGACCCCGTTTTTAAGGTCGCCGCGCCGGTAGGCCGCTCTGATTTTGTCCGACGGCCAGGCGGTGAAGTCGAGCAGTTCGGTATGCACCGGACTGACGCCTTCCGGCGCCGGGGTGCAGATGATGATGGTGCCGCCCGGTCTGACCATCCGGACAGCCGGGTACTGGGCCTTATGGGACTGCCAGAAGTCGAGATCGCAGGGGTAGGAATTGGCCACAACGATGTCCGGGGTCTCGTGATAGCAGATGCCGTAGATCTCACGTGCCAGCTTGACCCCCTGCTGGAAGGCCGCCCGCATGGCGCCGTAGAATACACCCACGACCCCGCCCTCGCTGTCCATTACCACGTTGAAGATGGACTTCAGGCCGACTTTCTCGGCCATATCGTCCATATCCCGTCGCACCGGGTTGTCTTCGTGACCCAGAAAAGAGTCGCCGCCTCCCTCGCAGGATAATATGTGGGTTGCCGCGGTGGTTGCGGCCCCACAGACACCGGGTTGAATGATCTTGGAACTCCCCGAAAACCCGGCGATGTGATGCGGCACGATGGCACCCAAACCGATGATCACATCGGCTTCGATTACCGCCCGGTTGACCTTGAGGGGCGTGCCGCGGCCTGAAAAGCCGACATCCACCAGTGCATCCGGGTCGCGCCACGCGTGGTTGAACACGTATATCCGGCGGAAGACCGCCTCTCCGACCTTGGCGATCATCTCGGCCTCGGTCATGTAACGATGGGTGCCCAGGGCCATGATGCAGGCGATCCGACGGTCGGGGACACCGGCACGATTGAGGCGGGCCAGAAGGGGAGGGATCAGACGATTGGAAGGGGTCAGGCGGGTGATGTCGTCGCTGATGATCAACACCCGGTCGCCGGGTTTCACGCGACGCTCGAGCGGTTCCTGGCCGATAGGCCGCTGCAGCGCCTCCTCGATGACTGCGGGCAACTTTTCCAACGGCCGTGAAGGCCGAGGACTCAATATCTCGGCCAAATTTGGGGCCGGAACTTCGAAACCCATCGGTCGACCGCCGAATGGGAGAGTGACCAGTGTCATTTCAGACCTTTACTTCGCAAAGGTGTTGGGAATGACCATTACCAGATCGGGCACGTAGGTGATCAGCACCAGCATGGCGATCATGATCACCAGAAACGGCGTAATATACCGAACGATCTCAGAGAGTTGGATATGGGCGATGTTGCACGAGATGAAAAGACAGATCCCCAGCGGAGGCGTCAGCATACCGATCGCCAGAGCCGTGACCATGACCACGCCGAAGTGCACCGGGTCGATCCCCAGTTTTTCCACTACCGGCAGAAACACCGGCGTGAGGATGATCAAGGAGGCCGAGGTTTCCATGAAGGTGCCCACGACCAGCAGACAAATCAGGATGAGGCCGTAGAGCACGTACCGGGAAGAGCTCAGGGTCACCAGGTAGGCGGCCACATCCTGAGGGACCCGTTCGGCCGTCAGAATCCATCCGAATATGTTGGCGGTGGCGATCAACAGCATGACGGTGGACGTGGAGATCGCGGCTCGCGTAAAAATCCGGGGCAGGTCCCTCAGACGCAGCTCGCGGTAGACGAAAAACCCGATCACCAGTCCGTAAAGCGCCGCCACGACCGCCGCTTCAGTCGGCGTAAAAATGCCGCCCAGAATGCCGCCCAGAATGATGACAGGCATGAGCAGGGCCCAAAGGGCCCCCCAAAAGGTCCATAGAATCTTATGAAATCCCATAAAGGCATCCTTCTCGTAACCGGCTTTTTTGGCCAGGACATAGCTGACGCCCATCAAACTACCGCCGATGAGAAGACCAGGGATAAATCCCCCCATAAACATTTTGCCGATCGAAACACCGCCGACCACACCGAAAATGATCATGGGGATGGAGGGTGGGATAATGACGCCGATCGAGCCGCCGGCCGCCTGCACCGCCGCGGCAAACCCTTTCTTGTAACCCTTGCGGATCATGGCCGGAATGGAGACCGCTCCCACGGCGGCGGTATCGGCCGCAGCCGCACCGGATATGCCGGCAAAAAACATGGCCGCCACCACCGCCACCATGGCCAGGCCGCCGTAGACAAACCCCACGATGGCGTGGGCGAAATCGAACAACCGTCGGGAAATTCCGCCGGACTCCATCAACTCGCCGGCCAGCATGAAGAAGGGGATCGCCATCAGGGGAAATGAATCGGTGCCGGTGAACAGCCTCTGGGCGGCAAGAGTCAGCGGCAGGTCGGAACCGTACTGAAGGGTGGTAACGGATGCGACCCCGAGGGAAAAAGCGATCGGCATTCCCAGCACAAAACAGGCCAGCAGCGACGCGAACAGGATGGTCGTCACAGCTTTACCTCCGGCGTCAGGATCCTGTTCCGGAAAGCGGCCACGGCAATTCGCACCGAGTTGATAAACATGAAAATGCCGCCCACCGGGACCGCCATGTAAGGATAGATCATGGGGATGTTCATGGAAGGGGAGGTCTGAAACTTGATCACCCCCAGGATCTTGAAGCCCCAGTAGATGATGACCAGCAGGAAGGCCTGAATAATCAAATTGACGCTAATCACTACGAATCGGTAGGCGTTCGCCGGCAGGAGCTTTTGCAGCAGATCGATGCCAAAATGTACCTGGTACCGCACCCCGGCCGCAGCACCTATAAACGAGATCCAGACGAAAAGGTAGCGGCCGAACTCTTCGGACCAGGACAGCGGGTCGTTCAATACGAACCGATACCAGACCTGGCCGGCGATGATGGCGACCATGGCCGCCATCAGCAGGGCCAGAATCCAGTTGATCACACGATCCATGAAGTCGAACATCGGTCGAAACCATTCATCCGGACGAAGGAGCGCACCTTAACGGGCGGCTTGCTGGACGGTGTCGATCAGGCGCTGGCCTTCGGTTGGATCACCGCCACCGATGGCTTTTACGACCGATGGGTTTTGATACACCGGGGCCACCGCTTTAACGAAGGGGGCCTTGTCGGGGTGGCTGACCAGCATGCCTTCTTTTTTTAGCTCGGCTTCCAGGGTCTGATCGGCTTCCATCGAAATTTTGCGCTCATAATCGCGGGCCTTAATTGCGGCTTCTGAAAGAATACCCTGCTGCTCCGGTGTCAGCCTCTGCCAGGCAATCTCGCTGATCAGCAGCAGCGCCGGCGAGTAAAAATGTCCGGTCATGGCCAGGTATTTCTGCACCTCGAAGAAACGTGAAGAGTGAATGACGGCCAGGGGATTTTCCTGAGCATCGACCGTCTTTTGCTCCAGGGCCGTATAGAGTTCGCCGAATGCCATCGGCAGCGGACTGGCGCCCAAGGACTTCATGGTCAGGATGAAAACATCGTCTTCCATGACGCGAATTTTCAGGCCGTTCATGTCTTCGGGCTTCTCGATGGGTCGCTTGGAGTTGGTGATGTTGCGAAACCCGTTTTCGTACCAGCCCAGGGAACGGATGCCGACATTGTTAAACAGAGCGGCAATGTCGGTTCCGATCGGCCCGTCCAGGACCTTGTAACAGGATTCGCGGTCCTTGAACAGGAAGGGAAGATTGAAAAGCTTTATCTGGGGTACGAAGTTTCCCAACGGGCCGGTAGACGTCAAGGTCATTTCCAAAGAACCGAGCTGCAGGCCTTCGACCAAATCCCGCTCCGAGCCGAGCTGGGAGGCAGGGAACAGCTGAACCTCGATTTCACCCTTGCTCCGTTCAGCCACGAGCTTGGCGAAATACGCAACTGCTTGGTTGTAGATGTGGCTGGGTTGAGTCGACGTACCGCATTTAAGAATTGTCTGGGCATGTCCGATCGGAGATGCTACCAGAGACGTAAACAGTGAAAAAAGGGTCAGCATGATGATTTTTTTGGAAAGAATTGGCATCACAAGCCTCCTTTGAATGGGATCTGGATTCCGTCGATGAAAAAAGCGGACCGGGTTTCGATGTCCGGCAAATGTCGCCGGGGCGCCCGGTGGGAAGACGGGTTTCGGCAAGAGTTAAGAGGACCTACTGCTGATCCTTGTGTCCGCCTGTTTATTTATCGGGTGGGTTGCATTCTACCGGGCCACAGCCTGATATTCACCGGTGGATGTGCATTCTGAACGAACCCAAAAGCGGTCCAATCTTGCGCGAGTATCTCTTTCCACGATCCTTGATCCACCAGAGAAAAACCACAATTGGTCGAATAAAGTCAAGTCGAAAAAAGGAAGGGCAGCCACCATGGCTGCCCTTTAGGAGGAATACAGAGAAATTGAGGATTTGAGTGAATTTCTCTAAAGTAATACTTTGCAAAAAGCGTGCAAATTTTACTAAAAATATTTTTCTATTAATCTCAGTTTCTTAAGTCCGGCAGAGGTGTCGGATGAACCTAAAAAAATGAGTAGTATGACACAAAGGTTAGGAAATTCAGGTCACATTTTCTGTATACCCACGAGCTTGACCCCGAATCCGGATAGGGTTCGGTGAACGATCCGGGCCTTCAGCATGACGCCGTTGTCTATTTTCGTGCCGGGAATAACAAGCCGTATGAACCGCCCTACTTTCAGCCTATTTTTGGTTTCGATGAATATACCTCTGCGACTGACATCGCGGATCAATCCGACATCCGTTTTCTTTCAAATCTCCTCAACTCGGGGCTCACGCCGGTGATCAGGTCTAAATATTCTGGAATATCGCAGTAGTAGCGTTCGGTAAAATCGGGGTCGATGCCAATCGGATCGAGGTGTTGGACGCCGTAGGCAAAGCGGTAACGGGAGCGGACCAGGGCTTTATGCCATTTAATCTGGACTCGGTGACATTCGTACAGAGGCGTTTCGAGCCGATAGGGTGAATCCGGAGTGCCCAGAAAAACGATGTCGCCGGTTTGGAGAATGGTGTTGGATTCGAAATAGAAACCGCCGATGCTGTAATTGTGCATCTGGCCGATAACGACCATGCCCGTTTCCAGGTTTTCCCGGATAATCGCGCAGCGATAGCCGTAGCGTTCTTCGCTGCGTTTTTCATTGTGCTCTTTCGGTTTTATCATTCCCGGTGCCTTCTGACAGCGTTAACAATTTTCTAGAGGACACTGGGCAAAGAGCGTGCCACACAAATAAAAACAATTTAAATATATAAAATACAATATGTTATAGAAAACTTCTTTTTTTCTATGTGGATTGTATGATCACCGTCAATGGGCGAAATAGCGCATTGTTCTGAGGAAATTGCCCCAGCGGAAAATGGATGCCGGAAGGAGAACAAACAAAATTACGTAATCGGCAAAAGCAGTTGACATTTTGACGTCATGCTTTAAAATTCAGCACTTCGCTTAGACGTGACGCCCGTCACGGTTTTAAGACATCTTGCTTTTCTTCGAAAAATGGCCTATTAAAGTTGTCGATGGATTGATTCCCTGCGACGTATCCGTCGGTCGCAGACAGTCGACTTTGATCGGAGAACACCGTTTTGAGCGTAAACGACACCAACGATTATACAGGAGAGCGGCGGTCGGAAGAAAGAGGTGAGTCAACGCCTGAGTGCCATGCGGTTGTGAGGATCAGCGGCATTCCCGTCCAGCAGTTCAAACTGAAAGATATATCCCAAAACGGGACCTGTTTTCTCGTAGCCGAAGATTCCGCCATTCTGCGAAACCTCAATGTGGGGCAGGAGATCGAAATTCAGTTTCGCTTTCCTGCCGCCAACCAGCCCACCGTTTTTCACCGATCCGAAATCACGCATATCACCAGAGCCCCGCAGGCTACCTATGAAGGATACCGCCTGGTCGGCGTCCGCATTTTGAGTCAACTCAAAATCTTTTGAAGACGAAGTCGGCCCATACACTACAAAGCGACTTTAATCATCAGAAAAATTTCCCAAACCACCACGGAAACCAGAGCGATGATGATCCAGGGGAAAAACGAGCGGATCGGAAGCCGGCCGATTTTTAGGGTGGAATTACTGTAAATTACCAGAATGAAGACCGACAGGCTGGTTAACACGTATTTGACCGCCAGAAAGGTATGTGGTCCGAGCGTGAGATAATAATCCATAACCGGGTTGATCTCGACCGCGCCTAATCCGATCAAATTGACGGTCAAAATGGCATCCGCCACACTCAAGACCAGAATGGCAACAATGACGCGAAACAAGTTGGGTCTGTACCGGTCGAAATAGACGACCCGATTATGATCGCTGCTGCGTCGCGCGTCGGCGCGCTGCCCTGTGATCAATTGTTTGACGAGCTGAAAGCGTTTGCCGCTGCGCCGGTCTTTACCGGAGCGACGATCGAGGTTGAAGCGGTATTTCGGATACATTCTCAATACAACTGCCGCCTGTTTGGATTTAGATATAGGCTCTAAAACCAAATGCACTTTTTCGGATCGAAAAGCAGTTACCCGCACGAAACGGTGAGCGTCCATCTCATCAGTGTCCAGCCCCGGTGCGGGTAAGCCGGAATAAAATCGTATTAAAGCAAAAAATATGCCCCTGTTCAATCCCCATCGCCTGCAAGTGCCCTATAAGCGCACAAATGCATTTGGCACCGGTGAGGTTATCAGCCGGTTTCCGATATGGTTACAGTCCCTATGTAAACGACTTCACATCACTATGCGACAAATGCCCCCGCAAGAGCCGCATTTCAGGCACGATTGAGGGGCTGCGGCGAGAAATTTTGAGTCAACTCAAAATCTTTTGAAGACGAAGTCGGCCCATACACTACAAAGCGACTTTAATCATCAGAAAAATTTCCCAAACCACCACGGAAACC
>JARROL010000185.1:0-5490 GCA_037383965.1 Desulfobacterales bacterium | reverse complement strand
CCTGCCTGAAGCACGCTCTGAGCTGCGTGCTAACCGAATGCGACTGCGGCGCACTTCTTCTCACGCCGAGGCGAGAATTGTCATCTCAGTTACTATATCGGAAGGGGGGCGCCGAGACTTGAGCACTAATTTGTGTTCATCCATAAAAGGTCTTTTTCTGGGCCGGAAACGTATCAGTGACCTTTTTGAAACCGCAAACGGGCACTCATTTGATTTGGCGAGTGGGATCGGAATAAAAATAGGGTAAGCGTTCACAGCGCACCACATCTGCTTTGTTGTCGGGCACTTGAAGTACAACAGTACGTCTGCGCGCCCGACGCCTTGCATCTGTGGTACGCTGTAAACTCTTACAATGAGGTGGCTTGCAGCGCATTGGATTTTGTAACCCCGTAAACGGCTACAAAAAGAGGAAAAGACCGATTGGAAAGGTGACCGTGAGTTCTACTTTTTTTCGAGCTGTTTTTTCAGCTTTTTTTCCACATCGGCAAAAAGACTTTTCTTTTTCTCGGCCTGCGCCGCCTTTAGCGATTCGATCTTCCGGGCAAAGCCCTTTTTACTATCCTGGAACTTTCTGATTTCTTCTTCCAGACTGCTCCCTTTTTCCTTACGGGGGATTTCCTCTATCTTCAAATGATCTTTAATGAACAAACGGGTGCCGAAAGCACCGTGCACCCGTTCGATGATGCCGTCTTCGAGCAGTTTCTTGCAGATGAAGTTCCCTTGCTCCAGGGACAGCCCGATTAACCCGCAGACGTCTTCCACGGAAGCGCGGCCACCGTGCTGGTGCTCACACACCCGGATAGCGGCGATAAAGAGATGGGCGCTGCTGTAGAGATCGTCCAGTTCCATGGCATCCAAGAAAACGCGACCGTCGATTTCTTCGATTCGAATTCGTGCCGGCACGTCAATGGCTGTTTTCAGCTGAATGTCAACGACAAATTCACTCGTGTATGGTCAAATACTTGACAATGAAGCGTGGTGAGAGTAACATCCCCAATTTATTTGTCAAGCTGGAAGTTGGCCTATCGGATGGGCCGCCCGTAAACCACCGCGGCGCGCTCGCCCATCGGTGACGACCACTGCGGGTCGTCGTCATCACCGGTCATTAATGGCTCACTCAAAAATAGCACAACGCAATGGACGTCGATACGTCCCGTCCGGCTGCCGGTGCGAAATTTCGGAATAGTTAACTATTCCTATTATTTCGCCGTTTAGCCTTCGGGCGCTTCAACGCCCAACATTACGAACCTATTTTTTCGTGACTTCCAAGGGGGGCGCATGACTGAAATTATCGATGTGAACGCAAGGGAGATACTGGATTCAAGAGGCAACCCCACGGTGGAAGTGGATGTGTTCCTGGCCGGCGGTGCCGTGGGGCGTGCCGCGGTGCCGTCCGGGGCTTCCACCGGCAAACGCGAAGCCCTCGAACTGCGGGACAAGCGTTCTAAACGCTACGGCGGCAAAGGTGTCCGGAAAGCCGTAGACAATGTCATGAAAGAAATTGCGCCTTCCATTATGGGTTTGGACGCTGCTGACCAAAGATTCCTCGATTCTCACATGATCGCCTTAGACGGTACGGCCAATAAGTCCAAGCTCGGTGCCAACGCCATTCTCGGCGTTTCAATGGCCGCCGCCAGAGCGGCCGCCAATGCTTTCAATTTGCCGCTATACCGCTACATCGGCGGAATAAACGCCCGCACCTTACCGATACCGATGATGAACATCGTCAACGGCGGTGCTCACGCGGGTAACAATCTCGATATTCAGGAATTCATGGTTCTGCCCAGTGGTGCAAAGCGTTTTTCCGAGGCACTGCAGATGGGTGCCGAAACGTTTCACGCCCTTAAGGGGCTGCTCAAAAAAGCAGGTCTCAACACGGCCGTCGGCGACGAAGGCGGTTTTGCACCGGATCTGAGCGCCAATGAAGAGGCAATCAAATTGATCATAAAGGCGGTCGAGGCCGCCGGATACACCCCCGGCAAAGACATCGGCATCGCCCTGGATGCAGCGGCCAGCGAATTTTATAAAAATGGAAAGTATGGTCTGGCTTCCGAAAAGAAAAGCCTTTCGGCGGCCGAAATGATCGATTACTATGAAGACCTGATCAATCGCTACCCTATTCTGTCCATCGAAGACGGTCTGGCTGAACAGGACTGGAAGGGATGGCGCTTGATGACCGACCGGCTGGAAGGCGCCATCCAAATCGTCGGTGATGACATATTCGTGACCAATCCTGCAATTTTGAGCAAGGGGATTGACGAGGGCATTGCGAACTCGGTTCTGATCAAGCTGAATCAGATCGGCACGCTGTCTGAAACCCTCGATGCGATTGCGATGGCCGAAAATGCGGGTTACACCACTGTCATTTCTCACCGTTCGGGCGAGACCGAGGATTCTTTCATTGCCGATCTGGCGGTGGGGATCAATGCCGGGCAGATCAAGACCGGATCGTTGTCGCGCAGCGACCGGATCGCAAAATACAACCAGTTGATCCGGATCGAACAGGAACTGGGGGACGGCGCTAAATTTGCGGATGAAATCTTCTAACCCCATACGAGTGTCGTGTCGTTTTTACGGAAATCAGCATTTTTTAACCTTTGAACCGTGACCCCTGAACCTGGAACCGATCAGCTGTACGCCTAATTGACCGGCCTCAACAAGCACCGGACATCGGGGATGCCATGATGTGCCGATACGCCCAAATCCTATTTTCGATTCTAACATTAATATGGCCTTTCGGTCCGATCCTGACGGTGCCCCCGACACACGCCTATGTCCTCCACGGATATCACCTGCTGGATTTGATGCGACGCGAAATGGGTACCGCCCGCAGCCTGGAGGTCATTCAGAAGTTGACCATCCAGGAAAGCGTCTTGCCGACCGAGGCGGTGGTGGTTCAGGAGACAGTCAGTTACCGTTTTCCGGTCGCTTTTCGTTCGGAATTCGCTTCCGCTGTCGGTGAGCACATCCAGATCTTTTCCAACGGCCGGGCCTTGACGGTTGTCGACGGGCGCATCGTTTCCGACACGGAAAGCGATCTCGACCATTACAAGGACATTTTTCTCTTCAATACGCGCGAGTTGCTGATAAACCGTCTATCACAGCTCGGAGTGGCAGCGGACGTCTCCAGTGTTGGAAGGTTTCAGGGGCGGATCGCATACGTGCTGGGAGCGCAGTATCCGGACGAAACGGTGCCTCAATTGTGGTTGGACAAGGAGACCTTCAGGCCGATGCGCTGGTTGCTGAAGCCGGCTTCGGCGGGGAATCTAAGCGAGGCCTTAGAGGTCCGGTACGGTGACTGGCGCAAGGTGTCATCCATTTGGTATCCTGAACGGATCGAGTTCTATCTGGGTGACCGACTCTTGCGTCGGATGCAGGTGCAGAGGACCCGGGTCAATCCGAAATTCTCCAAGCGGCTTTTCGACGTGGCCTATCTGAAGTCGATCTATCCTTATGCCGCCGTTCCACCACCGGTACAGGGTGAATCCGGCGGTAAAAATGACATTCAACGCACGATCGATCGGTTTCGCAAGCTATTGGAATAATGGTGTAAGAGAGGTATGACATGGCAAAGGCGACCAAATTTATTTTCGTGACCGGCGGCGTATTGTCGTCACTCGGCAAAGGGTTGGCATCGGCCGCTATCGGAGCTTTGCTCGAGAGTCGCGGGCTGAGCGTGACGATTCAGAAACTGGATCCTTACATCAATGTCGATCCGGGCACAATGAATCCTTTTCAGCACGGAGAGGTCTTTGTCACCGATGACGGGGCGGAATCCGACCTGGATCTCGGTCACTACGAGCGGTTCACGAATGCCGTTATCGGAAAAAACAACAATTTCACGACCGGCAAGATCTACCACTCGGTCATTACCAAAGAACGCCAGGGAGACTATCTGGGCGGCACAGTCCAGGTCATTCCCCATATCACCGACGAGATCAAGAACAGCATCAAACTGGTTGCGGACGGTGTGGATGTGGTCATCGTGGAGATCGGCGGAACCATCGGCGACATCGAGAGTCTGCCTTTTCTGGAGGCCATCCGCCAGTTCAGGACCGACGTCGGCAAGGCAAACGTGCTCTACATTCATCTGACGCTGGTACCCTACATCGGCACCGCCGGCGAACTGAAGACCAAGCCGACCCAGCACAGCGTGAAGGAACTCAGAGGTATCGGCATTCAGCCCGACATCCTTCTGTGCCGAACGGACCGCTACCTGTCGGAGGATATCAAGAGAAAAATTGCACTGTTCTGCAACGTGAGCAAGGATGCGGTCATCACCGCCAAGGACGTGAACTGTATTTACGAGGTCCCGCTGGTGTTTCACCGCGAGGGACTCGATGCCAAAATCGTGGAACTGCTCAACATCTGGACCCGGGAGCCCCGCCTTGCGGCCTGGGAAGATTTCGTCAAAAAATATTCGTCCCCGCAAGACGAGGTGTCGATTGCCATCGTCGGCAAATACGTCGACCTGACGGAATCCTACAAAAGCCTGAACGAAGCCCTCTACCACGGCGGCATCGCCAACGACTGTCGCGTCAACCTCATTTTCGTCGACTCCGAACAGGTGGAGGACGGTACGTGCAGTCAGCATTTGAACGGGGCCGAGGGCATCCTGGTTCCGGGAGGCTTCGGTACGCGCGGCATCGAGGGGAAGATCTGTGCGGCAAACTACGCGCGGGTCAACCGCATACCTTATTTCGGCATCTGCCTCGGCATGCAGATCGCGGTCATTGAATTCGCCCGCAATGTGGCCGCGCTTGCGGCTGCCAACAGTTCGGAGTTCGACGAAAACACCGCGTATCCGGTGATATACCTCATGACCGAATGGCTCGACGAGAAGACCGGGACCATCCAGAAGCGGGATGTGAACTCGGCCAAAGGGGCTACGATGCGTCTCGGGGCGTACCCCTGCCGTCTCGAGCCGGACACCCTGGCCCATGAGGCCTACCGGCGTGAGAATATCTCCGAAAGGCACCGGCACCGCTACGAGTTCAACAACGCCTTCAAGGAGAAATTGATGGAAAACGGGATGGTCTTCAGCGGCATGTCACCCTCGGGTGATCTGGTCGAGATCATCGAAATCAAAAACCACCCCTGGTTTCTCGGTTGCCAGTTTCATCCCGAGTTCAAATCGAGGCCGATGAATGCCCACCCGCTGTTTCGGGCCTTCATCCGGGCCGCCTTGGAGACCAAGAGAAAAAGGGAATAAGGCGGTGAGGCCGTAAAAAGAGTGGTGAATTTAACACGAAAATACAATGTAATAGTGTAATAAAGCAGGCGCCTCCGCCCGAATGAGCGGTTGCGAAAGACGGCTGAAACTCGCCACCAACGGGAGCCTAAGACCGGACCCGGCCCGTGGATAAAAAATGGACGAATAAATCTAGGCGGGTGTGCCGTCCATTCAGCTTGGTCAAGGGGCCCGGCCTAAGGTCCCGTAAGCGGCTCAGACAGTCAGCCGCTGTTCGCAACCGCTCATCCGGGCTCCAG
>JARROL010000184.1:0-9614 GCA_037383965.1 Desulfobacterales bacterium | reverse complement strand
TCCACTTCCACCGGACCGGCCCAACCCTGAATGATTTCCTTTTCGGTTTCCATGTCCTTGGTGGCTTCATAGGTAAGCAGGTTGCCCAGCTCGGATGCAAGGTCCCGAAAATCTTTGGTCGTGATTTTTTGTTCCCGCATGAGCCCCAGTTTGTGCTTAATAAGTGGATGTTTCACCTCATGGACCGGCATGGCGCCTCCTTAGGGGTCTTAAATCATTACTTCTGCGCAAGAAGCAAAAATATGATGGTGGGCGTTTGTAAGGGCTCACCCATCAATAACGTCACATTTTGGACGCCGATGCATTCCGCCTGGCTGCTGGTGCAAAAACTCGAAATATAAATATATTCCGGTGTTTTCGCGTCTTGCCGACGGGACGCTTCAACATTAAAATTGCAAACTTATTTATTTTGTGAACTCTTTGAGGCAGGCAGAGGGGAGGAATACCGACGTTCGGTATCCCCCCTTCTTATATGGCTCGGGGCATTGGCATATAGGGAAAACGCCGGGATGTCAATCATACAGATGCAGGGATCATACGATTACCACGTGCCCAACGGTCGGGTCAGCGTGAAATCAAATGGGTCCTTGACCAGTTTTTCCGATGCCGTCGGTATGGTTTTGGTAATAGCGGTAAAGGGCAGCGAGAGGACGAACACGGCCGAACCGAGGATAGTGGCAACGGCGCCAAGGGGCCGCATGATAAACAGATCATACGTCATAGAGCCGGCGCTGGGGTCGGCTTCATCGACCTCGGCCTGGGCCAGCACCTGACTGCCGAGTGGAATTAGAACCAGAGAAAGTGCAATTAAAAGAACCGTGGATTGTTTGACCAATTTATGCATATAGTCCTCCTCTATCCTTTTGATTTCCAAAAACCTGTCCGATTCAATTATATCCCGTATTATACTATAGTGTGGGATAGTTATCAAATAATCTGTTCAACGGGTCCATAGACGAGGAAAAATGCCGGACTTAACGCCCGACAAGCCGGATACCATCGAGGTGGCGGCCGCGCTGCCGATCTACCAAACCTTCACTTACAGTCTGCCGGATGATCTTAGCGGTTTGGCGGGCCCGGGCATGCGGGTCCTGGTACCCTTCGGGCGGCGCCGGGTCACCGGCTATGTGCTTGGATTTCATCGACCGCCGCAGCAGATAGAAATAAAACCGGTCCTGGATCTTCTTGACGATACGACGCTGTTTCCGGAAGCGATGGTTCCGTTTTTTCGCTGGATTGCCGATTACTACATCCATCCCATTGGCGAGGTGATCAAGTGTGCCCTGCCCGGCGGACTGAACCGGTACGATTTCGCCACGATGTCGATTACGGATGCCGGGCGAAGGGCATTGCAGACGAAGACCGCGGAAATCGAAACTCAGATATTGAAGCTGGTCGAAAAGAGGAACAGGCGTTTGACGGACATCGGTGCGTCTTTTAAGGGCCGGGCCCCGCATGCGGTTTTCAATACGCTTCAAAAGCGCGGTTGGGTGTCGATCGGGCGTGAATTGAAGCGGGATCGGATTCGACCCAAAAACGAGATGTTCGTTACCCCGGTGCCGGCTGCTCCCGACTCCGGCCCGCTGGCCGGTCAGCGGAAGAAAATTTGGGACTGCGTGACAGCCGCCGGTAGCATATCGATCAAAAACATGCAGACCGAATTGCGGACCACGCGGACAACCATCAACGCTATGGTCGAAAGCGGTTTTTTGAGCCTTTCGAGCAGACCGGTCTACCGTGACCCATTCGGCGATGCCGTTTCTCCCGACCTTCCTTTGGTCCTGAACAGTGACCAGCAAGCGGTCGTGGATAAAGTGTCCGATTGTCTGGGGAAGGGATTTGCGGCTTTTCTGCTGGCTGGCGTTACCGGCAGCGGCAAGACCGAGGTCTACCTGCAGCTGGCAGCTGCGGTCATCGGCCGGGGGTACCCGGTCCTGATTCTCATACCCGAGATTGCGCTGATTTCCCAGATCGAGCATCGTTTCAGGGCCCGTTTCGGCGACCGGGTGGCCGTGCTGCACAGCGGGCTGACGGCCGGTCAGCGATTCGACCAGTGGCTGCGCATTCGTCGCGGGGAGGTTCAGATCGCCATTGGCGCCCGTTCGGCTGTATTTGCACCTTTCCAACGTGTCGGCTTGATTGTCGTCGACGAAGAACACGACACGTCATACAAACAGGAGGGCCGTCTGCGCTACAACGCCTGCGATCTGGCCGTGGTGCGGGCCAAGCTGGATAAAGGCGTTGTGCTGTTGGGATCTGCGACGCCCTCGATCCAGTCCTATCACAATGCCTCTCAGAAGAAATATGTCGAATTAACCCTGACCAAACGTGTTGAAGAGCGGTCGCTGCCGGAGATCACCGTGGTCGACCTGCGAAAATCCAGAGACCTGCGCGGCAGCGGACGCTTTATCACCGCCGAACTGCACCAGGCCATGAAGGACACTCTGGCGCGCGGGGAACAAGTGCTGCTTTTTCTGAACCGACGCGGGTTTGCCAATTTTCCGGTCTGCCGGGACTGCGGGGAACCGATTAAATGTAAAAACTGTGATATTTCAATGACGCTGCACAGGCAGGCCAACGCTTTCAAGTGCCATTATTGCGGATTTATGCGGCCGGCAGCCACTTCATGCGACAAGTGTGGCTCGGATCGCATCAAAAATCTGGGGTTGGGTACGGAGAAAGTCGAGTCTTCGGTGGCCGAACTTTTTCCCGCCGCCCGCTTGGCCCGGATGGACCGCGATACCACGTCGCGCCGGGGGTCGATCGTGCGCATATTAAAAGAGTTGCGGCATCGGCGAATCGATATCCTGATCGGTACCCAGATGGTGGCCAAAGGCCACGATTTTCCGTTCATCACGCTGGTGGGCATTTTGTGTGCGGATCTTTCCATGAGTTTTCCGGATTTTCGCGCCGGCGAACGAACGTATCAGTTGCTGGCCCAGGTGGCCGGCCGTGCCGGCCGGGGCGATAGACCCGGCAAGGTGATTCTGCAGACGTACAATCCCGAGCACTTCAGCATTCAGGCCGCTCAAAATCAGGATTTCAGGGCGTTTTACAGGCAAGAAATCGTTTTTCGTCGGGCCTTGAAATATCCACCGTTTTCAAGGATAATACAGCTGAAAATAGCGGGTCGCGATAAGCGGCAGACCGAAACGCTTGCCGGTACACTCGGGGAGGCATGCCGCCGGCTGGGACATCAGGACGACGTCTTGCGAAAGTCGGTCGAGGTGATGGGGCCGATCGAGGCTGCGTTGGCGCGTATCGCCGGCAAATACCGGTGGCAGATCCTGCTTAAAGGCCAAAGAGCCGGGACCCTTCATCGGTTCGTGTGGCGGGTGATGACGGAAAATCCGACGCTTTTCAACCGGCGCGGTGTCACGGTCGCCGTCGATGTCGATCCGTTTTTCATGATGTGAGCCCCAAAGCATAAATCGCGATGTATATAAGATGTACACAAAAGGAGGTTTTAATGAGAAATATCGTCTTTGGCCTTACCCTCGGCATCTGGTTTGCTCTGTTTTGCGGCTTGATGCCGGCCGGCAGCTTTGCCGATAGCCAGATTTCGGCGCGCACCGAAATCACCAAAACCCGCGACCTTTTCCCGGTGGCGGTTTTTCCCGAAACCGAGTATCCGTTCGAGGCTGTGGCTGACGGGGTGGAGGTCCAGCACGATTTCATTGTTCAAAATACCGGCACGGCGGAACTCGACATCAAGGAGGTCAAAACCGGCTGAGGGTGCACGGCGGTCTCGTACACGAGACAGATCCCTCCCGGTGGCGAGGGAAAGATAACGATTAAAGTCAACACCAACGGCTACGGCGGCAAGGCGCTGCGCAAGACCATCCAGGTCATGACCACTGATCCCAAAAAACCTGTGACACAGCTGACCATCAGCGGACCGGTCAAGAATTTTGCGACCATAACGCCTAAAAATATTCGTCTCTACGGCAAAGTTGGTGAACCCGTCAAAGAAACAGTCCGGATCGTGCCGGAGGAAAGCTATCCGTTCAAAATCCTCGAAACAAAGGCACGGATCGGGCGCGACATCCGCTACCCGCTCACGACAGCCGTATCAAACCCAAAATCAGCATCGGCGTTTATGGCAAAATAATCGGTTCCGAAACCCGGAAAGCGAATTAGTGTCCCCCCATAAATGGTCTTTTTTCCGCTGGGCGGCGTTCTCCGCAGGTTTCCGGCTGCGGCGTACGTAAAGTACGCCTCGCCGCAAACCCTTGTGCGGCCTTGCCCAGCGAAATAAATTTTCATTTATGAATGGGACACTCTACCATGCGATCTACTTGTCGCGGATGGACGCGAATTGAACCGACGGTCAGCACCCCGTGTTTGTGTGCTGAAAAATACGGAAACTTCGATGGCAAGGGAAGTTCGTCTTAAAAAAGTGAAAGCGGTGGTCTTCGACTGCGACGGCGTCATGTTCGACACGGTCAAGGCTAACACGGCTTACTACGACCATATCCTGCGCCATTTCGGAAAACCCGATATGACACCGGAGCAATTTGCCTACACTCACATGCACACGGTCGACCAGGCCTTGGCCTACCTTTTTGACGATGCGAACCAACTGGCGCAGGCCAGGGAATTTCGCAAGCAAATGAGCTATCTGCCTTTCCTGCAATTCATGGAGATAGAACCGGGCTTGAAAAAACTGCTGCGTCATCTGAAACCCTGGTATCACACGGCGGTTGCAACCAACCGCACGGACACCATGAACCGCGTTCTCCGCAGTCACGGCCTTGAGGACGTCTTCGACCTCGTGGTGACCGCACTCGATGTCGCCAATCCCAAACCGCACCCGGATCAACTCAACAAGATTCTGGACCACTTTGCCTTGACACCCGACCAGATGATCTTCATCGGGGACTCCGAACTGGATGCAGCCGCTGCAAGGGCCGCCGGGGTTGCCTTCGTGGCGTATGCCAACCGGAGGCTGGCCGCCGACTTTCACATCGAACGCCTGCGTCAACTCGAGAACATCTTTAATGATCACTGATTTCCAAAGCCGTTCTGATCCCCGCAATCCGGGCACTTCCACGTGATGCCGTTGCACGACATTCCCCATATGTTTTCCTGCATGCACGCTTGACAGATCCGGAACCCGCAGCGGCAGCGCCAGCAGAAAGGAAACGTCGCCCCGCAACAGTGACAAATCGATTCTTTCTCGCGGCGTCGCCGGTATGCATTTGTTTTGGCGGCTGACGAGGTCATAATTTACCGGTTTACCCTCCCGTTTTTTTCGATCTAATAATCGACATGCCTGTCGGCACCGTCAAGAGAGGGTCGACCTCGCGCCGCATCCGATCTCCTGGTGTCATCTTTCGGGTTCTTATTGTCACCGCGGATGGCTCGTTGCCAGCCCCTCCTGCCTTGTCGTTTGACGCGATGAATGGTATGAGAGTATCTCTGGACGACAGTCCCTTCAGGGGCGAAACGATTCGCGCGGGGGCACCGGTCCACACTTCAGGCGCAAGCCGCTAATCGGGAGGATTTTCAGAACCATGCAGCCAAATCCGACACTCTATCTCATCGACGGCAGCGCCTATATCCACCGTGCCTATCACGCTATTCGCGGGTTGTCGAACTCCAAAGGCCTGCCCACAAATGCCGTCTTTGGATTCACCCGCATTCTGTTGAAACTCATCCAGGACCGTTCGCCGGTTTACGCCGCGATGCTCTTCGATGCCAAAGGCCCGACATTCCGGCACGACATGTACCGGGACTACAAGGCCAATCGTCCACCGATGCCCGAAGACCTCGCCATGCAGATTCCGTTTATCAAAGAGGTCACAAAAGGGTTCAATCTGCCGGTCATCGAGAAAACGGGCTTTGAGGCCGACGATTTGATCGGCACCCTCGCCCGGCTGGCCGAAGCAGCCGGCTACACGGTGGTGATGGTGACCGGCGACAAAGATTTCGTACAGTTGGTCACCGACAACGCCACCACATGGGACCCCATGAAGGACGAGGTCATCGACACTGGCGTGGTGCGCCAGAGATTCGATGTGAAGCCCTCCCAGATGATCGACGTCATGGGACTCAGTGGGGACACTTCCGATAACATACCCGGCGTACCCGGAATCGGACCGAAGACGGCTTTAAAATTGATCAAGATCTACGGCGACATGGAAGCCCTGTACGAGAACATCGATCAGCTCACTAAGAAAAAACAGAAGGAGAACCTGATCCGATTTCGTGATCAGGCTTTCCTGAGTCGCGATCTGGTCAGGATAGATGTGCGTGCACCCCTGGCCTTCGAACCGGATCACTTCCGGTTGGCGGAGCCCGATGCCGCAGAACTCTCGCGGTTGTTCAAACAGCTCGAGTTCAATCAACTTCAGCAAACCTTTGCGCGGACGCGACGACCCCGCAAAAAGGACTACCGGGCGGTGCTGGATCAAGCCGCATTTCTGGAACTGGTGAAGACACTGCAGGCGGCCGGGACCGTTGCCATCGACACGGAGACGACGTCCCAGGATCCTTTGAAAGCCGAGTTGGTCGGACTCTCGTTTGCCATGCGAAACGACCAGGCCTTCTATATTCCCTGCGGTCACACTTCTCAGGACGCTTCGGCCCAGCTCGGCCGCGAGACGGTCCTGAAGACCCTGAGGCCGCTGCTGGAAGATCCGGGCATCAAGAAAATCGGGCAGAACATCAAGTATGATTGGCTCGTCCTAAATGGCTGCGGCATCGCGCTCGACGGCGTGTTTTTCGACACCATGGTGGCCTCCTATCTGATAAACCCTTCCAAGCGGGCGCACAACCTGGATCAGATTGCCCTCGATTTTCTGGATCACAAGACAACCACTTTTGGAGAGGTCCTCGGCAAGGGCATGAGCAGCTTTGCGGAAGTGTCCCTGGAAAAGGCCGTGCCTTACGCGTGTGAAGACGCCGACATCACTTTCATGGCCAAAGAAGTGCTGGAACGCGAGCTTGACGACATCGGGCTAACCGAATTATTCCACAAAATCGAAATGCCGCTGGTTCCCGTTTTGATGCGCATGGAACAGAGGGGTCTGACCGTTAATCCGGAAAAGCTGCAGGAGCTGTCCAAGTCTTTCGAACAGCGGCTCGAGCAGCTTGAAAATACCATCTATGCTCTGGCCGGAGAGCCTTTCAATATCAATTCTTCCCAACAGATGGGATACATCCTATTTGAAAAACTCAACCTGCCGGTGCAGAAGAAGACCAAAAAGAGGACCGGTTATTCAACCGATGTCAACGTTCTGACCACCCTGGCCCGGTTGCACGAACTTCCGGCCCTGGTGCTCGAACACCGGACCCTCTCGAAGCTCAAAACGACGTATGCCGATGCATTGATCCAGCTGATCAATCCGCGGACCGGGCGCATTCACACTTCTTTCAATCAGACTGTTACCGCAACCGGGCGTTTGAGCAGCTCCGACCCTAACCTGCAGAACATCCCGGTTCGCACGGAAGAAGGGCGCGAAATCCGCCGTGCCTTTATCCCCTGTTCCGGCTGGCGCCTGCTGTCGGCTGACTACTCTCAGGTCGAGCTGCGTCTACTGGCGCATGTTTCGGGAGACAAGCGTCTGATTCAGGCTTTCAAGGACGGAGAGGACATTCATACGCGCACTGCGGCCGAGGTATTTCAAGTGGCGACGGATGCGGTGACTACCGAACTGCGCCGGCAGGCCAAGGCGATCAACTTCGGCATCATCTACGGGATGAGCCCTTTCGGCTTGTCGCGGCAGCTCGATATCAGTCAGAAAATGGCAAAGGTCTATATCGACAACTACTTTGCCCGTTATGAGGGGGTACACCGTTTTGTGCAACGCGCCATCAAAGAGGCGGGCGCCACCATGCGGACCAGCACCCTGCTCGGTCGCATCCGGTTGCTGCCGGACATCAGAAGCCCCAATGCAACCGTTCGTCAATTCGCAGAACGGACAGCCGTCAACACCCCTATTCAAGGCTCGGCCGCCGATTTGATCAAAATCGCGATGATTCGGATCGATGCGGCGCTGCGAAAGAAGCAGTGTAAGACCGCCATGCTCCTGTCGGTTCACGATGAACTGGTGTTCGAGGTGCCGCCCGATGAGCTCGGACCGGTGAAAGAGCTGATCCGGTCGATCATGGAGGGCGTCTGGGAACTCGAGGTGCCACTGAAGGTCAACATGGCGTGGGGGACGAATTGGGCCGAAGTTCATTAGACGAATAGAAGAAATTACGAATTCGACTACGTTGATAGCCAGGCCCGGAATGGCACTGTGTGGGCGGTCCAATAGCACCGTCTGACATAGGCGCTATTTGGCCGGTTTCGGTGGTTCTTCGGTTTGAGGTTTCTTCTCCTTGACGGTCTTTTCGACCGTGCGGTATACGCTCTTGAAAGTTTCGCCGAAACTGCCGGGCGAGAGTCGGCCGGTTTCAATGAATTTAACCACGATCTCTTTGGTTGCCTTGAGGATCTGTTCATCGATCGAGGTCATCAATCTCTCCCTTTTTAAAAGAATCGATAATAATATTGATTTGTTATCAGAAAGAAACTTTCCTGTCAAGGATCAGCCCAAACGGTGTTTGTTGTGCGATTGACAACACTCATCGAATACATTACAAAAGGCACTTTTTTTAACAGCATATTTCCAGACAGTCTGGGGCTTAGGGCCCCGGAAAGAAATAATTCCACATCTGGCGGTATTTTGGATCGTCTACTGCGTTACATCCGCCGACACGTATCTCGATATGCGCCGCTGGATGAGCCTCGCAGTCGAACCCAAATCCGGAGCAATCTTGTGGAATTATTTCTTACCGTGACCTTTAAAGGAGGATCGTGTAGATGACAGTTAGAGAAAGGCGGGATCGGCGAAAGCCGATTATGGCCTGGACAGTTTCAATCCTTTTGCTCATCGTTGCCGGTGGATGTTCCAAATGGTCGGGTGGTGGTCCGAGCCTGCCGCCTGTGGTGAAAGAGCCTGCCAGTTCCTACGACAAGCGACTGAAAAAGAAAATAGGTGTCGTTCCTTTTCGGATGGAGAGTATTTTCGGCGACCCCGTGACCAAAGACCTCTTTCAGGACGATCTCCTGCAGGCTATCCAGGAGGAGTGCACCGACATCCTTTTCATTAAACCCGGCGGCGGAGATTTTCCCGAAGCCCTTGTCTCGTTGCCGCTGCTGGCCTCCGGTGCGGTCGACAACTTCAGTTTGGCCATGACCGGACGGCGTTTCGGCCTCAATGCCGTAATGGTGGGTAAGATCACCAGCATCAATGTCGACGAAAAAAACAAGGGGTTCTGGTTTTTCAGGAGCCCCCATTACTACGTACAGGTCGAAGCTCTGATCGAACTCTACGACACGTCCACCGCTACCAAAATATTCGACCGAACGTTGTCGCACAAAATAGAGATCGAGGAACCCGATGTCGAGCTGATCCGCTCCCAAAACCGGGTCGAACCCTCTTTTATCCAACCGTCTCTGACCGAGATCATCGATGAAGTGAAAGACAACATTTGCGAGGTCATCGAACTGCAGGCGTGGAAAAGTTACATCGTCGCGGCCGATGCCGCTGACGTATTAATAGCGGCCGGCAGCCGATCGAACGTACTGGACGGTGATATTTTCGAGGTATACGACAGTCGGC
>JARROL010000183.1:0-5595 GCA_037383965.1 Desulfobacterales bacterium | reverse complement strand
GAGAATAGGTTCCTCGCTGACGAGTCCCGTGAAGGGGGAACATCAAACGACGAAAAGAGTCGTTACTATAACCACAGCGGGTAAAAAACACAAACACTTGACCTTTTACGCCGAAAAAATCGGAAGACGAAAAAAATAGTTTTTTGCAAGGTGTGGCGGTTAAAATCATTTTTCTTTACTTTTTCATATAAATTTCATACCGTTATAATTTAATTCCTATAATGTGGCAAGGTATTCGACGGAAATAGATTCGGATGAAAACCAATGAACGGGTTTCCAAGATCCTGTTTGACAAGCGCGATCATGAGCTGCTCGGCATCGTCACCGATGTCCTGAACCGGGACAGGACCCTCGAGTATACCCGTAAAACATATTACCCCTTCTTCCATCCCAGTGGCATAAAGGAATTGGTCGAGTCGAAGGGTCTACGGATCGCCTATGCCGTGGTCCATCTCCTCAGTTCGCTCGAAATCGGCGCAGTGGACGATAGGCTCAGCGCCCTGCGGTCGCTGCACGACGAAATTCTGGGCACCGCCGGCGGCAGTATGCCCAAGAACACGGCCCGGGTGTTGCTGGAGATCATGAAAGAGCTGGTCAGGGCCCATGGCGACTATCGCCGGCAGCTGGAGCTGGCCCATGACTTCCGGATAACGGCTGCGGGCAAGCCGCGGTTCGTGCGTCGCCAGCTGCGCCGCTACCATTTGCTCGAAATGCCGGAGGAGTGGAACCAGATTGCCTTCGACGACCACGTCCACGACGTGAACACCAAGGGGCGCAAATCATCCACGCATTTGATCATGGATGCCTGGATCAAAGGCATCCGGCGCCTGCGCGTCATTCATTACAATTTCATCGAGCCGCGTTTCGCCGCCGAACTGCTGGAGGCTGCCGCCATAATGGGGATCGATGTGCGCATCGGCATCGAGTTTTCAGCCCGCTTCCGTGGCAAATACGTACAGGTCATCTGGGTACCGCGCGGATTTCCCGACTCGCAAGCCTTTTTGTGCTTTCTGACCGAAAACGGCGTCATGCGATTGATGGAGGCCGGACGCGAGGTGTCGGCTTATCAGCAAAACTATGTCATGGCGCTCTTGCGGGAGTTCAATTGCTCGCATCGGCACGAGATCGCCGCCGACTATAGAATCGACCTGCCGCCGATCGATGAGACCGCATTTTTAAAATTCACAGCCCTGGGTCAGAAATCGAAACTGCACTTGTCCAAATTCCTTCATCAGCATGTATTAGAGGCCCTCCAGAAGCGCGTCGCAGCCTTGCAAGTCCAGTACCACAGCGCAGAAGCGGAACGGCAGAGCGACATTGCCGAAGAGATCGTCGGTCTCAATCGCCTCGACATCGAACAGCTTCTGGAAGGCTACCTGAGGCCTGAAAAAAATGCGACAATCCCCAATCCGAAGGTGCCCACCGACGGCCCTGAGGTCCCGGAGCTTTTAAGGCTCTCCCCCTGTGAACTGATCCAAAAGATCTCACGGCTGCACTCCGGTCACCGCATCACCCTCAACCTCAGCAATCTGAAGGTGCCGGATGTGTTGGAGTTGCTCTACGATTGCGAAGGTCTGATCACCCGACTCGAAATCTTCAACCTGAAGGATTATGCCGCCGGCCAAACTGCCCACCTGGCCGGCATCAACGAGCTGCAGCAGGCACTCAACGAAGGGAGTGTCATTACGCTCAAGCGCGTGATCCGCAAGATAATCGACGGCCTTGAGCACGCGGACGACATCGATCGGATAGAACGCGTCTCGAAGCTGACCACCATTTTGCACGATATCCTCTATTTTAAATCCCTGTACGAAGGAACGCCCCTGAAAGCCCGTATCGGCAGCGACTCTACCGGCCGATCTCCACGGGTGCACGGCATGGGGCTCGCCGTTCTCGAAACATTGCCGCAACGGGCGCAGAAAGAGGTGGCACAACGAGCCGGAAAACCGCGCGAATTCATTCCGATGACCATGACCGCTTTCCGGCGCCTGACCTTTGTGCCTTATGAGGGTACCGGCCGATTGGTGCGGGCCTTTAATCGTGCGGCTGCACGCCTGCCGGTTTTGCGCTGGCTGGGCCACAAGAAGATCGAGGACTGGGACGTGCAGGATAAGTCGATCCGCATGAAGATCCCCGGCAATATCGTCACCTTAGGCGGGGTCCAGAAGGAGAACACAAACGAGCTGTACCTCGATCCCCCTCAGACGATGCCCAAATACAGGCGGTTTTCGTGGCGCTACATGAACACCCGGCTGAAGAACACATTGAAGGTATTGATCGGGTTCATTCCCGCCTTCGCCACTTTCGCTTTGACCAAGGACTGGTGGGTGCTGGCATACGGCGGGGCTTTCATCTGGTTCGGTATTACCGGCCTGCGCAACATTCTACAGTCGGTCCTGGGCGGTGGCGGCCTCAGGCGCTCACCGCTTCTGCGCTGGAACAGTTATGTCAGTTGGGACCGCCTGACCGATTCGTTGCTCTACACCGGTTTCTCGGTGCCGTTGCTCGACTATTTAGTGAAAACCGTCATTCTCAATCGGGGTTTCGGCATCACAACGGCCACCCATCCCTACATGCTTTATACCTTCATGGCTCTGGCCAACGGCATCTATCTTTCCAGCCACAATGCCTTTCGCGGATTCCCGCGAGCCGTGATCGTGGGCAATTTCTTTCGCAGCGTTCTGTCCATCCCGATCGCTATTATCTTCAACACCGCAATCGGCGCGAGCCTGGCCGCCAGTGGTGTCGTCGGAATCGATCCCATCCTTCAGAGGTGGGCCGCTATCATCTCAAAAGCCGCCTCGGATTTTGTCGCCGGCATTATCGAGGGCCTCAGCGATCGCTACAGCAATATCCACCTCCGGTTTCGAGATTACCGCAAGAAGTTGGCCGACTTGCTGCGGGTCTACACACAGCTCGAAATTCTTTTTCCCGAAACCGGCACCCGTGACATCCTCAACCACCCCCGCCGGATCTCGGCCAAGGACAATGCCGAGGCGCGTGATCTGGAAAAAATCGTCATGATACACGTCCTCGACATGCTCTACTTCTGGATGTACCAGCCGAGGGCCCGCACCGCCCTGCTGCACCTGCTCGACACCATCAGCGAGGAAGAGCGCCAGATCCTGGTGATTTCTCAATTCGCCTTGGACCGCAACCGGGAGATCAGCCAGATGTTCATCGACGGGGTGCTCGGCAAAGACTTCGCGCGCGCGCTTTCCTTCTACCTCTCCCGCTCGCCGGAATACTTGGATGTGATGAAGAGGCTCTCCGATTAGAGCCGGCCACCGTCCCCGAATATCGGGCGAAATTCGCCATAGACAGTCGCGATTGATTTGACGGACCGGTTGGCAATTTACCCCATCTCCCGGTATCCAAGCCGCGCCAATAAAGTGTGGTCGTATTGCAGTATCAGATATTTCTGAAAAATGTCCAAAACAGAAATCTCATTTCCTTCACATAAACCGCTAACAGACACCTGCTAGAAATTACTTCTCAATAAACACCGTGTCATCCAGTTGCAGAATCCGTTCTGCGAAAATTAATTCATACATAGACATTACTATAGAGGATTTATCCTCATCCCGGTGAGGATCTATTCTCACGACCGGCGCAGTACCGATGCGGTAAGGATATTCTTGGAATTTCGATGGCCAAAAATCCCCGGCGGGACACGGCACAGCCATCCTTATGGCACCATTTCACGAAGCTGCTGTTTGTCTCTATGCCAGCCGAAGCGGCGCTTATGAGAATTTCACGAGGCGTCACGCTATGAAAGGAGGTGATATTCCCAGACTGGAGGTTTTCTTTTTTTGGGGGCCCGAAGTATTTACCTTTACAAATTATAGCAAAGTTTAAGGAGGAAGCAGAATGGTTAGAAGTAGAAGAAAAACGCTTGTAAAAGTTGCCGTGGCAGCCGCCTTGTCGGCCGCGCTTTGCCTGGGGACTGTCAGTGTCGTAGATGCGAAGCACTACAAGGATTCAAAAAGCGAGTGGTTGTCCGGTGACTTCCATCAACACACCTACTATACCGACGGTTCCACCACCTTTGAATTCGTGATGGAAAAAAACAACGAATTCGGACTGGACTGGTGGGCGAATTCCGAACACGGCGGCGCCCGCAACAGGGACGGGGAAGGCGTCTCATGGCTCGACAGCACCAAATACCCCGAAAATCCGATTTTGGGGGACAATCCCGATAGTGGAAATATGTATCGCTGGCAGTCGCTTCGCGACTTTGTCTATTCGGACATTTTGGAAGCCCGTGGCCTCTATCCGGAAAAACGTATCTTTTCCGGACTCGAGTGGAACGTTCCGGCCCACGAGCACTGCAGCGTCGGTGTGGTCTCCGATATGATGGGCCCCCTGGCCATCAGCGCCTTCGAGTACCAGTTCGACAAATCCGATAAAGATACTTCGAGAACCGGTGAGTGGACGCCCTTCGGTGTTCTGGCGAAACAAAACAGCACCCACGAGGATTCCGTGGCGGCCTGTGCCTGGATGCAGGACCAATATGAAAAGGGTCTGATCGACAACGCCTGGATCATCTTCGCCCATATCGAACGGGCGGAAGCTTACCAGATCGAGCATTTCCGCGATTTCAACAACGCCGCCCCCGATATCTGCTTCGGATTCGAAGGCGCCCCCGGCCATCAAGTCAATCCTGCACGAGGATTCGGCCGTGCGCCCGGTCAGGCTTGCGGTGGTTCCTTTGGCGGCGCGGGATCTTTTACAGCCCAGGTCGGCGGTCTGTGGGATGCCCTGCTGGGCGAAGGCCGGCGCTGGTTCAATTTTGCCAACTCCGACTATCACGAGCACTGGACTGCCGGCGGTGACGACTTCTACCCCGGCGAATACCAGAAGACCTATGTAAATGCCGAGGACAGCGACGGCGACGGGGAATACTCATTGAACGAGATCGCCGACGGCCTGCGTTCCGGAAACGCCTATTTCGTGCACGGCGATTTGATCAATGCCCTGGAGTTCAAGGCATACGGCCAAATGGATCAAGCCGATATGGGCCAGGAAATGCACATCAAGAATCGCCGATGGGGAAAAGAATCGGTGCTGATAACCATAAAATTCAAAAGCCCCGATAGCAATTGGAATGGCGACAAGCCGGTTGTGGACCATGTCGATCTGATCGCCGGTAAGATTACGGGCAAGATAGATCCTGCCAGCTCCGATTATACCAAGGCCACCAACGACACCGCCAAAGTCATCGCCACCTTTACGCGAGACAATTGGAAAGTGGATCGTGAGGGCTACATCGTCATCACCTACCGGGTCAAGGATCTTGACGGGAGCATGTACTTCCGTCTGCGAGGCACCAACTTGGCCGTTAGCACCCCTCATGAGACCGATGCTGCGGGCAATCCCCTCTCGGACTTCCTGGCCACCGATAATTTAGGCCTGGACGGTGCCGATGAGGCCTGGGCCGACCTGTGGTTCTACTCCAACCCCATCTTCGTCTATGTAGATTAACCATATAAACGCTAACGGAAATGCCTTGAGATTATTAAAGGGGGGACGACACATTTGCCCCCCTTTTTCACTACTTGTCACGAGATCGCGATGAGTCGAAATGCCGCTCCT
>JARROL010000182.1:5657-7559 GCA_037383965.1 Desulfobacterales bacterium | reverse complement strand
TGATTTTATCGATATCGATGTCAAGCGCGGAAAGACTTTTAAGCACGTCCTTGGCCGCATCCAGGTCCTCCTCCAGCCGGGCGGTAGGGTTGCCCTGATCCCGGTAAGCCTTAATCGTCTTCTGCGGCAAAGTATTGATGGTGTCCGGACCGATTAGGGCTTCGACATATTTGACATCGGAGTATTCCGGGTTCTTCGTACTGGTGCTGGCCCATAGTAGGCGCTGGGGCCGGCCTCCCTGGTTTTCGAGTTTCCGAAAACGCTCATCCCGAAAAATCTTTTTGTATATCTGATAGGCCTGCCTGGCGCTGGCGATGGCCACCTGGCCGTGACACTTTTTGGCCTGACCGCTTTTTTCCGGGCCTCCTTTAATGATCCTTTCAAGCAAAGGATCCACTAGAGCGTCGATCCGGCTCAAGAAAAAACTGGCCACGGAGACCACCCGGTCGATAGGGTTTCCCTGTGCAGCCCGGTCTTCCAGCCCACTGATAAAGGCATCGGTCACCTCCCGGTATCGCTGCAACCCGAACAACAAGGTGACGTTAACGTTGATGCCGTCTCCGATAAGCCGCCGGATGCAGCTTAATCCTTCCCAAGTAGCAGGCACTTTGATAAACACATTTGGGCGATCGAGCGCCTTCCACAGCTCGCGTGCTTCCCTAATGGTGCCGTTTTCGTTATAGGCCAGATGCGGATTGACCTCCAGGCTGACAAACCCGTGCTTTCCTTCAGAGCTGTCATATAGCGGCCTGAAAAGGTCGGCTGCCTGACGGACATCCCGGATGGTTAAAAACCGGTAAATGTCCTCGATGCTTTTGTCTTCCATCGCCATGTCGCGGATATCATCATCATAATCGTCGCTGCCGGCAATGGCCGTGTCAAAAATACTCGGGTTGGAGGTTACCCCCCGGATGCCGTCTTCATCGATGAGCTGTTTGAGTTCTCCGGACAGGATGATGTTTCTTTGGATATAGTCCTGCCAGACTCACCGCCAGTGAAAAAAGCGGCACCAAGACCGTACCCAGCCCACTCCTGACCGCCTCGCCGATACCGCCTTCGGGATAGTGATCTTCGACAGTGATTATGCACGATGTTTCTTTAGCGGCCTGCTGAAGCGTTTTTTCATCAATGGGCTTGATGCTGTAAAGATCGATAACGCGAATGAGAATTCCTTCTTTTTTAAGCGCGTCATATGCCTTAAGGGCTTCATGGAGCGTCGCTCCGGCACCGATGACGGTGGCCACATCCTCGGCACTTTTCTTTAAAACTTTGCTTCCGCCGATGGTAAACTGTTCATCGGTATCATAGAGGATCGGCGTCTTCATGCGTGTGGTGCGGATATATACGATACCTTTATATAAGGCTGCCTGTTCGACGATCTTTTCCGTGGACACCGCGTCAGAAGGATATAGCACCACACCGTTATGGATGGTCCTGAACATGGCAATATCTTCCAGTCCCATCTGCGAAGGGCCGTCCTCGCCGATGGATGTCCCGGCGTGAGATCCTATGAATTTGATGTTCGCATCCGAATACTGGCTCATCCGAATCTGGTCAAACGCGCGCGTCAAAAAGGCGGCAAAACTGGACGCAAAAGGAATTTTTCCCCGGCACTGAAGGCCGAGGGCGACCCCGGCCATGTTTTGCTCGGCGATATACATTTCAAAAAACCGGTTCGGATACGATTCCTTGAATATTTCCGTCATTGTGGAGTTGCTCACTTCGCCGTCGATACCCACGATTTTCGGGAATTGGGGATAAAGCCGTTTCAATGCATTGCCGTATGCCTTCCGGGTGGCAACGGATTCGCCGGATGGATAATAAATGGGTTCGGGTGCGCGGGGGACAACCTCTTCCGGGTTCATCGCCTCCGGTTCTAAAATCCGTCCCCGGATTGATTTG
>JARROL010000182.1:0-5597 GCA_037383965.1 Desulfobacterales bacterium | reverse complement strand
GATTTCCATGGCCTCCCATTGCGACCCTTCCGCCATTTCGCTGTCGCCGAGAAGGACATACGTCCTGTAGGTGAGTTTATCGAGATATTTGGCGTTTAAGGCCAGACCCACGCCAATGGAAAGTCCCTGGCCAAGGGAACCGGTCGCGGCGTCGACATAACGGAAGGACATCGTCGGGTGACCTTCCAGAGGGCTTCCGAATTTCCGGTAGGTCATTAGATCATCTTCGGAAAGCTTGCCGGCGGCCGCCCACATCGCATAATAAAGCGGCGAAGCATGACCCTTGGAGAAAATCAGACGGTCGTTGTTCGGGTGCTCCGGTTGCTCGGTATCGTATCTGAAGATGCCGCCGAATAAGAGACCGCACATCAGTTCCGTTGCCGACAGCGAAGAGGTAGGGTGACCGGAACCCGCGTGGGTGGTTGCGGTTAGAATATAATACCGCGTCAGTCTGGCCAGTTTTTCTAATTTTTCAATCCCTTTTGAGCTGCCCATGATGATTTTTCCTTTCTGGATGTATTTCGTGTTGCCTGACTCAGGGGTCTATGTGCCCCCTCGGCTGCGCAGAAGGTCCCTCAGATAGGTTCGGTCGCCCATCTTGTGCAATAAAGGACCTTGCACCGCCATTTCTACGATGCTAATAGAGCCTACAGGCATGGCGATGCGATCGCGAAAACGCCCCACGTCAATGCCTAACAGCGAGCACAACATAATTCGGATCGTGGCCTTGTGAGAAACGACGAGGACATTTCCTGTAGTGTAAGTTTTCTCAATTTCCTCAATAACAAGCGAACTGCGCCGAGCGATATCGATACCTCTTTCCCCTCCGGTAGGCGCATTCCACCCCGGATCAGTTAACCAGCGAACATAGGTATCATGAAATTCGCGATTCACCACTTCAGGGGTTTTTCCTTCCCATTGACCATATGAAATTTCTCGCAGCCCTTCCTTGCGTTGCACTTGTATGCCTGCTGCCTTGCAAAGAGGTTCGACCGTGGCTAAGGCGCGGCGCAGGGGACTGGAAAAGACAGCAACCCATGGGAGAGATTTATAAGCATCGGCAAAATCCTCTGCCATCTGATAACCTTCCGGCGTTAGATCCGGATCGAGAGTCCCGCAGTAACCACCTATCCGGCTGGCAGTGGTTTCCCCATGTCGCAGAAAATAGATGGTTAAACTCATAAGATAGTCCTTTCCCTTTCCAATGCCGTCACTTTCGCAAGACGACGTCTGAACCGTTCATCCCCCTTGAACTGGGCGCCCAGGAAGGTCTGGACCAAATCCCAGGACAGCGCCTGTCCGGTAACCCGACCGCCCAGACACATCACGTTCATGTCGTCGTCCTCTACTCCCTGATGAGCGGAGAAGGAATCCGTGATCAACGCCGCACGTACGCCGGACACCTTATTGGCCGCAACGCAAGCCCCTACGCCGCTGCCGCAGATGGCCACGCCGCGGGCGACCTCACCTTTTGCCACCGCCCTGGCCAGAGGCACCACAACATCCGGATAGTCATCTCCTGTAACCAACTCATGGGCGCCGAAGTCCGTCACCTCATAACCGGCTGCCTTGAGGGCCGCAGTCAGTTGTGCTTTCAATTCAAACCCGCCATGGTCTGCAGCTATGCCAATGTGCATCATTTCTCCTTTAATTTCCTGTAGCGCCGGATCAGGGTGTTGGTTGAGCTATCATGCTTGAGTTGGCGCTTAGCCCCGGTTTCAAGTTCGGGGATGATGCGCGTGGCAAGCGCCTTCCCCAGTTCAACCCCCCACTGGTCAAATGAGTCAATATTCCAAATGGCGCCTTGAGTGAAGACGCTGTGTTCGTAGAGTGCAACGAGCTTCCCCAGTGCCTCCGGAGTCAGCCGTTCCAGGAGGATCGTGCTGGATGGACGGTTACCCTCGAAGGTCCGGTGCGGCACCAGCAATTCGGGTGTATCCTCGGCTTGGACCTCCTGGGGCGTTTTGCCAAAGGCGAGCGCTTCTGCCTGGGCAAATACGTTGGCCAAGAGCAAGTCGTGGTGGCGACCGAGAGGATTCAGCGGCTTAAGAAATCCGATGAAGTCGCAGGGGATGAGCTTGGTTCCCTGATGAATCAGTTGGTAGAAGGAATGCTGGCCATTGGTACCCGGTTCACCCCAGTAGATTGGCCCGGTTTGGCATACGACCTCAGTTCCATCAAGAGTGACGCTTTTGCCGTTACTTTCCATCGTCAACTGCTGAAGGTAAGCCGGAAAGCGCTTCAAGTACTGCTCATACGGAAGAACCGCCATAGTTTGCGTACCGAAGAAGTTATTGTACCAGAGGGTCAGAAGTCCCACGAGCACCGGCAAGTTGCGCTCGAAAGGGGAGGTGCGGAAATGCTCGTCCATCTGGTGAAAGCCGTCGAGCATAGCGCGGAAATTCTTGGGGCCAATGGCGATGATCGTCGAGAGGCCAATCGCCGAGTCCATTGAGTACCGTCCGCCGACCCAATCCCAAAACTCGAACATATTTGCGGTATCGATGCCGAACTTGGCCACTTCCACGGCGTTGGTCGAGACCGCGACGAAATGTTTGGCAACAGAAGCGGGATGTTTCAACCTTTGAAGGGACCAGTCACGGGCCGTGTGCGCATTGGTCATCGTCTCCAAAGTCGTGAAGGTCTTCGACGAGATGATGAACAGTGTCTCTTCGGCGTTAAGGTCGCGGGTGGCCTCGGCGAAGTCGGTGCCGTCGATGTTGGAGATGAAGCGGAAGGTGAGGTTGCGCCGGCTGTAATGTCGCAACGCCTCATATGCCATCACCGGCCCCAGATCAGACCCGCCGATGCCGATATTAATGACATTGCGAATCGGCTTACCGGTGTGGCCTTTCCACTCCCCGCTGCGCACCCGGTTGGAGAAGTCGGCCATCTTGTCGAGCACGGCGTGGACCTGAGGTACGACATCTTCACCGTCAACAACGATGGAATGTCCTTTGGGGGCGCGCAAGGCCACGTGCAGAACGGCCCGCTTCTCCGTAACGTTGATCTTTTCGCCCCGAAACATGGCATCGATGCGAGCCCGAAGGCCGGCCTCCTCCGCCAATTGCAAAAGGAGCCGGAGTGTCTCATCGGTGATGCGGTGCTTCGAATAGTCAAAGTAGATGCCGACAGCCTCGGCTGCCAGTCGCTCACCGCGCTTTGGATCGTCTGCGAAAAGCTTCCGAAGATGCAAGTCCCGGACTTTCGGGTAGTGGGCTACGAGGGCCTGCCAGGCCGCAAGTTTGGTGGATTGCGGGATACTTGTTGTCATGCTCATGTCCTTTCCATTGCTGTATTGTATTCGCCACGGCGTTCAGCACTGTTGCACCTGGCTCGATGAACCAGAGCTTGCTGTGCCGCCAACACGCGCGCCTCCTCGCCTTGCCAAATCTCCAACCTGGCAAATCGTTTGTTGCAGGTTGGATTTCTTTCATCCATCACCAGCAGGCCATTGTCGCCGGCAACCAGTGTTCTCACAATGTCTATAAACGCTTGTGCTTTCATTTGGAATCTCCCCACTTCCAGTTGCGGATTTCCGGCAGGTCCTGGCCGTGCTTTTTGATGTACTGCTTGTGCTCGATCAGTTTATCCTTGAGCTGCTGTTTCAGGTAGATGCCCTTTTCGCCGGTCTGCGGTAGGCGGTCGATGGTGTCCATCACAAGATGGAATCGGTCCAGATCGTTCAGCACTGTCATGTCGAAGGGTGTGGTGATGGTGCCTTCTTCCTTGTAGCCGCGGACGTGGATGTTGTGGTGGTTGGTGCGGCGGTAGGTCAGCCGGTGGATCAACCACGGGTATGCATGGAAGGCGAAGATGACCGGCTTGTCTCTGGTGAAAAGCTCATCGAAATCCGTGTCGGAGAGCCCATGCGGGTGCTCGGATTGCGGCTGCAGCTTCATGAGGTCGACGATGTTGACCACCCGGATTTTCAGGTCGGGCAGATGCTCGCGCAGAATGGAGACAGCGGCGAGGGTCTCCAGTGTGGGCACATCCCCGCAGCAGGCCATGACCACATCGGGCGCAGCGCTCTGGTCGTTGCTGGCCCACTGCCAGATGCCGATGCCCTCGGTGCAGTGCTTGACGGCGGCGTCCATGGTCAGCCACTGAGGCGCCGGATGTTTGCCCGCGACCACGACATTGACGTAATGGCGGCTGCGCAGGCAGTGGTCCATCACCGAAAGCAGGCAGTTGGCATCCGGCGGAAAGTAAACCCGCACGACCTCGGCCTTCTTGTTCACCACATGGTCGATGAAACCGGGATCCTGGTGGGTAAAACCGTTGTGATCCTGGCGCCAGACATGTGAGGCCAACAGGTAGTTCAGCGAGGCGATCTTCCGCCGCCACGGCAAGTGCGCCGTGACCTTCAGCCACTTGGCATGCTGGTTGAACATCGAATCGACGATGTGGATAAACGCCTCGTAGCAGTTGAACAGCCCGTGCCGCCCGGTGAGCAGGTAGCCCTCGAGCCATCCCTCGCATTGGTGCTCGCTGAGCATTTCCATTACGCGCCCGGTAGGCGCGAGAAATTCGTCGTTCGTCACGGTCGTGGCATCCCATTGGCGCTGGGTCACTTCAAAGAGGGCCTCCAAGCCGTTGGAGAGCGTCTCGTCCGGGCCGAAAACCCGGAAATTCCGTTGTTCACTATTCAGCCTCGCCACATCGCGCAGGAAAGGCCCGAGCACATGCGTGTCACCGATGCCGCGAATGCCCGGCGTAGGCACGGCTTCGGCGTAGTCGCGGAAATCCGGCATCCGCAGGTCGCGTAGCAGCATGCCGCCGTTGGCATGGGGATTCGCACCCATGCGCCGTTCGCCCCTGGGGGCAAGTTCGGCCAGTTCCGGTTTCAGGCGTCCCTGCTCATCGAAGAGTTCCTCCGGCCGGTAGCTCCTGAGCCATTCTTCCAACAGCTTGAGGTGTTCGGGATGCATAGCCGGGTCGGAGAGCGGTACCTGGTGTGCACGGAAGGTACCTTCAACCTGAAGGCCGTCGATCATCTTCGGCCCTGTCCAGCCCTTGGGTGAATTGAAAACGATCATCGGCCAGGGCGGACGCATGGTATTACCGTTGACGCGGGCGTCCTGCTGGAACTTTTTGATCTGTTCCACCGCCGTGTCGAGCGCCGAGGCCATGGCCTCATGCATCTTCTCAGGCTCGTGACCCTCGACGAAGTAGGGCGTCCACCCGTATCCGCGGAGCAACTGCTCCAATTCCTCGCGGGTGATGCGGGCCAGGACGGTTGGGTTGGAAATCTTGTAGCCATTGAGATGCAGAATCGGCAGCACTGCGCCGTCGGTGGCCGGATTGAGAAACTTGTTGGAATGCCATGCTGTTGCAAGTGGTCCGGTTTCCGCCTCGCCGTCTCCGACAACGCAGGCGACAACAAGATCGGGATTGTCGAACACCGCCCCGAACGAATGGCTGAGCGAATAGCCCAGTTCGCCGCCTTCGTGCAGGGAGCCGGGAGTCTCCGGCGATGCGTGGCTGGGAATTCCCCCGGGAAACGAAAATTGAATAAAGAGCTTCCGCAGCCCGGCCTCGTCCTGGCTGATGTCGGGATAGATCTCGCTGTAAGTGCCCTCAAGATAGGTGTTGCC
>JARROL010000181.1:0-5599 GCA_037383965.1 Desulfobacterales bacterium | reverse complement strand
CCCCCACGATGACGGTGAATATGGCAATCACCATGGCCACGATGGGCCGCCTGACAAAAAAATTACCCATGCTGATTCACTTTCGTTCCAGGTTCACCGGTTCGATCTCACTCACCGTGGGCTCCACGATGGTCCCGTCTCTTACCATCTGCAAGCCCTCGTAGACCACCTGCTCCCCAGCTTCAGGCCTTCGACGATCAGCCAGAATTCCTTGACCTTCGGGCCGACCTTTATTTCTCTGCGTTCGACCGTGTTGTTTGAGCCGACAACAAAGACACTGAAGAGACCTTGAAGTTCGGAGACACATCGCTGGGGAATCAGGATGCCGTCTTTGACCACGTCGACCTCGATTCTGACCTTGGCAAACTGCCCCGGACGAAGGAGTTTGTCCGGGTTGGGAAAGGACGCTTGAACCAACAGGGCCCCGGTGGTGGGGTCGACTTCCCGGCCGACAAAATCGGCTTTGCCCTTTTGTTCGTAAACGGATTCGTCGGCCAGAATCAGTTCAAGTTTTTTCGCTTCCTGCTTGGAAGGTTCTGATTGGCCCCGGAGGCGGGCAAACTCCAGATATTGTGATTCGGTAATAAAAAAGTTGACCAGAACCGTGTCGACCTGTGACACCGTGTTCAGAATGACCGGGTTCGGATTGCGCCCGACGAAATCTCCGACTTTGGCCTGCGTTTTGCCGATGATCCCGGATATGGGTGAATAAATCTTCGTGTAGCCGAGCTGAATCTTCACGGCCCTGAGGTTTGCCTGAGCCGCTTTCAGCGCTGCGAGGGCGGCCGCGTGCACCGCCACGGCCGTGTCCAGATCACTTTCGCTGACCGCCTTCACCTCGGCGAGCGGTTTTATCCGGTCCAGGTCTCCCTTGGCCTTGGCCAGCATCGTTTCCGCCTCGGCCACCCGGCTCATCTGGGCGGCGACCTTTTCCTCGAACGACTGGCTTTCGAGCGTGTAGAGCAGTTGGCCCTTGTCGACTTCCGAACCCTCTTGAAAATGGATGCCCTCGAGAAAGCCTTCAACCCGTGCCGAGATGGCGATATCATTCAACCCGAAGATCTGGCCGACAAATTCCTGGTAAAGGGGAACCTCCTGCGCCGCGGTGACGATCACCGCCACCTTCGGCGGGGGAGGCGCCACTTTGGTCGCTTCTTCCTTGCTGCATGCAAATAAAGCCAACAACAGGCCGCACGCGATAGACATCGTCTTCGGTCTCATGATGTTATCTTCTCATGGTTATGGGATTGAGGTCATAGGAGACGCTATTTTTCTTTCGGTCGCCGCGCATCTTGTCTCTATCCAAAGGCATCATGTCCAGCTAATTTGGAACATTTCTTGTCTTCTTTCTACGATCAATGGTGGATACAATAAAAAGCACGATTCTCGTGTTTGGTCAATCGTTTATAAGCGCGAGAGCGTGATAAGCCGAGAACGGCTCATGGGCTACCCATCCATCGCGCAGGGATTGTTGCCATGTGGTCCGGCTTTTGATAACACTGCCGAACACGATCGCGAGACCGCCGGCACCAATATCGATTAAGTGAATTGGGCGGAGACGGTTTTATCGAGAACCCGCGGAGGAAAACTCACCGCAGGCCGATGTCACCTTCTCGAGCCGGCGGCGATTTTCTTTGTCGCGGTTTTCAGACGCTCATCAGAAACCGATACCGAACGGACGGGGTGGAGATCATGGCCGAAGGAGAGCACACGCTTGGTGTCAGGTTGCGGGTCTTCCTTCCCTTTGCCTGTGGCTACTTTCTTTCCTACCTCTACCGGGTGGTCAATGCGGTCATTGCTCCCAATCTGGTGAACGACATCGGCGTCGATCCTTCCGATCTGGGGCTTCTGACCTCTGCCTATTTCATAACCTTTGCCGCTGCTCAAATGCCGCTGGGCGTTCTGCTCGATCGGTTCGGTCCGCGTAAGATCGAGGCTTTCTTGTTGGTGTTTGCCGGTATTGGTGCCTGGGTGTTTGCTGAAGCGGAGACACTCACCGGTCTGGTCGCCGGTCGCGCACTGATCGGTTTCGGCGTGTCCGCCTGCCTGATGGCCGCCTTCAAGGCTTACGTGATCTGGTATCCGCGTGAGCAGCTGCCGCTGATAAACGGGTTTCAGATGGCAGCCGGCGGCTTGGGAGCTCTGGCCGCGACGGCTCCGGTCGAAGCGGCTCTGGCCATCACGGACTGGCGCGGGGTGTTTACGGCCCTGGCGGTATTGACCTTGGTGATCGCGGCCTTCGTCTTCTTTGTCGTACCCGAGCGGGTTGTCGCCGGTCGGGATCTGCGTATCGGAGAGCAGGTCCGGGGGATCAAGCGCGTATTTTCAAGCCTGGTTTTCTGGCGTATCGCACCCTGGACGACTCTTTCTCAGGCTACCTTTTTGTCGATCCAGGGCCTGTGGGCTGGACCTTGGCTGCGGGATGTGGCCGGCTATGATCGCCATCAGGTGGCCGGCACTCTCTTGTTGGTAGCCGTCGCCATGGTGTCCGGTTTCATCTTACTGGGAACCGCGGCCGAACGTCTGAGCCGTAAAGGGGTCCGCCCGCTTGTCGTTGCTGCAACCGGGATGGCGATTTTCATGAGCATATTGCTGCTCATCATTCTGGAGATCAAGTCGGCCGCCATGGTGCTGTGGTGTCTCTTCGGATTTTTCGGCACCTCCGGCATTCTGCCTTACGCGGTTCTCTCCCAGAGCTTTCCCCCGCAGTTGTCCGGACGGGTCAACACCGCCGTGAACCTGCTGGTGTTCGTCACGGCCTTCATGGCCCAGTGGGGCATCGGTTCGGTCATCGAGCTGTGGCCGGCCTCAACCGCAGGCGGCTATGCGCCGGCCGGTTACCGGTCGGCCTTTAGTATCATGCTTGTCGCCCAAGGGCTCACTTTTCTATGGTTTATGACCGCGAGCGGCATGCTGCGCCGACGCGGGATGCGTGGGCGATAGTGTCGTGTCATTTTTGAAGTGTTTCGACTGCCTTGAGCGACGCAATTGAATTGGTGCTTTTATTTTGGGATTTGGCATTATATGTCAGGCGGTCGGGCATGCACTGAAATCTGAAACCTAAACAAATACTGCCGATGGTCATTGTTGTGTTCCCAGGCTTGAAGTATCAAGCAGCGGGCGACACTGGGTAGGAAAATTTATGTGTGACGACATACTATGGCAGTGATAGCTGGGGCCATTTATAGACGGAAACGATGCGGGGGGCGAGCTCGGAGGTCGTCATTCCCGCGCCGAGTTATCACGCCCCCTTTGATCGCATGAATGCCCGGACAGCAGCCGCCCGCTTGAATGGCCGGGCGAGTTGTTGTTGTTTGCGATCAGGCGTCTGTTTTCATCCCCATCTCATACGCCTCCATCTCTTCGGGCCCAACCATGATTTTCTCCATTTCTCCCGTAAATTCGGATCGAGATGGGTTCGCTTTCCAGTTATTCCAATCCTCTAAACTGTGCCACATGGAAGCGACCACGATTCGGTGTGGGTCACGTAGGTCTGTCAGGGTTTCCGACGAGATGTAACCCTTCATGCCCATCGCGCTGTAGCGGGCGCGGTTGAGCAGTTGGGACGCCTGGTTGAGGTTGCCGGTTTTGAATTTTCTTTTAATCAACACCTTGATGGCCATGGTTCCCTCCTTTTTGTTTTGGGTTGGCATCGGCCGCTCGACCCAAGGCCGTTGGGACGGTTTTTGTTTATGAAACGCCTGCAATTGTTCCTGCGGAAAAGGGATTTTCAGAAATCGAAGGTGGTTTCGCTGAGAGTCGATCGGGATGATGAGGTAGAGGGAGAACAGGTGTCAGATGAATGTACTTGGATCGATTGCCGGAACATGATCCGGGCCTATCAACTCGTTCTTTACATTAAAAATTAAATCATAACGCTTCAGGTGTCAAAGCAAATTTTTCCATTCTTAGTAAGGAGACGGACGATGGACACCCCCGCGATGATCAGGACCAGAGGCGACGGAATCGACATTCAGCTGGCGCTGTGGAAGGGAGAGGGGAGGGCGATTATTTGCGTGCACGGTCTCACCGCCAATGCCGCTGCTGGGATACCATAAGGAGATCAACGCGGCGGATTACTCCCCCCGGATCGAGTGCCCGACTCTGATCCTGCGCGCCACCGAGGGTACATTGTCGCCGGACGACCGGGTGCTTCCCGAAAGTGCCGTAGAGCGCATGCTCAAAGAGGTCCCCGATGCATAGTTCCCGTTAACGGTGCCAATCATTACTCGATCCTATTTCACCCCAACCCTGCCCGAGACGATTCCGTCGATAATTTCCTCAGTCGATTGAATCCATAAATCATGCGGCCGGATTTTTCCGGCCGTATGAATTATTTTTCTTGACAACCCTGCATACGGTTTCTATTATGAGCATAATCTCATAACAAGTGTTTGAGACAAATCCATGATAGATAAAAACAGAGTAAGCGCGAATTTATTTTTTCGTAAACCCCAAGATAGGGAAGTGGAGAATGAAAATTGCCGTCTCGTCGACCGGAAAGGATCTGGAGTCGACCCTCGATGCCCGTTTTGGCCGGGCTGCCTATTTCGTGATTGTAGACTTGGACACGCTTGCATTTGACGCCGTCGAAAACAAGCAAAATCTCAACCTGGCTCAGGGGGCCGGCATTCAGGCTGCCAAGACAGTCCTGCAGCACAAGGCCGATGTGCTCATCACCGGAAATTGCGGGCCCAAGGCCTTCAAGGTGCTCGAGGCGGCCGGGATAAAAGTCTACGCGGGTGTCGCGGGGCGCGTGGGGGACATCGTCGAACAATTCAAGAAGGGCGATCTGAGTGAATCCAGTGAACCGAATGTGGAGGGTCATTGGGTTTGATTGCCGGTCAAGTGCGAACATGTAATCAAAAAATTTTAATCCATTGAAAGGAGCATGAAATGAAATTTGCGATACCCACCGCTGAAGGTAAACTGACCACACATTTTGGCCACAGCCAGGAATTTGTGTTGCTGCACGTTGAGGAAAACCGCATCACCAAGAAGGAAGTTCTTACGCCGCCGCCCCACGAACCGGGCGTGCTGCCCCGTTGGTTGCACGAACTGGGAACGGATGTCATCATTGCCGGTGGAATGGGGCAACGCGCAGTCGACTTGTTTTCGCAGAACAACATCCGGGTCATCACCGGTGCGCCATGCCTGGCCCCCGAAGACCTCGTGGAACAGTATTTGACAAATTCGCTGGAAACCGGCTCGAACGTCTGCGATCACTGAAAAAGCGCGTCAAAGACACGTCAGGATATGTAAAATGATCATCACCGTTGCAAGTGGAAAGGGCGGAACCGGAAAAACCACCGTGGCCACCAATCTCGCGGTAGCCGTCGAATCCGACGTACAAGTGCTGGATTGTGACGTGGAAGAGCCGAACGCCCACCTCTTTCTAAAACCGGAAATCTCGGACACAACAACCGCTACTACGCCTGTCCCGGAGATCGACCTGGAGAAATGCACGCTGTGCGGCGAATGTGAAAAAATTTGCCAATTCAAGGCGATCGTCGTGCTGGGTGACACGGTGCTGACGTTTCCGGAGATGTGCCACGGCTGCGGTGGCTGCACGGCTGTTTGCCCGGCAGCCGCCATCAAA
>JARROL010000180.1:0-6498 GCA_037383965.1 Desulfobacterales bacterium | reverse complement strand
GGGCCACCTTCCCGGCAGCAACGACGAACGCGAAAACACCCTGAATCAACTACTCACCGAAATGGACGGCTTCGATCCCAAAGCCGGAATCATTATCATGGGGGCCACCAACCGCCCTGAGGTTCTGGATCAGGCTCTTCTGCGACCCGGGCGCTTCGATCGCCAGATTCTCGTGGACAGGCCGGATTTCACGGGGCGAGTGCAAATCTTCAAGGTCCATACGCGCAGCCTGACACTCAACAAGGATGTCGATCTGAATAAACTGGCCGGAGAAACGCCCGGTTTTGCCGGTGCTGAAATCGCTAATGTCTGCAATGAGGCTGCGCTTCTGGCATCACGCCGTGACCATGACAACGTCTTGCAGGCCGATTTCCAGGATGCGATCGAACGCGTCATCGCCGGCCTGGAGAAGAAAAACAAGCTCATCAATCCCCACGAACGCGAAGTGGTTGCCTACCACGAGTCCGGCCATGCCATCGTGGGACATTTAACCCCCGGGGCCGACCCGGTTCAAAAGGTCTCCATCGTCCCGCGCGGAATCGGGGCTTTGGGCTACACCATGCAATCCCCTCTGGAAGACCGGTTTCTCATGTCCCGTTCCGAGCTGCTGGGCAAAATCCAGGGCCTTTTGGGGGGACGCGCAGCCGAGGACCTCGTGTTCGGGGAGGTCTCGACCGGGGCCTCCAATGACCTGGAAAAAGTATCCAAGATCGCCCGCAACATGATCGTCGTTTACGGTATGAGCCGCCAGGCCCCGAACATGTCTTTGATCGACAGCACCCAGCAGTCTTTCCTGGGCCAGGGACCGGGGGTGGTCAACCATTCCGAGAAACTGGAAGAGCTTGTCGACGGCGAGGTGCAGGAGCCAGGGACCGGGAATGATTAACCATTCCCAGAAACTGGAGGAGCTCATCGACGGCGAGGTCCAGGAGATCGTAGAAAGCTCCTATAAGGAGGCCAGGCAAGTATTGGCCGACCACTACGACAAGCTCAAGGACATGGCCCAACAGCTACTCAAACGCGAAAAAATCGATGAGAGCGACATCGTCGCTATTCTGGGGCCTCGCCCGCAGCAAAAGGAAGTCTCGGAGGCAGAAACGGGATGGGAAAAGAAATCCGCGGCCGAGAAGAACGCGGCTCCAATATCGACTCGAAGAGCCGTGAATTGAACCCACCGGTCTCATCCTGGACGGATAAGGTCGTCGGGAGATCATGAGTCGGTGTACCCGTAAAAGCACCAAATTTCCGGGTGAAAAATGAGCATTCACCCCCTGTAGGATCAAGTCCTCGGAATGAAAAAGCGTCCACCACTGCTCCGGAATCGTCTCACCCATCTTGAAACGTTGGGCCTTTCCGCCGACAACCGGTGCAGCGGTGGTCTCCACCGGAAGAGCCGTGGTCGTATAGGTTTGCGTGTGACGATGGTGCGACCTGCAGCCGGCGTGACAGTAGGGTAATAAACGTTTTCGAAGACTGTAAAGAGCGCAAACGAATGCCTATTTAACCAGTTCGTGCGTGATATATTCATAGAGTTCGTTCGCTTCGCTGTCGGAGATCTTCGACGGTGGAAACACCGGCATCGGGCCTGGCTTGCCGTCAGGCAGTTTGGGGTCGCGCACGAAGGCGAGAAAGGTATTGAATTGGTCCAGCTTCGCGGACCCCTTCAGGGGCAAATTCGGCATGATCACATTGGCGCCCTTGGGGTGGCACGCACTGCAGTTGGTCTTAAATATTTTCCCGCCAGCGCCGTAAGTCGCTGAAGCAGATGATCCTTTAATCCCATATACCAGTTGACCGCCTAAGTAACCGAGCACGACCACCGCCAGGAAGCAGAGGGTATAAAGTGTCACGGCCGCTTTGGACGCCGGACCTTTTTGGTGGCCAACGATGACCGCAAACAGCAACAGTGCCGTTAAAACGGCTGCCGTAGCCAATTTCACTTTGATAGGAAACAGCCATGCGCCAGCGTAAAAATGCTGCCAGTCCATGTAGCCGAAGAGCATGGTTGGAAATATCCAAATGAACGCGAGAATGATGCAATGCCGGACGGTCTGTTCCAGATTGTGACGTCTAAAGATCACGGCGATGTAAATGAAGACCAGCGACGCGACCACCAGGCCGATGGGCATGTGGACTTCGGTGGGGTGGATCGGATGGGTATAGCCAAGCTTGGCGAGAAATTCGTAGATCGGGTCAAACATCGCATTAATCCTCTATTATCTGTAAGATACCAACAGTCCCGACATGCGGGGAGGGGGCCGCTTCTCCATTTTCTCACTCCAGACCGGTCAGAACATCAGCCAAATCAGAGCGTAGAACGTATTGTTGTCGGAGGCGTCGCGACCGAATCCGTCGTAATCGGAACTGGCGCCATTAAATTCCTGATAAAGCGTGTACTGCAGGGAAAACTTGTATTTTTCACGGAAGACATAATCCGCCTCGAAAATAAAACCTTTGCTGTTGGGGGATCCGGTGCGGCTGCCGTCTACCGGGTCGGGGGAATACAGAGCCGGATCGGTGTCGCCGTCAGTCAGGAAGTACCCCACCGAGCCCCCAATGGGGCCATAGCCGCTGCGGTAGAAGTAGTTTACATTAACCTTGAACTGATCCAGATTGGAATTGGGAATGTCTGCCAAACCGAGATCGTAGCTTCCGTCCAAGTCTTGTTTTTCGTGAATGTAGGTTCCCTGAACCGAAAACAGATGGGGCGGCGCAATATACTGATACTGGGCATCGAAGGCGACATCCGTATACGTGTCGTTCGTTCCGCCGGTACTACTATCCGGTTTGACCTTGGCATAGAGCCCGTAGGTGCCCACCTCGGCTGAGTTGCCGCCCCAGTTGTGCTGCAAGGCAAACCGCCAGTACGGCACGGCGCCGTCGGTTTCGGTATCGACCTCGTTGCCGGCACCCAGAGGCCGTGCAATGCCGTCGGCTGTGGTGCGGTAGACCGTAAAGGCGCCGTATACCAGATTGTGCCAGAAAGCGTAAGCTCCAAGTCCTCCCACCTGGCCGGTCAGCCCTCCATCGATCAGCGGGGCTGCGGCAGGAGTGGGTGCCACGGCCGAAGCGGCGTAGGGAAATCCCCAGTCCGGGGTGCTGTTCCAGATGTCCTCAACCGTCGGGCTGTTGTTGAGGGTGAAGCCGACGTTGAGGTTGGTGCCGCCCGGTGAGAAGTGTCGGGCGTAGCGGACGTCCGTCAAGTCCAGGGCGATGTCGTTTGCAGTCCCGTCATATGTCAGCTGTGCCAGCGCACCGAAGTGATCGACGATTCTGCCGCCGTAGAAGAGGGATGCCTGCTGCGGGAAGTTCACTTCATCGGTAGCCGAATCCGTCGCATTGTCGAAAGGCGCGATTCCGCTCGTCAATACGCCGTTATTATTCTGAAGCAGGGTCAAAGAGGCTTGAAACATGGCGGCAATGGGCGGACGCCATGGCTCCGAAGGGCTGACCGTGCTGAATGTAAAGCCGCCGAGTTTGAACTGTCGACCGAATGGTGTGAGCTCGGGAAAGACGGTGTGACACATTGTGCAGGACATGCCGGTCTGGCGGGCAAAACTGGGAACGGCCCTGGCTTTCATTGAAGTGAGCAAAATAAAAAGGCCGGCAACACCCAAACACAAGAGAATTGTCCAGTGACGATACCGATTCATGACTCTCCTCCTTTCAAAACTCAATCAACTTGGCTGAAAAAACGAAGATGTCCAATCTGTAAAGCCTGAAGAGTAAACCTTTTCTCGGTTGCCGCTTAAATTCGGATGAAACGCTTCCCTCTATTTCTTGAAAGACTGTTTCATGTAATCGATAATCGTTTGGATTTCATCCGATGACAGACTGAAAGCCGGCATCGGAGGGCGGCCGTTGCGGACGATGTCGCTGATTTTTTTGTCCACGTCCCCCTTCCAAAATTCCGGGTTGTTGAAATCAGCCGGATGTTTACTTAAAGCGGCGGCAGCAGGTCCATTGCCCTTTCCGTCTGCACCATGACAGATCGTGCATTTTTCCTGAAAGAGTTGTTTCCCCTGGGAAATGTCCTCCCCCAGGGCCGTGTCGGCTGCCAGAAATGCCGTCATTAGGAACAAGACACCCACAAGCCATGTCGTCATCCTTCTCATTGTTTCCTCCTTTCTGTATGGGGCTAATTGCCGTAACCGCTTTTTTACATTGGAACTGCCACCCTCGGTCGTTTCGGAAAAGGAACCGTCTGGTTCGATTGCCAGATGCGTCGACCATTCTCTGGCGTGTCTGTCGCACCTGAATACCGTTTCGGCGGCAGGCAACCGACGCCTTCAGGCGCATGGGTGGCGAGAATGTGTATGTCCCTTTAAACCGGTTGGCACGGCGTCCCTTTAGGCGACTACGCAACTCCACCGGTTTGGTTTCGAATCGGTCGGAGGGGTTGGCATCGAAAATCGGTACGATTTCTCTTTCCTTGCTCGTCGGCCGGTTGAGGGCGTTAGAAATGTCTTCCCGGTCAAATAAGCAACCGGTCCACAAGAGAGTTCGGACCGTTGAGCAGAGGCAGGTGGCATCATTTCCGGTGGTGATGGCTCATTCAGCATTCCGCTGGAGTGGAGATGGGTTGCGTAATTGAATAATGCATAGAACCGTTCCCAATCAAGCGCTATACGGTGAAGCATGTATTTCGGGTTCAATTTGAGTGTAAACGGGCTGCCGGAAACCCGACTCCGTCTTGTTGAAATGCAGGCGGAAACTGTTTTTTGTCCTGCTGCGGAAACGACATGGCCTATTACAAGCCGGCAAAATCGCCCGTCTGAATTTTAGCGGTTCAACGGAAGGGCCTGTCGACCGCCTACTTCTTCTCCCGCGCCCATCGATCCATCTCCCTGTAGGATAAATATCGACAAAATTCGTCTCACGATTCCTACTTGAGAATCAGACCGAAACCGATACCGCGAAAATGCGGGCGGCACTAATATCCGTTCACAGAACAAATTAAACGGTCGTTTGTATCACATCAACTCGTAACACAGGAGGAATGGACCATGTTTAAGAAACTGTTGTGCCGGCAATCGGCGGCCGCAGCGTTTTCGGTGCTGCTTCTCGCCCTCTTGATTGCCGCGGTTCCGGTTATGGCCGCCGAACAAACGTATCCGCCCGGCGCACCACCGTCGTTCGCCGACCTTGCGGCCAAGGTTAAAAATTCGGTTGTGAACATCTCTACGACGCAGGTCGTGCAGGGAAATCCGATGAAGGATTTCTTCGGACCGGATTCTCCGTTCGGGAAATTTTTCGGAGACCAATTCTCCGGCAAGATGCCCCACGGGCCCATGACAACCCATGCGTTGGGTTCCGGCTTCGTGATCAACTCCGACGGACTGATTATCACGAACAATCATGTCGTTGAAAAGGCCACTGAAATCAAAGTTAAATTGCAGGACGGCCAGGAATACGACGCCAAAATTGTCGGTCGCGATCCCAAAACCGACCTGGCCTTGATCCGAACCAAGCCGGGCAAGGACTTTCCGAAACCGGTCGTACTCGGTGATTCCGATAGCATTCAGATAGGCGATTGGGTCATGGCCGTCGGCAATCCGTTCGGATTGGGCGAAACCGTGACCACCGGGATCATCAGTGCCAAGGGGCGCATCATCGGCGCCGGTCCTTACGATGACTTTTTACAGACCGACGCCGCGATCAATCCGGGCAACAGCGGTGGACCGCTTTTCGACATGAACGGCGCCGTCGTCGGCATCAATACCGCCATCGTGGCCCAGGGCCAGGGCATCGGCTTTGCCATCCCCATCAATCTGGCCAAATCCCTTTTACCGCAACTGAAAGCCGGCAAGGTCATTCGTGGCTGGCTTGGCATCATGATTCAGGACCTGACACCCGAATTGGCCAAATCCTTCAATATCAAGGAAACCAGAGGGGTGTTGGTCGCGAACGTCTCCGCCGACAGCCCGGCGGCAAAAGCCGGAATTCAGCAAGGCGACGTGATCACAAGCTTTAACGGTAACGCGGTAAAAAGCAGCCGTGAGCTCTCGCAGATGGCGGCCTCTACTGCGCCAAACAGTCGGGTCAAAATCGACATCATCCGTAACGGCACCCCGAAAACCATCGAGCTGACCGTCGGCACAATGGCTGAAGAGGGACAGGCCGCGGTCTCTCAAACGGAAAAGACCGAGTGGGGTATGACGGTTCAGCAACTGACGCCTCAACTGGCCCAACGCCTGGGGTTTGATGCAAACGCCAAAGGGGTGGTTGTTTCAGCAGTTCAGCCGGGTAGTCCGGCAGACGCTGCCAATCTGCGAGCCGGCGACCTGATCATCGAAGCCAATCGTCACAAAATCGAAGACCTCCAGGATTATCAACAGGCTGTCAAAGGCGTGAAGCCGGGGAACAATTTGCTCCTTCTGGTGCAGCGCGACAGCGGCAGCTTCTTTGTCGTCCTGCAGTCTTCGAAAAACCAATAACAAGGCGCGTTCGTGCCCCGCTTCCGGTCTGAAGGACGCCAATCGGCGGCTGTCCTCCCGG
>JARROL010000179.1:0-8246 GCA_037383965.1 Desulfobacterales bacterium | reverse complement strand
CAGAATTTTCTGTTGCAAATTACAAATCTAAAAAATGCTATATTTCTCATAACCATTTAATATCTTTTTATATATAGACTATCTCCATCGGATTTGACGCCAGCCTTACTGCCTTCGTGTTAGGTGGCATACCGCTTGCTTGTACTTTTCCAGAGGTATGCCACAAGAAAAGTCAAGCTGTTCCAACATCATAATGAACACCCCCATAGCGAATCCGCACAGCGGCTTCGAAAACAATCAGCGAAAGGAGATAGAGCGGTGAACAAAAAGAAGTTCTTTTTTGCGACAGGCCTCCTGATCATCTTATCGTTTATTACGGTGGCGTTGGCTCAGACAGGCGCTGATCTGACGACGCCGGGCATGTCGGGCAAAATGAAGCAGGCCATCGAAAAGAGTCTCCAGAACGACGAATTTGCTGCCAAGACCAAAGAGGTTATCAAACCCGGTGACCCGCCCGGCTTCCTGGGAATTCCCGGTGCGCCTGTTCCAAATTTCATCCTGGGCCTGCTTTGGGCCGTATGGGTCGGTTGGATTTTCTCCACCGTTGGCGCCTTCGGTGGCATCATGGCCGGAGTGGGACATATAACCATCTTCGGACTGGCCGACTATGCCAAGGCATTCGGCAAGGGAAATCCGGTCAACAACTTGCTCACCGATTCCATCCGCGTCTCCAACCAGTGGCTCGTTGGGTTGAGCGGTGTCATCTCCTCTTTCAATTACTACCGCATGGGACGTCTGGTGGCGCCGCTGGGCATTTGCCTCGCCATCGGCGGCGTCGGTGGCTCCTGGCTCGTGCCCGAGCTGACCGCCGGTAAAATTTCTCTCCGGGCCTACATCGGATACTTTGGTCTCATCGTCTTCATCCTCGGTCTGTTCCTTATTTACGAAGTTACCCCCAAAGGAGCCGCCCGCAAAAAGGAAGCCAAGGCAGCCGCCAAGGCCTTTGAAAAGGCTGTTCGCGAAAAAGCCGACACGGTCGACCAGGGTGTCAAGATCATCGAGGGTTCCTACACCTTTATGTGGGTTGCGGTTGCCATGGTGGCAGCCTCGGCCCTGTGGATCAACCTAATGGACAGCGCCAGATGGGTGGCGTATATTTTGGTCATTGTCGGCTGGATTCTAACCTTTTTTATCGGCAACATCCGTTTCACGTTCTACGGCCAGGAATTTCAATTCAAAGCCTGGATTCCGATGGTGGGCGGTATCTTCATCGCAGCGATTGCCTCCTTTCTGGGTGTCGGCGGCGGATTTCTGTATGTACCGTTCTTGACATCGGTTGCCGGTCTGCCCATGTTTCTGGTGGCCGGCACTTCAGCCCTTTGCGTGCTGGTAGGCATGGTCGTGTCAATTTTTTCTTATATGGTTGGCAAGGGCGTCGTGATTGCCTGGGGCCTCATCGGAGCCGAACTGGTCGGTATTTTCATCGGTTCCATGATCGGCCCGCGGACCTCGAAATATATCCCCGATAAAGTTCTCAAGATCATTTTTATTGTTCTGGCCTTCTATGTGGGTCTTCGCTACACGACCAAAGGCTTCTTGGGGCAGAGCATTGTTCCACCGTTCTAAATAAAACCGCCGTGCGATCTCATCACCCGCGGTTCTGCCGTACCGGGACCGCGGGTTCAATTCGCACAACAATCAAACAGTGATGCCGCTCGATTTGACGAATCGGAATCGTCACGACGTGTGGGCAAGTCGGCATCGCGGGGCTAAATGGCCCATTCCTTTCGAACCTCTGCCATGGATCCAATTACGCCGTTTTTGAAAACGATCGATCCGGTTCTGATTGCACCGTATCGGCTCTTTGAAGACCCTATGCTCGGATGGTGGCTGGGAACCCTTGCCCTGGCGTTCTGGTCGGTTCTTGTGGGGGAGTTGACATTAGCGGTGGTATATCGCATCAATCGGGCACCGGTGGCCGAATACGCCGACCAGACCCTCTATTACCACGAACAATCTCTCAAAGCCAAACAGGCCGGGGACGAAGAGGCCTACAAAGGCATCAACAAATTGGCCAACGAGGCCTACGGCAAGTCCTTTTTCCTCTTCATCGCCATGGGCATGGCCTCGATTTGGCCGGCTTTTTTCGCCGCCGCTTGGCTCAACATGCGTTTTGGCGACATTGTTTTCCTTCTGCCGAAATGGGCCGGCGCTTTGGAGTTGAATTTTATCGCGCCCTTTGTCATTCTTTATATCCTCGTCCGGGTGGTTTTTTCCAAGATCAAACGTTTCATTCCCTTTCTAAACCCTCAGGCGCCAGTCGGACCCCACCCATAAATCAAATCTCTGCTTTAGGATCACGGTATGAAATAATTTCTCACGATTGCGCCGGATTATGGTTTGTCTATGAGTCACATCCACCAGCGCGTATCGAGATACGTGTTGGTGGATGTAACGCAGTAGACGGGCCATAAGTCAAGCAAGAAGTGGAATTATTTTTTGCCGGGACCCTTACCACCGGGCTTCCTCGGTGCGACTCTCCAACAAGCCGCTTGTCTCTCTCTGCCTCACAGACTCAAAGGTTTAGACTTGACAGTTTCTAATTATTCCTGAATATCAGCAGCATACACGTGGTGCGGTTGAGCGGGCGAGTTACCATGCCGCTGCCAGTGCTGGCCACGCAGGGTCACGGGGGCATCGAGGGGGTATATGCACACCAAATGGCCCACCTGTTTTTTATTATTTCCATGGGTGTTTTGATCTACTGGCTGCGGGACCGCAAACTGGTCGCCATCTCCGGTTGGCGCTTCATCCAGTATTCGGGCCTGTTTTTTATCCTATGGAATATAGATGCCTATACGGTTCACTATATCGAGGAACAGCTCGATCTACTTGAGATTGCCCGCCAGGGGCCATGGTTGCTCGAAGTTCGCGCGCCGGAAAGTTTCGGATGGCTGAGCCGACTCTATTATGTGGCCAAACTTGATCACCTCTTAAGCGTGCCGGCCATGGTCTTTATGTACCTGGGATTGAAACGCCTCCTGCATGAGGACAGCTCCGCAGCCGGGAAGGTTCACCCATGATCGTCTCATCTTTGCCGATCTGGATCGTGGATGTGCTCGGTTCTATCTGCATGATCGTTCTGGCGTTCATGTGCATGCGCCTGGCCAACCTGCTTCGCCGCAGGGACCAAAATAACATTGTATGGACTTATTTGTTCTGGGTCTGTACGGCACTCGCGGTGTTTGCCGTATCCCGCTCGGCCGGTCACATCCTCAAACAGTTGCTGATCATTACCGGTGACGCCGCCACCTGGAACCGGGTTCGACCATACAGTGGTGCCGTCAACACCTTTACCTTCGTGATTGTCGCTTCTTTCACCCTTTTTTTCGAGCGCACCTGGAACATCTACCAGCAGATTACCAGCGACAAACGGGACCTGCAGAGCGCCAAGGACAAACTGCTCTACTTGAATCAAAATCTCGAAACCCTCGTCAGTGAGCGCACGGCCGAACTGGCCCTTTCCGAACACAAGTATCGCCGCATATTTGAGGTCTCACGCGATTTGATCCTGGTGGCTGGAAAAGACGGCCGCATCGTCGACATTAACCCCTCCGGCAGCGAAATGCTCGGAGTCGACGATACCGAAGTCCAGGGCCGGTACTTGCAAAGCTTTTTTCTGGAGCCCTCGGAATGGCAGTCGGTCGCCGATACCATCGAAACGGGGGGCTTTGTCGCCAACGCCGAAATCGACCTCAGGCGCAGCGACGGCAGCCGCATTCGAACACTCCTGAGCGGCAGCCTGGACCGGGGGTTTCCGGACAAGGAAGACACCATTCACTTCTTGATCAAAGACATCGAGCAGCGCCGGTTGGCCGAGGAACAGATCGCCCAGACCGACAAACTGGCCTCTATCGGTCAGCTGTCGGCCGGCATCGCCCACGAAATCAACAATCCCCTCGGCATCATCCTCGGTTTCACACAGCTGCTGATCCGGCACGAGGACCCGCATTCGGAAAAATATCAGGATTTGAAGACTATCGAGAAGCATGTGCGCAATTGCAAGACGATTGTGGAAGATCTCTTGAACTTCGCCCGCACGTCATCCCCCGATGAAAACCTGGTCCGCATCGACACGGCCCTCGATGAGGTCCTGAAATTCATCCATCAGCACGGCAACCACGACCGGATCGAGATTGTGAAGAATTACGCCCCTGAGGTGCCCCAAATGTTTCTGGATGAAAAGAAAATCAAACAAGTGTTCATGAATCTGCTCCTCAATGCCCGGCATGCCATGGGCAACGAAGGCCGCTTGTCGCTTTCCATCGAATACCGTCCCGAAAGTCGCCAGGTCGTCATCACGATCGCCGATACCGGTTACGGAGTCGAAAAACGGAACCTGAGCCGCATCTTCGATCCGTTCTTCACCACCAAGCCGACCGGTGAAGGCACCGGCCTGGGTCTGTCGGTCAGTTACGGCATCATCAAAAACCACGGCGGGGACATCACGGTTGACAGCGAGGTCGGCCGGGGGGCTACCTTCACCATCATACTTCCGGTTGTATCACCGGAAAAAGGTCGTCATCATGCAGAGAAACATACTGATCGTCGATGATGAGCAGGACATGCTGCAGCTGCTCGAGCGCAGCCTGGCGCCCGATCTGAACTGCCACATCGAAACGGCATCATCAGGCAAGGCGGCATTGCAGGCCATTTCGCGTGACCCGTTCGATCTCGTTCTGGCGGATATCAAAATGCCGGAGATGGATGGGCTGGCGCTTCTGGAGTTCATTAAGCGCGAGCAGCCGGAGCTGACCGTGGTCATGATGACCGCCTACGGGACGGTGGACACGGCAGTGGAAGCCATGCGCAACGGGGCCTACGATTTTGTCACCAAACCGTTTGATCACGAAGCCCTCATCGTGCGGCTCGAAAAAGCGCTTGAGCGCAGTCGCTTGCTGCAGGAAAACCTCCGGCTGCAAATGGAATGCAGAGACAACACGGCCTTTCAGAATATCGTCGGGAAAAGCGGCGCCATGAACCGGGTGTATGAAACCATTCAGATGGTCGCCAAAACCAACCTGACGGTCCTGATTACCGGTGAGTCGGGAACCGGCAAGGAGCTGGTCGCCCGGGCGGTCCACAACCTGAGCAATCGCAGCCGCAGGCCTTTTGTGGCCGTCAACTGCCCCACCGTTCCGGAAACCATCCTGGAAAGCGAACTCTTCGGGTACAAAAAAGGCGCCTTCACTCATGCCGCGCAGAACAAGATCGGCCTTTTCCAGGAGGCCCATCTCGGGACCCTATTTCTGGATGAAATCGGGGACATCAGCCCGACGATCCAGACCAAGCTGTTGCGGGTGCTGCAGGAAAAAGAGATCAAACCCCTGGGAGACACCAAATTGATTTCCGTCGACGTGCGCATCATCGCCTCGACCAACCAGAATCTGGAAGAGAAAATCAAAGTCGGCGAATACCGGGAAGACTTTTTCTATCGCCTGAACGTGCTGCCCATTAAGCTGCCACCACTCAGGGAGCATCCGGAGGACATTCCGATCATCGCCAATCACTTGCTCGAAAAGCACTGCGCCAAGCTGAAAAAGCCGCTGAAGAAAATTTCTTCCGACTTGATGGAGGTCTTCGTCAAGCGCACCTGGGAAGGAAACGTCAGAGAACTCGAGAACGTCATTATGCAGGGAATCCTCTTCTCCACCACCGATGAGATCCGGCCGCAGAATATCGATCTGGTCAAAAGGAACACAACCGCGTATCCAGGTGAGACGGCGCCGACAAATTTGCCGTACAAAGAGGCCAAGGAAAAAACCCTTGTCCATTTCAACCAGGAATACCTGTCCCGTCTGCTCTCGGAAAATCAGGGCAACGTCTCCCGTGCGGCCCGTCAGTGCGGTCTCGAGCGTCAGGCCCTGCAGCAAATCATGCGCCGCTATGACATCCGGGCAAGCCAGTATAGACATTGAAGACCGGAACACGGACGATGAATCACCACCGCATCACCTTTACCCTCTGCCTGGTAGAAGTTCTGGCCCTGATCGGCATCGCCACATTTCCGGCCCTGCTGCCGACCTTTATCGGCGTGTGGCGGTTGAGCAACACCGAGGCCGGCTGGATCACCGCAGTCTACTATGCGGGCTACATGATAAGCGTCCCGGTTCTCGTCAGCGTTACCGACCGCTTCGACGCACGGCGCATGGTCCTGCTCGGCGCATTGGGTAGTACGATTTCCGCTTTGGGGTTTGCACTTTTCGCCACGGGATTCTGGACCGCCTTTGTTTTCCGCCTTCTCTCCGGACTCAGTCTGGCGGGCATTTACATGCCCGGTCTCAAACTGCTCGGCGACCACACCGAAGGCGCATTGCAAAGCCGGTATGTCTCTTTCTACACGGCTTCTTTTTCGATCGGGCTCAGCCTGTCCTACTTACTGGCCGGAGAGATCAACACGCGCTTCGGCTGGCGATGGGCCTTTGCCCTTGCGGCACTCTGCGCGCTGTGCGCCCTGCTGACGGCGGCGCGCCTTCTGCCGCCGGGCGCCACGCGCACGGCCTCTGCGACGGCAGGAAGTTGGTTCGATTTCAAACCGGTGTTGGCAACCGGCAGTGCGCTGGCCTACATTTTCGGGTATGCGGCCCACATGTGGGAGCTTTTCAGTTTGCGTTCCTGGATCGTGGCCTTCCTCACGTTCAGCCAGGGGCTTCAGCCCGCATCGTCGTTCAGCTTTTCGGCCACCCGGATCGCCTTCCTTATCGGTTTGATCGGGCTTCCCGCCAGCATCGCCGGCAATGAAATGGCCCGTGTGTTCGGCCGCAAAAAAATCATCATACTGATCATGTCGGTTTCGGCACTCCTGTGCAGCGTGATCGGTTTCAGCGCTTCCCTGCCCTATGCGGTGGTGATCGGTCTGTGCCTTCTGCATGCGATCACGGTCGTGGGAGATTCGGCGGCCTTGACGGCCGGTGCGGTTGCCGCCGCACCATCTGGTTATCGTGGGGCTACACTGGCGCTGCATTCCACCCTCGGCTTCGGGGCGGCATTCCTCGGACCACTGGCTGTCGGCATGGTGCTCGATCTTTTCAGTTCGAAGATGACACTCGCCTGGGGCATGGGGTATCTCACGATGGCCGCCGGCTGTGCCCTGGGCCCGGTTTTTCTGGTGTTCTTCAGTCGCCGGGAAACGCGTTTCGCCGTCCGGCGGCCAATTGTCTGACCGCTTAATCATACAAGAGGTTTCATGCCAAACCGATGGATCAAATGGTCGGGGATCGGCCTGCTGGGCCTGATCGGATTCGCCGTTCTGACGGCTGCCGTTACCTTTTTCTGGTTCCAGCGCACCGTTTCGGTGAGTCAACCGCAAGTATCCGGCGCCATCACGGTAGCGGGCATCCGGGACCCGGTGGAAATCGTTCGCGACATCCATGGCATTCCACATATTTACGCGCAGAGCGAACCGGATCTTTTTTTCGCCATGGGCTATGCCATGGCCCAGGACCGCCTGTGGCAGATGGAATTCTACCGCCGGGTCGGCACCGGCCGCCTGGCGGAACTCTTCGGAAAAGAGGCCCTGGAAGCCGATCGCCACTTTCGAACCCTCGCCGCGGCCGGCAAACCCCGGCGCCTCCCGGATGATGTGGCCCTTCTGACCGACGCCTTTGCCGCCGGCGTTAATGCCTATCTTGAAGAACACCGTGATCGTCTGCCTCTCGAATTCAAGGTGCTCGGGCACCAGCCCGAACCCTGGCGGTCAGACGATTACCGCGCAATCTACACCCTTATCAACTGGGGCTTGAGCCTGGGGTGGAAAGTTGACCTTACCGCTGCCGATATTGTAAAAAAGGTCGGGAAGGACCGCTTTCGAGATGCCTTCGCACCGCCGGCCGAAACCGGCCGGCCGATAGTCATGGATATTGACCCGATCCCAAGATATGATTTTTCTGCGACCGCTGCCATTTTCTTGAAGGTGAACCGCCTGACCGGATTTACACCGGCGCCGGCCAGCAACAACTGGGCCATATCCGAGGCCCGCAGCGCGACCGGCAAACCGCTTCTGGCCAATGACACCCACATGCCCCTCACGAACCCCTCCCTCTGGTGGGAAGTGCACCTCGTCTGTCCTACCATCGAGGCCGCCGGATTTGCCATTCCGGGGCTGCCCGGCCTGCCTTTAGGGCGCAACCGGCATGTGGCCTGGGGAATTACCAATGTGATGGTGGACGATGTCGATTTTTACATCGAACAGCTCAACCCGAAGAACTCGTTGCAGTATCGCTACGAAGACCACTGGGAAGACATGC
>JARROL010000178.1:0-5702 GCA_037383965.1 Desulfobacterales bacterium | reverse complement strand
GGTCGCGGCGCTACAGCCGGAAAAAAGACAGGCGGCTGCTAAATCGGGACAGCCGGGTGTCTGGCTTGAAATCAATTGCCCGGACAGGTCATGCATCAGCGACGACGGTAAAATCACTTTATCGGCTGTCGGCGCCGAAGCCAAGTCAAGGGGAGGTGTCTGGCTGAATCTTTTTTGCCCGGAGGACAGTTGTGAAATACGTCAAAGCACGGATTTAGCTTAATTAAAAATGGTTACTGCAAAAGGGCTAAGGGGCGGCGACGGACGCATCGCTTATCGCCGCCCCTTCTTTTGGTTTTGACCTTGCCGTTCGATCACTTTTTCTCCACCGGATATCCGGCATTCACCCATTCTTTCCAGCCGCCCCTGAGGGCATAAACATTCCTGTATCCTTCGGCCACCAGTTTTTGTGCCATCCTGACACTGGTGTATTCGTTGGGTCAGGCACAATACAGCACGATAGTGTCCTTTTTCGGGTAGATATTCGACCATTTGCTGAACTCCTTGGGGTCGCTGCGAACGGCTCCCAATATTTTCTGGTCACTGCTGGTCCAATCGCTGCCAGCCCGAACATCAAGGATGACGGTGTCCGGTTTGTCGAGCCTGGATTTCAGTTCATCCGTGGTCATCAGGGCAACCTCGTCGGTGGGCATCGAGGCCAAGGAACAGGCACCGATTATGACCGAAATTGCCGCAACGAACATCATTTTATCCAAAGCGTTTTTCATGATGATCTCTCCTGCTGAAAATTCTAGGTAAGATAATCTCAAAAAACAATAATTCAAACTAAAAAAGGGAGTGAAAAAATCGCCAGGTTACCGAGAACGTGGATTGTTATCGGAACCAGGAGGTTGCCCTCGATCTCGTAGGCCGCGGCAAAGAGAACACCTCCCACGGTCTGTGTGACGGCAAGTGCCTTGACCGGGTGCAGGAGAACGAAAAAAAGCGTACTCAAAAAAAGGGCCGGAAAAATTCCCCAGCGCCGAAAATAACCGTAGAGGATTCCCCGGAAGAACAGCTCTTCGGTCACCGGCCCGACAAGGCCGCCGATGAGAAATAATTGCAGGGTTTCGGACGGATCTGAGGGCAGGGGTATACGGATCAATTGCATTGGGTTGATTCCCCAAAGGGAAACGACCAAACCGACGCCTGCGACAACACCGCCGAAACCGGCCGCCCAGATGAGTCCTTTCGAAAACCCTCTTGCGGCGGTGGCTGTTGACAGGCCGACAGCCGCCAGACCCTGGTCCGAATAGACGAGGATCGCCATCATCAGCAACAACTCCAGGAATCGGTCCACGCCGGTGACCACCAGCGGATTCGAGGCGCCCAGCAGCATGACCCCGGCAGACATAAACTCTACCGTTGTTATGACCAGTAGGGTGAGTAGAAGGGTTTTTAATTCGATGCGGGCTGCCGCCATCCGAGTGACCTCAAGGCAAGGTATGCGTATCGCTGAACGTACCAACTGTCGGTTGTGCGGATTTTTGCGAGGATCGCTTCGATGATATCGGACTTTCTGTCTCCACCCCGCTTGCCGAGGGCATACAGGGCCTGGCAAACGACATTGTTCTGAGGATCGTCCAGGAGCGTGAACAGATTGTCAATCGTGCGATCCTCTTTGCTCGATCCCAGCGCATGGGCCAGCCAGTATCTCTCGGGAAGATGCCGACTGGCCATCGACTTTTCATAGGACGGGTAAGCGGTGACTTCCAATTGCAGCTGTTCAATCAGTTTTAGGGCCGCTACCCGATCACGCCAGTCGGCATCTTCCAGGGCTATCGCCAGATTCTCGGCATTCAACGGCCGCCGGGCTCCCTGGTATACCGGAATGAGAAGCACGACCCCGATTATAAAGCACAGTATGCTGGCGAGAAGGTTGGCGCGGGAAGGCTGCATAAAAAGGCCCGTCAGCAGCCGCAGGATACCAAAAACGGCGCCGTAAAGAAGGATCGGGAACGCCAGCAGGATGCCGAAAAAGGTGAAGGTGCGCAAGAAGGCCGACCGGTCCGTTTTGCGGCTGTACTGCGCAAGTACGGCGTTCGGGTTCGAGAAGAACGATGCGGGCGTAATGAACAGGATTCGCTTGCCGTTATTCAGCCAGTCTAGGTGATCCCCCGCCTGTTTAATCTGCAATTCGACCGGCTCGTCGTCACCCACTACCAGATAATCGCGGTATCGCATTTGGGATGCCAACTTGCGGCCGAGAGCAGCCGGCCTGATATCGGTCAACCTGATCGGGTGCTGCAGTTTCTGTTCCAGCGATTTGAACGCCTCGGCCGGATAAAGGGTATAGCGGTAGTAAAAATCATTGACTGACTTGCCGACCGGGTTGGAGAGCAGGAGGAAATCCCTGATATTGATGAAGAGGTTGTTGTCGGCCTGGATGCCCCAGATTAAGGCCAGGCACGCCAGCGGGTAGAAGGGTAGCAGGCGGTTTAATACTCTTTTATGGTCGTGTTCCGGCGGCAGACAGCGGAGATATACCAGGGACACACTCGCCGGGATCAGCGCAAAGTAAAGCGAACCGAAGAGGTTAAAGCCGTTTAAATTGACCATCAACAGGCCGCCCACCCAGACGATAAGAAGCAGGATTAGCACAAGTCGATTGCGCTGCGACAGGTTGTGCCAGATCCATACAGCGCCAATTGTGGCCAGGGTGAGCCCTGCGCCGGTGCTCAGGGTGAAAAACAGTCCGCCGAACACCGTCGGTCCGAGGGTTCCCAGTTTCTGCAGGGATTGAAGAGTGGGGATTTCGAGGTATCCCGCTCGGTGCAGGGCGGATACTTCTTTGAACAGGTGAAGAGTGGAAAAATAGACCTGGGCCATTGCTACGAGTTGCGCGATGGACAGGCCGATCAATACGGTGCTGAATAGCGGCTGTGAGCTGATTCTCCTGGCGTTACTCAAAGGCGGCAAGGTCAGATTTTCCTTTGATTCATATATCTTGCCGCATCATAGCCGATTTAACGCACGGAGTCAAAAACCTCGTTAACAGTAGAAAGGCCTAACCTCTTCTATGGTAAGCGGTTTCCCTTCCAGTCGGGATTAACGGTTCATAGTTAACCGCTCATGGCTGCCACGGTACAATAAAATAGTGTTTTCGTCTCAAAATTTTTCGGATCGGGAGGTTGACCGGTAGGCGACCACGTTGGCCATCCCGGCTTCCATGTGGTAGAGGTTGTGACAGTGATGAAACCAGCTGCCGGGGTTGTCGGCCGTGAATTCTACCTCGATGCGCCGCATCGGATCGACGATGATCGTGTCTTTGAGCACCCACTGCTCGCGGGGAAGCAACCGGTTGACCACATTAAAGAAGTGGCCGTGCAGGTGCATCGGATGGGGCATCATGCTGTGGTTGCCGTAAGCCAGGCGCACGCGTTCGCCCCTGTCGACCGGCAGCGTTTCGGTATCTGGATAAACGCGCCCGTTGATGGTCCAAAAGGCCGAATGCATGCCGCCGCCAAGCACTTGATTATAAATACGATCAGGCTCTCCAGCCGAGTTTTCGCTTAGATCGCGGGCAGCGAAGTCCGAATAAGAGGCCAAGCGCAACCCCTGATGAAATCGCGGTGGGTCGGCTGTGTTCGAATTGACGCCCTTGTAGACGATCGGAACCCGCAGCCGGTCTTCCCCGAGACCCATATCGGCGGCCGCCAGCAGCCAGTGACCTGGATTGTCCGCCTCGAAAACCACATCATAGCGTTCTCCCATTCCGATTCGCAGAACATCCGTTTCGACCGGTCGAATCGGATTGCCGTCGGCATGAGTGATCCTCAGGGTGTGACCGGACAGCCTTAGATAGTAGATGGTGGCCGACGAGGCGTTGATCAGGCGCAGCTTGACCCGCTCTCCCTTGGTGACGGTCAGGGATTTCGTTGCCGGAGAAATCCTCCCGTTGACAGCGTAACCGTCGTATACCGGCTCCCAAAGGGGACCCTGGTCGGGCCCGGAAGACCGCCCGCGGCCCATCATGCCGTGCATCCTTCCCATGGGTGGTCGGCGTTCGGTGCGGGCCCTGCCGCCGCCGTCCCTCATCACCCAGTCTTCCAGAACAAGCGTGTATTCGCGCTCGTAGGGTTCTTCCGCTCCGGCCGGTTCCACGATCAACGGCCCGTAGAGCCCCTGATCGAGCTGGTAGCGGGCGTGAGAGTGATACAGGAAACTACCGGGTATTTCGGCTTCGAATTCGTAAACAAAGCTTTCGCCCGGCATGACCGGCGGCTGGGTAATGCCCGGCACACCGTCCATGGCATTTTGAAGCGGAATGCCGTGCCAGTGAATCGTGGTTCCCTCGGGAAGGTAGTTTCTCAGCACAACCCGAATGATCTCGCCCGCTTTGACCCTGATTTCCGGACCCGGTACCTGGCCGTTGTAGGTCCAGGCCGTAAATTCAGGTCCACTTCCGAGGCTGACTTTGGCGGGAGAGGCGGAAAAGTGAAACTCTCTCACCGGTTTGCCGGTTCCGGCCAGGGCTTTTGAAAAGAGACCGGCCGGCAGGCAGGCGCCGAGTGCTACGCCTGCCGCAGCTTTTAGAAATTCTCTTCGGTGGATCATCATTTTGACCTTCTGTTCATTTTCCATCGCATTGGAACTATTGGTTGGCCGGGTGCATCCATCCGGTGGATTTGTCGATGAGCAATTTATCCACCAGGGAGCCGTCTTTGGTGACGATTTCGGCCTCAAAGGCATCGCCCTGCTCGGTGATCTTTCCCAACTTCAAGTTGGGGTTGCGGGTCGACTGAAGATAATTTTCAACGGCTGACCGCGCGCCATCTTATTTGAGAGGCGTTTCCAGGCGGCCGGATGTCGGGCCGGTTTCTCCTTGCTCGGATGCCCCACCCAACGATCCTTGTGCCCGTCCGTAGCCAGGTCCCATACCATAGCCACGGCCCATCATGCCGTAACCGCGACCCGGGCCCAGGGAACGGCCGTCATAGGGACAATTCCAGTCTCCGTCATCGTCGCCCATCATTCCCGGTCCCATGCCGTATCCGGGTCCTCTCATGCCGGGCCCCATGCCGTATCCCTTCCACCGCCCCATATGGTGGCCGTAATTCGGGCAATCGGCGACGCCTTCATTCTTGCCCCTCCAGCTGCCTATCCGGCCCATGTCGGGATTGGTTTTCCTCATTTTCAAAATAAAGTCGAGACGCTTCTGATCGAATTCCTCTGTGAGCTTGGAAATGTCGTTCTGAAGGGCGACGGCTTTTGGTGCATCCGGATTCTTCTTGGCAAGCTCGCTCTGCAGCTCCAGACGCTTTAGGTACATGTCCTGCCGCAAATCTTGGGTGTCATCGAAAAATGCCTGACGTTCTTTACTCAAAACCTCTTGGTCTTCATCACTCAAGTTGCCCGCACACCAAGGGCGCCATCCCTGCTGACCGGCGTCCACGCCTCGGCCGGCAGAAACAGGTGCGCTGATAGCGATCAGTAAAAGAGCCGTTGCGGCCACGGTGGGAATCAGTCCGGAAATATTTTTCATGATTGGCCTCCTAAAAGGTGTTCAAGGTTGTTTGTTATAACCGCGGTATCATCGCAGGACAGAGAAGCAAACATAATGCCAGGGATGGGGGGACTGCCGGGGCATATAAGTAAGTGGCAGAACACAAACGTAAAATATGCGTATTTGGCGTACTTATTATTGGCTGAGGTTTTCTGTCATCACGGGGGAAACATGTTTCGGGTTAAAAATACCCGGG
>JARROL010000177.1:0-5720 GCA_037383965.1 Desulfobacterales bacterium | reverse complement strand
CAAAGAAATTACCAGGAATGGCAGTCGCTGACACCGCAGGAAAAAGAAACCTTGCGGCGTCGGATGCAGCAATTGAACCGGATGCCGCCGCAGAACCGCCGACACCTTCAGGACCTCAACAATAGATGGCAGCAGCTTTCACCGGCCGAGCGCGGTCAGCTCCAGCGTGCTCTGGACAATTGGAACAACCTGTCGCCGTCTGAAAAAGAGGCCATCCGCAGAAGATTTGGAAACTGAAACACCCCCTGCCACTCGATCCAGCCCGCGGTATAGCTGCTCTGTTCACTTTGGATATTTCCATTTCGCATTCCCGCCCTGCAGGTTGTCGCAACAAAAATATGAAGAAGATGCCGTTTTATTCGTCATCATCCCTATCTAGTTTATCACCTGCTCAAAATTTTGTTTATTGTAATCGGCGTCAAAATCGGGGACAAATACACGTTTTGCCTTTGTACGCTTCTATTTGCATTAGATTTGGCCGAGGCCGACCACCGGGACCCAAGCGGTGCGGTCTTTTTTTACACAGTCAGGCAGACAGGGGTTTCGATGAAGAAAAAAGTGATCCGATTGGTGATCATCCTTGTACTTCTCGCGGCGGTGGGAACCGGGCTATGGGTCTATTTTCTGCAAGACCACAAGGAACACAAGAACGAATTGGTGCTCTACGGCAACGTGGATATCCGCCAGGTGGAGCTGGCCTTTAACGCCAGTGAACGCATTGCCAAGATAATGGTCCAGGAAGGTGAGTCGGTGAAAACCGGAGAGCTGCTGGCTGTTTTGGAGACCGTTCGGCTCCAGCACGACGTCGATCGGGTCACATCACAGGTGGCGGCCCAGCAGGACGAGGTCGCCAAGCTGGAAGCCGGCACTCGGCTCGAAGAGATCAACCGGGCAAGGGCTGAAGTCGAGGCCTCCCGAGCGCAAGCCGACGATCTCGAGCGAACTTACCGGCGATTGCGGCCCCTGGCAGAGAAGAACCTGATCGCCCCGGAGCAGATCGATCAGGCCAGGGCCAAGGCCGATGCCGCACAGGCTCAGCTCCAGGCGGCGGTACAGGAATTGAAGCTGGCCTTGGCCGGACCCAGGGAGGAAGACATTGCCGCGGCCAGGTCTCAGCTGAAAGCCCTCGAGGCCGAGCTGGCCTTGGCTCGTCAGAAGCTGGCTGATGCTTCTCTGTATGCTTCGTCCGACGGCGTCATCCAGAACCGCATACTGGAACCCGGCGATATGGCGTCTCCGCAGAAGGCTGTTTTTACATTGGCCCTGATCGATCCGGTATGGGTCCGCGCCTACGTTCCGGAAAAAGATCTTGGCAAACTGTTTCCGGGCATGGCCGTCCAGGTTGTCACCGACAGTTTTCCGGATAAAACCTATCCGGCTTGGATCGGGTATATTTCACCCGTGGCCGAGTTTACCCCCAAATCCGTGGAAACCGCGGAACTAAGGACACGACTCGTCTATCAGGTGCGCGTTTACGTTTGCAACCCCCGCAACGAGCTTAGACTCGGCATGCCCGCCACAGTGATCATTCCGTTGAACCAATCCCGCCAACCGGCGGATGCCGAAAGCATTCCACCCTGCAAGGAGGAATGATGTCGGCGGCTGTCAATACAGAAGGTGGGACACCGGTTCGAAACGCCGACACGGGGCGGGCGGCCCTGAAACTCGAAGGGGTGTCAAAGGTTTTCTTCCAGGGGAAGCGCCGTATACCGGCGTTGCAGGAGGTCAGTATCCGCATCGCCCGCGGTCGCATCACCGGTCTTATCGGGCCGGACGGAGCCGGCAAGACCACCCTTATGCGCCTGTCGGCCTGTCTCTTGAAACCGGCGGCCGGCGCCATAACGGTGCTCGATATCGATGCCATCACCGATCCGCTGAAGGTGCAGGCCAGTATCGGATACATGCCGCAACGATTCGGACTTTACGAAGATCTCAGCGTTCAGGAAAATCTTGACCTCTACGCGGATCTTCAAGGTGTGGTTAAGGCCGACCGACCCGGGCGCTACGAAGAGCTCAACCGGATGACCAATCTTGGTGCGTTCACCACGCGGCTGGCCGGGCAGTTGTCCGGCGGCATGAAGCAGAAACTCGGTTTGGCCTGCACGTTGGTGCGGCCACCGCGCCTGCTGTTGCTGGACGAACCCACGGTCGGCGTCGATCCGGTATCGCGCCGCGAACTCTGGTCCATTGTCGACCGGCTGGTGGAAACCGAAGGGATGAGCGTGCTCTTGAGCACCGCATACCTGGACGAAGCCGAGCGGTGCGATGCAGTGGTGATCCTCCATGAAGGCCGGGTTCTCGGCCATGGTCCGCCGGGTGACTTCAGAGCCAAGCAAAAAGGGCGGACCTACACGGTGTCTGCTGGCAGTCTGAAGAAACGCCAATTGCAGGAGCGTCTGGCAGATGCTGAAGGGGTCGTGGATGCCGTTATTCAGGGTGACGCGGTTCGCCTGGTGATGGCAGACACGGAAGCGCCGGACCCGGCGACCCTGCTGTCAGACGTGACGGATGTCGAGATCGCGGCAGTGCCGCCCCGGTTCGAAGACTGCTACGTTGCCATGCTCAAGGCCGCCCGCACTGATGATGGCGTCGACTGGAAACCCTCTACAGAGTTGGATACCCGGGTGTCGCCATCGAGGGCAGACGAGGCCGTCATCAGGGTAAACCATGTCCGGCGCCGGTTCGGCGACTTTTACGCCGTCAAGAACGTTTCCTTTGAAGTGTTCCAGGGCGAGGTGTTCGGTTTGCTGGGCGCCAACGGCGCCGGCAAGACCACCACATTCCGCATGCTCTGCGGGTTGTTGCCGGTCAGCGACGGACAACTGAGCGTGGCCGGTCGTGATTTACGGCGCGCGGCGGCCAAGGCCCGGGCCCGCATCGGTTACATGTCACAGAAATTTTCACTCTACGGCAATCTCAGCGTGCGCCAGAACCTGCAGTTTTTCAGCAGCGCTTACGGATTGACGGGACAGCGGCGCCGCGACAGGATCGACTGGGTCTTGGACCGTTTTGAACTGTCCGAACTGACGGATGCTGTCAGCGGGGAGTTGTCACTCGGTTTCAAACAACGGTTGGCGTTAGCTGCCGCCCTGATGCATGCGCCGGACATCTTGTTTCTGGACGAGCCTACCTCAGGAGTTGATCCGATGGCGCGTCGGGAGTTTTGGCGTCACATCAATTCGCTGGCTGCCTCCGGTGTCACGGTGCTGGTAACCACCCATTTCATGGAAGAAGCCGAATACTGTGATCGGTTGGCGATCATGGCGGCCGGGGAAATTCTGGCCATCGGCAGCCCGATCGACATCAAGCGTAAAGTCGCCGACGGCCAAGAGAAACCCGTGCAAACCATGGAGGAGGCGTTTATCTCTCTTATCAAACGACAGGAGCAACCGGAGAAATCGACATGAAAGCATCGGGAGAAAACGACCGCGGGAGCACCACCGTATCGGAAAAAGCCCGCGGAGGTGGACTGATGCGGTTGCGCGGCCTGGTGCGTAAGGAATTTTTGCAGGTGGTGCGGGACCCGAGCAGTATTGGAATAGCCTTCCTCATGCCGGTTGTCCTGCTGCTGCTGTTCGGTTACGGCGTCTCCCTCGACGCCGAACACGTGCCCATCGCCGTTGTCGTCGAACAGTCCGATGCAGATACGGCAGGTTTCCTCGCGGTTTTCAGGAACAACCACTATTTCGCGCCGGTGGTCATGCAAGACATGCGACAAGCCGAAGAGGCGTTGATGCACCATCGTGTGGACGGCATCATCGGCTTGCGGGCTAATTTTGCAACCGATTTACAACGACCGGGCGGTGCGGCGGTGCAGGTCATTTTGAACGGAGTCGATGCCAACACCGCCCGCTTGGTGTCCGGTTATGTTGAGGGCGCTTGGCTTAACTGGATGGAACAGCGCTCATTGAGCCTTGGAAACCCGCTTAACTTGCCCATCCAGGTGGAGCAGCGGGTATGGTTCAATAGCGCCGTTCGCAGCCGCAATTTTCTTGTTCCCGGCCTGATTGCCGTGATCATGACCCTCATAGGGGCTCTGTTGACGGCGCTGGTGGTGGCCCGCGAGTGGGAGCGCGGCACCATGGAGGCCCTCATGGTGACCCCTGTGGCCGTGCACGAAATCTTGCTGGGCAAGCTATTGCCTTACTTCATCATGGGAATGGGGGGTATGGGCCTTTCGGTCGTCATGGCGGTCTGGGTTTTCGAGGTCCCGCTGACCGGGTCCCTTTGGGTCCTGACGGCAACCTCGGCGCTGTTTTTGCTGGTAGCCTTGGGGATGGGGCTACTCCTATCCAGTGCGGCCAGAAACCAGTTTGTGGCCGGGCAGGCCGCCATCATCGTCACCTTTCTCCCGGCCTTTTTGCTCTCCGGCTTCATCTTCGACATCGACAGCATGCCGACGATGGTCCAGGGTGTGACGCATCTTATCGCCGCCCGCTATTTTGTATCCATTCTGCAGACGGTGTTTCTGGCCGGCAATGTCTGGTCGGTGATTTTGCCCAACGCTTTGGCGTTGATGGTCTTTGCCGTGCTTTTTCTGGGTCTGAGCCGCAAAAAATCCCGCAAGCGACTGGATTAGGGGGAGGCATGTTCCTACGAATCGTCGCCCTGATGCGAAAAGAATTCCTGGCGCTGATGAAAGACAAGAAAAGCCGCTTCACCATCGTCATTCCGCCAATTGTGCAGCTTCTGGTATTCGGCTATGCGGCCACTTACGACCTGAACAACGTTCCTTACGCCGTCTATGACGAGGACCGGGGTGCCGCGGCACGCGACCTGCTGAGCCGTTTTAAAGGGTCCACTAACTTTCAGGAGGTCGGGCAGCTCAGTCGTAATGCCGAGATCGCCCCCCTGATCAACCGCAAGGGTGCCCTTTTGGTGGTCCACATCGGTCCGCAGTTCAGCCGAAAACTATTGACCGGCGGCAGGGCATCGCTTCAGGTGATTGTGGACGGTCGCAACTCGAACACGGCCATGATCGCACTCAACTACGTCAGGGCCATTATCACCCGCTACAACCTGGAGTGGATCCAACGTCATGGTGGCACATTGCCTCCGGCTCATCTGGAGATCCGGGCCTGGTACAACGCCAACCTGGAGAGCCGCTGGTTCATCGTCCCCGGCATCATCGGTTTGCTGACACTGGTGGTCACCCTTCTGGTGACCGCTCTGAGTGTGGCGCGAGAGCGGGAACAGGGAACATTCGATCAGCTGCTGGTGACCCCTTTGCGACCGGTTGAAATACTGATCGGCAAAGCCCTGCCGGGTTTCATCATTGGTACCGCCGAGGCTACCGTGATTATATTGATCACGGTCTTCTGGTTCGATGTCCCGCTGCGGGGTCACATCATGACTCTTTACACCGGCCTGTTTCTCTTCATTCTTTCGGCTATCGGCATCGGTCTGATGATTTCCTCACTGGCGGTCACCCAGCAGCAGGGGCTGATGGGGGCGTTTCTGTTCATGGTGCCGGCCATCATTTTATCCGGTTTTACCACCCCGATCGCCAATATGCCGGTGGTGGTGCAAAAAATCACCCTGCTCGATCCGTTGCGGTATTTCATGGTGGTGATCCGGGGCGTCTTTCTGGAAAACACCCCCTTTTATTTGCTGGTCGACCAATACTGGCCGATGGCGATCATCGGTTTCGTCACCCTGACCGTTGCGGCGTGGTTGTTCCGCCATCGGATCAACTAATACGAAACAGGGCGCTCCCGTGG
>JARROL010000176.1:0-5773 GCA_037383965.1 Desulfobacterales bacterium | reverse complement strand
CGACAGGACAATAACTGATTATAACCAAAAACCTTAGAAATTAATCATATACATTTGCGGATGTCAATATGAAATGGCCCATAATATTAAGCCAAGCGAAGACGTTCCCGCTTTACGTGATATTTTGACGACTTAGTGGGCCTGTTCGTAAATAAGGTGACGCACCGGGATGACAGTGGCGTCCAACCAAGCCAGGCGCGAGAAGAAAGCATACCAAGTGTATGCGAGCGCCGAGCAAAACAGTGCGCGGGACGCATCGGTCCGTAAATGCCCCCCTGTTTACGAATAGGGCCACTTAAATTCAGTTCTGGAAGCTTTCGAAGATTTCAAATTCTTCTATGTGGTAGCTGGGATTAGGATAGATAACAATCTGCTTTCTAATTGTTTTTTCGAGCTCGACAATCAGCCGACTCTCTTCGCCGTGTAAAAGTTCAGCGATTTTTGGATTGACCTTGAGGGTTAAACGAGAACAGGCGGTATCTTGGCTTTCGCGCAAAAGATCACGATAAATATTATAGCAAATGGACTGTTTGGATATGAGATAGCCTTCACCGTCGCAGTAGTGACAAGGCTCACAGAGCATGCGGGACAGTGGCTTTTTGTTCCGTTTGCGGGTCATCTGAATCAATCCCATCTCGGACATGGGCAGAATATGGGTCTTGCTGCGATCTTTGTTGCAGGCCTCCTTGAGTTCGTGAAAGACTTTTTCCTGGTTTGATTTTTTCTGCATATCAATGAAATCGATGATGATGATGCCACCGATGTCCCTCAAACGCACCTGATAAGCTATTTCCCTGACGGCTTCGAGGTTTGTCTTCAGGATCGTTTCTTCGAGGTTGTGCTTTCCCACGTACCGGCCGGTATTCACATCGATAGCCACAAGGGCTTCTGTGTGTTCGATCACAATATACCCGCCGGATTTCAACCAGACCTTCTTTTTCACGGCTCTTGAAATGTCGCCTTCCAGAGTATACGCATCGAATATGGGTTCAATACTTTCGTGTAGCTCCACATTTCCTTTCAAGCTTGGCATGTAAGTGTCGAGAAAGTTAAGAATCTTTCCGTGTCCGTCACGCGAATCGATAACAAGGCTCTCGGCCTCGTTGATCAACAGATCCCTAACCGCCCGCAGGCTCAAACCGAGTTCCTGGTGCAGCAGAGAAGGCGCAGGAGCCCTCTCGTTTTTTTCTTGAATATTGGCCCAGAGGTTGCTGAGAAAAGTCATTTCGGAAGCCAATTTCTCGTCTGAAATATTCTCTGCCGCGGTCCTGACGATGTAGCCGAAAGGTTCGCGACGAAGGTTTACGACGATGTCTTTCAACCGGTTCCTTTCTGATAGATCTTCAATGCGGCGTGAAATACCGATGTGATTCGATGTCGGCATTAACACCAGAAACCGACCGGGCAGTGAAATGTGGGAAGTCACGCGAGCACCCTTGGTACCAATGGGTGATTTGGCCACCTGCACCATCATTTCCTGACCTTCAGTGATCAAATCTTCGATGTGGGGTGTGTAACGGTTTTCGGTATCTGGCGGCTCGTCCGGTTCGGCTTCCGGCGTGTCTTCAGGAAGTTCTTCATCATTTTCCAGAAGCTGCTCAAACGCTTCAAATCGCTCGCCCAAAACATCGTCGACATAGATGAATGCGGCCTGATTCAAACCGATATCGATGAAAGCCGCCTGTATACCGGGTAGGACCCGTTGAACCCTGCCTCTGTAAATGTTACCGGCGATGTCCGATTCATCACCGCGTTCGATAAATAATTCGACGATATTGCCGTCTTCCAGGAGTGCAACCCGGGTTTCGTGCAGGGCTTCGTTGATGACCAGTTTGCGATGCATAACCTCTCGTTTATTTTTACCGATTAAATTTGTTCTGCTGCAGGCGTGTTTGTCAGAGTCGAACCGGTGACAAAGCATGGCGAACACCACCTAATGCTTGCCTGATTTTCCCTGATTGTGGTGACACAGATTGACGTTTTAAACAAGAAAAATCGAACGGTCACAAGTGGATATAGCACCTAATCGGATTTTGCGGTTCCTCCTTCAGGTCTCGGACAGGGCATATAGGCCGACGCTTGTAAAGCAGCGAACCCATGACGAACATCCTTTTCGTTCCCCAAGTCAAAGTCGCCGCATGACGAAATCTTGGTCACACGCAGATGCTTCAATTTTTCCGATGGTACGGCAAACAGGTGTTCCACGACGTCGCCGGGTCGCATCATACTGCCGTGTAACGACCGAAGGCCAAGAATCAATTCCGAAGACGATATCCGCTCGATGCCTGAAACCGCCTGGCGCAAGTCGATTTGCCTGACCTTGCCTTTGCGGTTGGTTCGGGAAACGATCCATTCTGACTTTTTCAGAAAGGAAGCGATTTTTTCATCGCAAAAGACGTCTCCGCCAATCACCAAACGGTAGGTTGTGACGACGGTTTCAGGTCGGACGAATTTAGACGCTATAGGACGACAACCGGTGACCAGCAAACCGTCAGGCAATTGAGCGTTGAGTTGCCGGATGATCCGGATAGGCGTCGTTTCATCCGTTACCGTCACTAAAAGCAATTCTTCAAGACTCTCCATTCCGACGGGAAGGGCATCCTGAAAAGACAATTTCGGCTGAGGATGAAATCCTTGCGAATATTTCAACCGGATAGCGGCTCGGCGCAGGGCGCGAACAAAGACGTTCGCCATCTCGAGATGGCCGAGAAACCGGATGGGGCCCGTCTTGGAAAACGTTATCACGAATTGGCGGTTTACCCCATTGGGTTGATTTTTCCTAATGCCGCCCCTGGAAGAACCGAACCCACAGAGGTCGTTGATCACCGGTGCCAACTCCTTGAAATCGCAAACACCGCAGCTTTTGCAGTCTCCCCCGCGGCAATCTTCGGTCAACTCTCCCTTGAGCGCTTTCTGAGCCTCCCGCCATAAAAACTCTTTGCTCACACCGGTGTCGATAGGGTCCCACGGCAGCGGTTCGGTAAAATCCCGCTGGCGGGTAGTGAAGAAGTCGATATTCACACCGTCGGCCTCGCAAGCGCTTTGCCATTTGTTGTAGTGAAAATGGTCGCTCCACCCGTCCAACCGGCATCCGAGGCGGTAGGCAGTGACCAGCAATTTCCCGAGCCGTCGGTCGCCCCGGGCCCATAGCCCTTCTATCCGGCTGACCTCCGGCGGCTGCCACTTAAAGTGGACCCCGGGGACGTTCAATTTGTCCTTGAGCCAGTGTATTTTTCGATGAGCAGCCTCCACCGGAACTTGTCCCACCCATTGAAAAGGGGTGTGGGGTTTGGGAATAAAAGTGGCCACACTGACATTGATCTGGCCCCTTCTGCGCTCTGGTCGCTTGAGATGCCTTAATCGTTGGACAAGATCGAAAATCGCCGTCAGGTCATCGTCGGTTTCACTCGGCAAACCGATCATGAAGTACAGTTTGATGACCTGCCAACCCAATCTGAAGGCGTTTTCTACCGTTTCGACGATTTCCGCTTCGTTGATGTTCTTGTTGATCACATTGCGCAGCCTCTGACTGCCGGCCTCGGGCGCAATCGTAAAACCGGTTTTACGGACCATTTTGATCAAGTCCATCAATTCCGGCGTCAGGGTGCCGGCCCGCAAGGATGGCAGCGAGACCGCAATGTGGTCTCCCGCACAGCGATCCATCAGAAGTTGCATCAGTGTTTCGATACAGCTGTAATCGCCCGTGCTCAATGACAGCAGCGACAGGTCTTCGTAGCCTGTATGCCGGAGCGCACGATCTGTTTGATTCATAAGTGTCTGCACGGAACGTTCCCGCACCGGGCGGTATATCACCCCGGCCTGACAAAATCGACACCCACGGGTGCACCCACGGGCCACTTCGAGGCGCAGTCGATCATGGATCGGCCGCCCGAAGGGAACGACCGGTTGACTCGGGAAGGCAGCGCCATCCAGGTCCGCGACAACAGTCCTTTTAATTTTCGCATAATTCGAATACGTCGGCTCGAGATGCTGAAGACCTTTCACATCGTAGATCGGCTTGAAAAATGACGGTATATATACTCCTTCGATTTCTGACCAGTGTCGCAAGAGTGCCAGCCGGGATTTTCGACCGTCTTTTTTCCATATCAACCATTTCTCGACCATGGCGATAATGGCGGTCTCGCCGTCTCCGACGAGCATCGCATCAAAAAAATCGGCCACCGGTTCCGGATTGCAGGTACACGGGCCACCGGCAACGACCAGGGGGTCATCTTCTTGTCGATGGGCGGTCAAGAACGCTATGTTCGACAATTCGAGCATCGTCAGGATGTTGGTGTAATTCAGTTCATAGAGCAGACTGAAACCGATGATATCGAAATTCTGTAAGGGTGTCCCAGACTCCAGGCTTGTTAGTGGACGGCCCAAGGTCCTGAGGCGAGCTTCCATGTCGACGCCCGGTGCAAAAGCCCGTTCGGCAACGGTATCGGGCCTTTGGTTGAGAATGTGGTAGAGTATCTGCATCCCGAAATGGGACGTACCAATGTCATAAAGATCGGGAAAAGCCAGGACGGCATGCAGGTCGACTCGGCTGTGGTCTTTGTGGACGGCGTTGGTCTCCATCCCCAAGTATCGGCTGGGTTGCTCGATATCGATTAAGACATCTTGAATGGATGGTTCAGTCATGATAATAAATTCTCCTCTCAGCGATGCAACCACCACCTTCGTAAGCCGGAGTTGACAATGCCAGGCAACCAACCGAGAATAGCCGTATGTTTTTTTGGAGTGATCGTATCAATTTGGTTCGGCTGTTTTTACGCTGTCGGCCCATGCGTTGCTTATGATCGAGAAGGTCCCGTCGTAAAGGCCGTACGCGCCGTGAGCCCGGCAGTGGTTAACATAAGTTCGGTCATATCCGCCCGCAAGCGATCCGGACCCTATTCGGGTTTTGGTCTCAATCCGTTTTTTGACTCTTTTTTCAAGGACTTTTTCGATCCCTATCTTGAGCGCCAACCCGAAAGAAGCACCTTGGGTTCAGGGGTCATCCTCGATGGAAAACGCGGCCTGATCATCACCAATGCCCATGTAATCGCCAATGCCGGAACGATAAAGGTGACGCTTCAGGACGAAAGAGAGTTCGAGGCCGAGATTGTCGGTGCCGATCCTGACTTCGACCTGGCGGTCCTACGCATCCAATCTAAAGCAGTGCTGCCGGAAGTCAAAATGGGCAGCAGCGACGATTTGATGATCGGTGAAACTGTCATCGCCATCGGGAACCCTTTCGGATTTTCTCACACCGTAACCACCGGTGTGATCAGCGCGCTCGACAGGAGTATTCGCACAGACGATCGCGTGTTCCACGAATTTATTCAGATCGATGCTTCCATCAATCCCGGTAACAGCGGGGGGCCGTTGCTCAACATCAATGGTGAATTGATCGGTATCAACACCGCCATTTATGCCAAAGCCCAGGGAATCGGATTTGCGATTCCGATCAGCAAAACCCGGAAAATCATTTCCGACCTCATCGCTCACGGTGAGGTCATCGAGCCATGGATTGGGATTATCGTTCAGAACATCGATGCCGGCCTTTCCCGGTATCTGAACGTACCAGCTAAATCCGGCGTCTTGATCAAAATCGTTGAAAATGGCAGCCCGGCCGCCAAAGCCGGGGCCCGTGAGGGGGATATCATCTTGGCCCTGGATAACCGCAAAATCGTCTCTGAAGATGATTTTCAGAGTACCATGCGGAATTATTCCGTAGGAGACAAACTGAATCTAAAACTCCGGCGCAGAGCTGAACCGCTGACTCTAT
>JARROL010000175.1:0-5791 GCA_037383965.1 Desulfobacterales bacterium | reverse complement strand
CCCTGTATTTGAAAGATCTCAGCCTATTCGGGTGTACCGTTCTTGAGCCTGAGGTGTTCAACAATCTGATTAAGTGCATAGAACAAGGCGCTATAGAACCCGTCGTGGCCAGATCGTTTGCCTTGGAAGAAATCCGCGATGCACAAACCTTTTTCCTGAAAAAGCAACATGTCGGGAAAATCGTTCTCAAAATATAAAAGCTGTCATCCGGCGGATTTCCTTAGTATATATGGTATCGTAATATTTAGCACAATTTCTTGCGGTTGCACCTTTGGTATCTCTCGTTTAAATATACCTAATAATTCCTCCCGGTCGGGCCCATACAAGCAATTATTGAAGTTTGTATCTTGCCTGAGGTAAAACTGACACTAGACCCTCACCGACGATTTCACCATCAGGCACGGAACAACTTGGATATTGAAATTATCAATTGGTGGCCACGATGAGTGGTCGATTCAGGATACCGACTTTACTGAAAAGGGTCGATCAAGCTTGCCGATCAGGTCCAGTTATAAAAAGATGAGATTGCTCAGCAAAAAATCCCCCACCCAGTAGAACATGGTTCTGAATATATTCCACACTCCGGGCACATTGATGGCTAAGATCAGAATGATAAACCCCGCACCGCTGCGGCCGAGCTTCTCATAAGGGCCGCGCAGCCCAAGTGGCAGCAAATATTTAAAAAGATGGCTGCCATCCAGCGGCGGGACGGGAATCAGGTTGAACATAGCCAGCACGATGTTCAGGAGTGCAACGCGCAAGAAAACGGCGGCGATGGCCGAGCCGGTGAGATTTCCTGAAACTGTATGAACAATATTGAGCAGCAGAATCATTGTCACGGCTATCAGGAAATTTACGGTGATTCCAGCGGCCGAGACGCAGATGTCGCCCAGTACCGGTCGTCGATAGTTGGATGGATTTACGGGAACAGGCTTCGCTCCACCGATAACAAATGTTCCGCTGGAAATAAAGAAAGCCACGACCGGTATGGCGATTGTCCAGACAGGGTCGATGTGGGGAATAGGATTCAACGTGATGCGACCTTGTCTTTCGGCGGTGTGGTCTCCAAAAAGCAAGGCGACGAAACCGTGCGCCATTTCATGAAGCACAATGCTTTCCACCAAAAAGGCGATTATGACGATTTTTTCTGTCATCTGCAGTTATTGACCGACGGGTCGCCTTCTTCACGGGAGATGCCGCAGATTGAATCTTTACCGCCCTCTTTTACACTGAACATCGCCTGATCCGCCCGGGCCAGAAGGTCGGTTAAGTTGTCCGCGTCATCGGGAAAGGTTGCAATACCGAGACTTGCGCTCACATGGACCTGAAGGTTCGACCTCTTGAGATAGGTCGACTCTTTTATCCGCAAACGGATGGTTTCTGCCAGAAGTAAGGCCTGCTGCTTGTCGAAGCCCGGTAAGACCACCACGAATTCATCACCCCCATAGGCGACGCCGTAAGCCGGTTCCGATAGCGTGGATTTAATGGTTGCGGCAATTTCCCGCAGTGTTTTGCTGGCGTTAAGGTGGCCATTGGTGTCGACAACCTGTTTAAAATTGTCGATGTCCATAAATACCAGGGAAAACGGTTTGGCTTTTTTCGGACGTTTCTTTGTCAGAGCGGACAGGGATTTATACAAATATCTGGTGTTGTAAAGGCGCGTCAGACTGTCATGAAGGGACTGGTCGCGATAATTTTTTTCGCTTTTCTGCAAAGACCTCTGGGTCTCCTTGAGCCGTTCCTCCGCCTCCATCTCCTTGGTGACGACGGTTAAATTGCCCAGCGATACATAAACGCCTTCCGGCTCGTACGCCTCGATGCTTGCCTGATCCTTAATCCAGCACGCACCCGATGCGGCCGTTTTGAACTTGTAGACGGCATCGAGGGCTCCCTGTCTGATCACCTCTCGTCTCAACTTCAGCTTTTTAACATTTACCTCGCTGCCGTTGAGTATTTCTTCAGACGGACGTTTGCGTCTGAATTTGCGGGTATATCGATGGCGTGAGATGATGCTCTCTCTGAAGTGCTGCGGGGCCTCGGGATAATCACATCCAAGAAGCTCGATGATACGTCGGCTGACGAACTCATACCAGATGGTGTTTTCCTTCGACCGCCACGCCGATATGTACGGCATGGCAGGTGTTCCAAGATCGTCGAAACCCTGGCAATGGTGAATGCATTGCTCGATGCGGGCCTTGAGGGGGGCGCTGTATTTACCCGTCAGAATGCGGCCGTAATATGCGTCCATTCAATGGCCTCTGTCTGTTGCCTTGCTTTCGCTTCTATCATGTGTAAGGGATCACTTTAAAACAATGTCATATTTTGGTCGCCGAAGCATTTCGTCCGGGTGCTGGTGCGAAAAACCGGAATATCCATATATTCCAGCGCCTTCGCGCCTTGACGGGGGGCGCTTCAGTGCCCAACATTGCGAACTCACTATTCCGTGAACCCTAACTGTTCTGGGACGGTAGCAGAACCGTGAAGGTCGATCCCTCGCCGGGGGTACTTTCCACCTCGATTATCCCACCCAGTGAGTCCACCAGGCCTTTCACGATCGGGAGCCCGAGCCCCGTGCCGGTGATGTAGCGCGTTCTGTCATCTTTAACGCGATAGAACCGGTCAAAAATTTTGTCGAGGTGTTTTTCCGCCATGCCGAAACCGTTGTCCACGACTTTTACCCTGATATTGATGCCCGCCATGTCCACGTCGATCCGGATGCGGCCACCTTCCTGGGTGTAGTTGATGGCATTGGTAATCAGGTTGCCGAAGATGCTTTCCAACGCCAGCGGGTCCGCAGTGATTTCCGGCAGAGGCTGTGGGGGCAGGTTAAGGGTCAGGGACTGGTTGCTGGCGGCAGCCCGGGAGGAGAGAAAGTCGACGATGTTTGTCAGTAGATCGTCGAGTCGAATCGACTTTGGCTCGTGGCAGATGATTCCTTCCTCGATGCGCGACAGGTCGAGCAGATCGCCGATCAGGGAAATCATCCCCTGGGTCTTTTCCTTGGCCCGGGTGAGAATGTGATGATCCTGCTGCGGTGCCGAGTTCACCAGGTCGCCGATCACCATGGCCAACTGTTCGTGAATGGTTGACAGCGGGGATCGAAGTTCATGCGACACCTTGGCCACGAATTCCGACTTGAGCCGATCCAGGACCTTCATGGTCGAGATGTCGACAAAATTCAGTACGGCCCCCAGACATTCCTTTCGCTCCCCCAGAACAGGTTGAGCCCTGGCACGCAGATAGGTATCAGAGGTCAGGTTGAACTCGTGGTCCGGGATATCACCGTAATCGACGTGTTTTCCCTTGGAAATCTCCATGACGAGTTTGCTCAGGGTTTCATCTGGAACGTAGTCCTCGATTTGGCGGCCCGGCCCCATATCGGGGTCGAGATGCAGCAGCTGCTTACAGGAAGGGTTGATCAAAACGACCTTGCCACTGGCATTGGTAACCAGGACGCCATCCGGCAGGGATTCGATGATGGTCCGAATTCGGCTTTTTTCGGTATCCAGATCAGACAGGGTGCGTGTTTTTTCCTCTTCGAGCTTTCGGGCGTCCCGGGTCAAACGGATTTTTTCAGCCGCGCGATTGACGACTATGCGCAGTTGATCCGGCTCGAAAGGTTTGGGGATAAAGTCATAGGCCCCATGCTTCATGGCCGTGATGGCTGTCTCGACAGTGGCGTAACCGGTGATGACGATAACCAGTATGCCCTCATTCATTTGACGGATGTGCTCGAGAACCTCCATGCCGTCCATGCCGGGCATCTTCAGGTCCAGCAGCACGATAGCGGGATGGACTTCCTTGACGACTTTCAGTGCCACATCGCCGCGGTCGGCGATGTGGACAGTGAAGCCGATGCGCTTGAGAATCCGCTCCGAGCCCTCCCGAATGTCACGCTCATCGTCCACCACCAAAATACGAATCGCATCGACATCATTATTCACTTTCGCGTCCTCCGTCGGCTATAGGCTGAAGGGGCAGTTCGATGATAAACGTCGTTCCCTTACCCGGTTCGCTCTGGGCTTTTATCCGACCACTGTGATTTTCCACGATCCCGTAAACCAGGCTCAACCCCAAGCCGGTGCCTTGACCTTCCTCCTTTGTGGTAAAAAACGGCTCGAAGATGTGCGGCAAGATGTGTTCGGGAATACCCGGTCCGGTGTCCGAAATTTCGATGCAGACCCGATCTTTCTCAGGAAGATAACCGGTTTTAAACGACAAACTGCCGTTGCCTTCCATGGCCTGTGCGGCGTTTAAAATGATATTCATGAACATGTGGTTCAGCTGCTGAATGTCGCTGTGAACCGGTTTCAGGTCGGGGTCCAGTTCCTTTTCAATCGTGATGTTCTGGAAAAGCGATTGGTTTTCCAGAAGAAAGAGCGTCCGGGTGAGAGCCCGGTTTATATCGTGGGGCTGCATGAGATGGCGGGTCTGACGGGTGAATTCGAGCAATTCCTTGACCGTTTCCTTGCAGCGTTCGGCATCGTAGAGCACCCGGCCCAGGTCTTCGCGGGCGCCATCCTCCAGGTTGTAGTCCTCGAGCACCAGCTTGGTAAAAAGCGTGATGCCGCTAAGGGGATTGTTGAGCTGGTGGGCCACTCCGGCGGCCAGCTTACCGAGTGAGGCCATCTTTTCCGATTGCAGAAGCTGCAGCTGTGTTTTTTCAAGTTCTTCCTTCATCTGCTTGATTTCGCGCAGGTCGTGAAAAAAGCCGATGGTGGCAATCTCCCGCTCATTCTCGTACACGATGGCCGCATTGAGGTTGATGGGGATGCGTTCGCCGTCTTTATTGAGCACATCCGTCTCGTAGGAACGCAGTTTGCCCGTGCCGCCGTATTGCTCACTGCGAAGCGTTTTCATGACCTCGAGCTCGAGCCGATCGGGATAGATGTCGCGAATGTTCAGACTCTCGAGCGCCTCTTCAATACTGTAACCGAATATTTCGGAGGCCATTTCGTTGAAAATCAGGATTTTTCCTTTTTTATCGGCAGCGATCACGCCGTCCACCGCGCTGAGGATCAGGTTGCGCAGCAGCGCATTGGAACTCTGCAGTTTATCTTCGATCTGACCCCTGGTCGGCAGGTCGAAGTCCATGCTCACGAAAGCTTCGATTTTGTCGCCGGCGTAAATGGGGTAGGCATAGAAGCACGGCATTTTTTCGAGATTGGCGGCATCTTCCGGTTTCGTCTGGAGAGAGGGACGCCCCGTTTGGCTTGATTTTACCACGGCGCAGTTTTCGCAAGGTTGCGGGCGATTATAAAATACGCTGTGACACAGCTGCCCGACGATGTCGGCATCTTCATCTGTGCCCGACCGGCAGTTGGTCGCCAGTATTTCAAAATCCGGCGAAATGACGATCAGGCGTTTTTCAAAGGCTTCAATTCCCTTGAGGAGATATTCGATTTCCTTTTCCGAGTACATGTTGTTCTCGCTAAACTTAGACATAGGTTGAACGGTTCAGGGTTCAACGTTCTGGGTTGAAAAGCTCTTAAACAGCTCATATCTGAGTTATTCTGGCTTCATGATGTTCATAAAACCGTTTCACCTAATTGGTTAAGGCGGGCACTCCAGACAATGGCGTATAAAGTTCCGGAAATCAGCATTTTATAGCCTTTGACCCCTAAACCTTGAACCTGGAACCGATTAGCTTAGGTTGGAGAGTCGGCACGATGCCTTTGAACCTGACGAGTTTCCGTCCATAAATGGCCCTTCTCCGCAATTTCGGCGTCAATCGGCGGAATCGCTTGTGTGGCGCACAGGGGTATGCCTCCGCGCAATTCCTTAATTTCCT
>JARROL010000174.1:0-5798 GCA_037383965.1 Desulfobacterales bacterium | reverse complement strand
TGCGCTTTTTCAGATGACCTTCGCCTGTATCACCGTGGCATTGGTTCTCGGCTCGATCGTCGACCGGATGAAATTTTCTTCCTGGATCGTCTTTGCCGTCCTTTGGATCACGCTGATCTACTGCCCCATCGCTCACTGGGTCTGGGGCGGCGGTTGGATGGGCAGCATGGGTGCCCTTGACTTTGCCGGCGGAACGGTAGTCCACATCAACGCGGGAGTCGCCGGGTTGGTCCTGGCGCTGGTTCTCGGCAAACGCATCGGATACGGAAAAGAGTCCATGTTTCCTTCCAGCATCACTCTCACCGCGTTGGGGGCTGCGCTGCTGTGGTTCGGCTGGTTTGGATTCAACGCCGGCAGTCAACTGGCGGCGGACGGCATCGCCGCCTCGGCCTTCCTGGTGACCAACACCTCGGCGGCCATCGGGGCCCTGGCGTGGATGTTTGCCGAGTGGACGATCAGTAAAAAACCGACCGTGTTGGGCATGGCCTCCGGCATCGTCGCCGGACTGGTGGCCATTACACCGGCAGCGGGCTTCGTCGACATGCCGGCATCACTGGTGATCGGCGCCGGGGCGGGTCTGCTGGGATACATCGGTGTCACCGTTCTGAAACGCAGGCTCGGTTACGACGACTCGCTCGATGCCTTCGGCGTCCATGGCGTGTGCGGTATCTGGGGCGCGCTGGCCACCGGACTCTTCGCCAATCCCGCCGTCAACGAAGCCGGACGCGGTCTGTTTTATGGAAATCCGAAACAACTGTGGATACAGATTATCTCAATCGTCGCCACGGCTGTTTTTACGGCTGTCGGAACAATCATACTCATTTATATTACCCGGTTCGTCACCGGCGGATTGAGAGTGGTAAAGGAGAGCGAAATCGAAGGACTCGACAGCGCCCTGCACGGCGAAAGAGGATTTGAAATCATTTAGGGTCACGGTAAGAAACAATGCCACACGATTGCGCCGGATTATGGTGTTTCTACAAGGCACATCCACCTGCGCATACCGGGATACGTGTGGGTGGATGTAACGCAATAGACGGGCCATAAGGCAAGCAAGAGGTGGAATTATTTTTTTCCGGGGCCCTTAAGTCGACCACATCGAACAGGAGGTAAGGAGATGAAGAAAATAGAGGCTATCATCAAACCCTTCAAACTGGATGACGTCAAGGAAGCATTGAACGAAATCGGCATTCAGGGAATGACCATCAGCGAGGTAAAGGGCTACGGCCGGCAGAAGGGTCACAAGGAAATCTACCGCGGCGCCGAATACATCGTCGATTTCATTCCCAAGGTCAAAATCGAAATTGTCGTTGAAGCCGAACGCGCGGACAAAATCGTGGAAAAAATACGCGAGGCGGCCAGTACCGGTAAAATCGGTGACGGCAAGATTTTTGTGTCCCCGATCGAAGAAGCGATCCGCGTCAGAACTGGTGAGACCGGCAAAGACGCCATTTAAATTTTCAATTTTTCACAAACCTAAAAAGGAGGACTCTGTATGACACCCAAAGACGTAGTGGAACTAGCAAAAGAAAAAGGCGCGAAGATGCTGGACCTGCGCTTCATGGACTTTCCAGGACTGTGGCAGCATTTTTCGGTCCCCATCAGCGAGCTGTCTGAATCGTGTTTCGAAGACGGCTTCGGTTTCGACGGATCCAGTATCCGCGGATGGCAGCCGATCAACGCCAGCGACATGCTGGTTATTCCGGACCCGGCGACCGCCAATATCGATCCCTTTTTCGCCGAGACGACCCTGGTTTTGATCTGCAACATCGCCGATCCGGTGACCCGGGAACCCTATACCCGCGATCCGCGCCACATCGCGCAGAAAGCGGAGGCCTATATGAAGAGCACGGGTATCGGTGATACGGCGTTTATCGGACCCGAAGCCGAGTTCTTTATTTTCGACAACATCCGTTTCGAATCCGCCACCAACCGCGCCTTTTATGAAATCGACTCCGTCGAAGGCATTTGGAACTCGGGCCGTGACGAGTGCCCGAATCTCGGTTACAAACCCCGCCACAAGGAAGGCTATTTTCCGGTACCGCCCATGGATAAATTTCAGGACCTTCGCACCGAAATGGTCCTTACCCTCCAGAACTTGGGAATCGAAATCGAAGCTCAGCATCATGAGGTAGCCACCGCCGGGCAGGCGGAAATCGACATGCGCTTCAAACCGCTGGTGCAGATGGCCGATCAGTTGAAATGGTTTAAATACGTTCTGAAGAACGTTGCCTATCGTCACGGCCACACGGTCACTTTCATGCCGAAGCCGCTCTACGGGGACAACGGTACCGGCATGCATACCCACCTGAGCATCTGGAAGGAAGGCCAGACCACCTTCGCAGGTGACAAATACGCCGGCGTGTCCCAGGAAGCACTCTATGCCATCGGCGGCATTCTGAAGCACTGTAACGCACTGTGTGCCTTTACCAACCCGACCACCAACTCATACAAGCGGCTGGTTCCTGGTTTCGAAGCGCCGGTAAACCTGGCTTACTCCAGCCGCAACCGCAGCGCTGCGGTTCGTATCCCGATGTACTCCGCATCTCCCAAAGCCAAACGGATCGAATTCAGGACCCCCGATCCTTCCTGCAACGGCTACTTGGCGTTTCCGGCCATCCTGATGGCGGCCATCGACGGCATTCAAAACCGGATCGATCCTGGCGATCCGCTCGACAAGAACATCTATAACCTGCCGCCCGAAGAGCTGGCCAAGGTCCCATCGGCACCGGGTTCGCTCGAGGAGGCACTCGAAGCGCTGAGGGCCGACTCGGAATTTCTGCTAAAGGGCGAAGTGTTTACGCAGGACGCGATCGACATGTGGATCGACTATAAAATTGAGAACGAAATCAACCCGATAAAACTGCGCCCGCATCCGCACGAATTCTTCCTCTACTTTGACATCTAGCTCTCCCCTCCTGGAGAAAGGCATGCGCCCGAATAATCGCGGGCGCATGCCCGTTCTGCAGGTTGGCCGGTTGAGCCCGTTTTGCCGGTTCGCCTGTTTGGGCTGGTGGAGGATGTGGTTCATCGTATTAAACGCCCATGGCCATTCGGGCCGCCATAATGCATAAAAATTCTAATCGAAGTTATACCGTGAACGGCAATAATCTTCGATTTTTTACCCTCACCCCAACCCTCTTCCACAGGGGGAGAGGGGGTTAAAGGAAGTCGCAATCAATGGCCGTTCAAAGTATAAAGGGGTTGGGTCAGTTTGCTCAGTTTTGTCAGTTAAAGGATTTTATCGATTTTGCAGTAAGGCGGCCACAATCCCATAAGATGACGCGCCTCCACCCGGATGGCCGGGTGCGCAGAGCGGCTGACTGTCCGAAGCCGCTTACGGGATCTTGGGCCGGTCTTTGTGTCGATGCCGCTTTTACGCAATTACCGTAAGGCTTATTCCGCAACACTCATTTAAAGGCGGGCCGGGTCCGGTCCTAGAAACCGTTGGCGGCGAATTTCAGTCTCGTCGCGCAACCGCCCAACCGGGTGGAGGCGCCTACCTTTTTAGCCAGTTAGATGCTATTTTCTTATCGAATGGCGGGAAACTATCGATAGTGACGAAAGTCGACGCCATATCTGTTGGCCTTGTAGGCAAACTTGCGGACCGTTGTCTGGAGAATTTCGGCCGCCCGAGTGATGTTGCCGCGGGTGTTCTTCAGGGCATCGATGATCATTTCCCGTTCGAGATTGGCGACGGCCTCTTCCATCGAAAGGGTCGGCAAGGTGTCGGATTCGACGCCGGTTTGAAGGGTCGGCGGCAGGTGATAGCTGTGGATCACCCCTTCTTCGCAGAGCAATACGGCCCGCTCGATGCAGTTTTCCAGTTCACGGACGTTTCCGGGCCAGTGATAATTCATGAGCATGTCGATGGCGGGCGTCGAAAAACGGCGGATATCTTTACCGTTCTCTTGGGCGTATTTTTCGAGGAAATGATCCGCCAACAGCAACATATCGGTCTTACGCTCCCTCAACGGGGGCATATAGATCGGAAACACGTTGAGCCGGTAATACAGATCGCCGCGAAAAGACCCATCCTCTACGGCCTCTTCGAGATTCTTGTTGGTGGCCGCTATGACCCGTACGTCGGTCTTGATGGTCTTGTGTCCGCCGACCCGTTCGAATTCTTTCTCCTGCAGCACCCGCAACAGGCTGACCTGAACATCCAGACCGATGGCACCGATTTCATCCAGAAAAATGGTTCCCTTGTTGGCCAGTTCGAACTTGCCCTGTTTTTGTTTGATGGCGCCGGTAAAAGCCCCCAGTTCATGGCCGAACAGTTCGCTCTCGATCAGGTTTGAGGGCAGGGCCGCGCAGTTGACCTTGACAAAGGCGGTTTTGGCGCGGTGGCTGTTGTAATGAATTGAGTTGGCGACCAACTCCTTTCCGGTGCCGCTTTCGCCGCGAATGAGTACAGTGGCATTGCTTTTCGACACCTGAAAGATCATCTGGAAGACCTCGCGCATCTTGTTGCTGTTGCCGATAATGTTGGTAATACGGTACTTGTTTTCCAGCTCCTTCCTGAGCCTACGGTTCTCATCCCGCAGCTGATCCTTTTCGCGCTGAATGGTCTCCAGGTTGATCACGTGCTGAGCCACCATGGTGGCGACTACGGAAAGCAGTTTCTTACCTCCGGCCAGGTTGTAACTTTCATCATAGAGACGGTCAACGCTCAGAGCCCCCACCACTTGGTTGCCTTTCTTAATGGGCGTGCAGAAAAATGACAGCTCACGGGAATCTCTGGACCTGCGTGAGGCCGTCCGATCGAGAAAGTGGGGCTCCTCACTGATTTTGGGAATAACGATCATTTTTCCCGACTGAATCACGCGGCCGGTGATCCCTTCACCGAGCTGATATTTTACCCGCGAAACCGCACTCTTGGATATACCGTGAGCAACCTCGATGTGGATCTCGTTGCGCAGCGGATCGAGAATCGTGATCGTTCCGCGCTCCATTTTTAACGACGAGGACAGAATGTCCAAAACTTTATATAAGGATTTTTTGAGATCCAGATGTTCGTTGAGGGCCTTGCTGATTTCATACAGCAGCGTTGTCTCTTCGAACCGTTTGATGTCGTCCATGACAGGGGTCTGCTTTCCAAAAAATGATGGTTAAATTCAAAATCACTGGTCAAAATAATACATATTTGTAATTTATAAACCCTTCCAAAGAAAATAAAATCAGAGGAGATAAAGGAATCGGCTTTGAAGAATGCTCAGGATCCGCTGCACGACCTTGTTGGGACTCAGATCACTGCAGTCGATGCTGAAGTCGGCATATTTGAGGTACAGCTGGCGACGTTCGGTGTAAAGCATCGCGAGACTCTGGCCCGGAGCCATGGCAATCCCCCGGCTGTCCATGTTGTCGATTCGGGCTTGCAGGCATTTGGGATCGGCATCCAAATGACAGACCACAGCACCGGATTTGAGATGCTGCATGGCTTTCTCGCTGTAAACCACGCTACCCCCAGTAGCGATCACATGCGCCTGGACTGACACCGCCAGAATGGCGCGTTCTTCGATACGGCTGAAAGTCGCCAGGCCGTCGGTATCGATGATTTCCTGAAGGCGGCGGCCTTCAAGCGTCTGAATCGTGACGTCGGTGTCCAGGAAAGCATAACCGAGACGTTCAGCCAAGAGCCTGCCGGCGGTCGTCTTGCCCACACCCGGCATCCCGATCAATATAACGTTTTCGCTGTTTGGCATTCTTCCTGTCTTCGACAAGATAAGGTAGTGAACGTTTATTGCGGTATTCGGTCAATTGGAGGGCCGCCGACAATGGGTTCAAGCGATTCTCTG